>NZ_JACJDW010000038.1:0-33024 GCF_014163745.1 Pseudoalteromonas sp. SR44-2 | reverse complement strand
TGCCGAACTCAGTAGTGAAACGAAACAGCGCCGATGATAGTGTAGCATTTGCTATGTGAAAGTAGGACATTACCAGGCTTCAAATTGTAGAGAGCCCGACTAGAAATAGTCGGGCTTTTTTACGTCTGCAGAAAAGTGAATGCGCGCAATAAATATACACTCACATCAACACCTAGCACGTAGGTCGGGCGAGCGTAGCGACTCCCGACACAAAGATAGTGTAGCATTTCACTGTGGCTCTCCACCGCTGTGGGCACTACGACATTCTACTGCGTAGCGCACAGGCTTCAAATTGTAGAGAGCCCGACTAGAAATAGTCGGGCTTTTTTACATCTCCAGAAAAGTGAAATATGGGGGAGTAACGGACATTACATACTCGATTCTTCTCTAATTTATCTAAATGTACAAGTTGAGCGGAAAAGCTCATTATTCCAGTACTAAAGTTAATAACCAAATTTAAAGGCTATTTAAAATAGTCCATAAGCTTGGGTTTCTTCACTTTCAGATTCTTCTAGTTGAGCTGGTTTAAATATTACGCTTGGATCAATTAATACACTATGCTTTTGGGGGAGCTTGATTAATCCTAGCATCATATTTGTAGTTTGTGGGTCTAGATCAAAACCAACCTCAGTGAGCTTATCCAGTGGCTTTATGTCTTCTTTTTTATAGTCGATATTATCTTCAACCTTATCTACTAATAAACCAACATGTGGATTTAATCCATCTTTGGTGGTGAAAACAATAATAGGTTTATAGTCTAAGGTTATTTGCTCTTTAGCGGATTCAAATAAACGCTCAAGCTGAATTAGACTACTGCGCTTAATTTTGTCGAGCAGAGCTGATGTGTGTTTATCATCACTTCGATTATGGGCTGCTATGGCTGCTTTCGCTGTTTCTAGTAATGATTGGAAGGGCTCGTCAAGCCGAGACATTGTTAATTTTAAGTCTTCATTGTCGGTGTTGAATTCTTTGTAAAACAAAACAAAATCTTGTAGTTCGGCGTCATTATTTGAAATAGAAGCCGAGCTATTTAATAAGTTACTATGAAGGGTATTAAACCAGTTTAATAGTTTGTCTTGCCATATTCTTAGTTGTTTTAGTACATGCGCATTACTTTGTTCGGTTGAGATATTATTTAAAATAATACCTAAATCAAAAACAGGTGTTGGTGTATCCATATAATCTTTAACACCAATAAAGCTTTTATTATTGTTTGGTAAAGTTGTTAGATTATTGTCAAAGCGCTCAGTTAATAAAATATCGAGTATTTTTAGCGAAATTGTTTTGCAGCCCACTTTAAAGTTTATTAATTCCATGCCTTTATCTTAATTTACCTCTTAATGCTTTAAGGATAGAACAAATTAAATAAATAGCTTAAAGATGGATAAAATTTAACAGAGATAGGGCAGCTAGAAATTATTAGATGGTGTTAGTGAGGTTTTTTATGGCACGTTTAAATTGATTTTCAAGCTGCTTTTTTCCTAATAAACCTAAGTGTTGAATCACTTTTTCATTACTTTCATTTTGAAGTACTAATTTTATTAAAAGTTGTTTATCCGACTCTGTTAATTGAGATATATAAGAAGGTGACTGACTCAGTAACTGCCAAAGAGTTGCAGAGATACTAAATTGAGTGAAGTTACTTTTAGTGAGCAGTGCTAATCGCTCGTGAGTCTCTAGGATTATTAACTCGTCGCTAAATCCTTCAATTATAATATTCACGAGTTGCCAATCTAGTGTTTTAAAGTGTGTTAAAAGAGCATAAAAGAAATCGTTTTTAAACTGCTTTTTTAGGGGTTGAAGAATTGTACTTTTGTCACTTAAGCATTTAACTACAAGCGCCGAATGTTCAGCGGTGCTTTTATCGCGTTGATAACCTAATTTTACAGTATCAAACCCTAGGTTTTGCCAAAAATTAAGTAACTGCGCTGTTGCGCCAAAGCTTGCACCAAGCCAACTACATTGGCTTTTTACCTGCGATTCGCAATAACTAAGTAACTTTTTACCAAGTCCTATATTGTGGGAACTCGGATCAATCGCTATTCGTACAACGCGAGCGCTCAGTTGTGTTAAACAGTCATTATTAAAGCTAAGTTGTGAGAGTGCTTGCGCCATTAAATGTCCTTGCGGACGGCGCTCTCCACTTATAACCTGTAGGGCAAGTTCTTCACTCAAACCACCTTCTATGGCGATTAAGCATACGCCAACTAATTGATTATTAATTTTGCTAATAAATAGTCTTTGCGATGGTGCGTCTAGTAGTTGGCGTAAGTCGTTGACACTACTTTGATAGTGAGCCAGTGCAAGTAGGGCAATAACTTGCTGCAGTAAAGATTCATTGTTTACAAGGGATTGCTGAGTTACTTCGCTATGAATTGGCTGCTCTAATTCACCACTACTTAACTCTATATATTCTGCATCGAGTGCAAGCAAGGTGCGAATGTGCTTCTCGAGGGGATCGTGTTTAGCAAAACGCAGTGGCTCATCAAGCGTTACAACTTTAGAGGCTTTATAGTGCGCTTTAATATAGTTACTAAAGCGAATGGTATAACCCCTACCATTGCCCTCATACCCAACCAGAGTGCTTGCAAATACTATACGAGGGTAATGAGCTAGCATTTGTAGTAATAACGGAACAGGGATTGCTGCAGCTTCATCAACGAGTAGTAAATCGCACTCAGGTAGTGTGTTTAATAACGCGTCAGGTGCAACGTAGTGCAAGTTGGCGAGCTGTTTATGTTCAGCGTTGTATTGAAGGCTTAACTCTTGGGCTAAATATTTAAAGCTGCTATGGGTCGCTTTAAACTGAGTGCTGCAAATAATTACTTTTTTATCAGTTAGTTTTGCCGCGGCTAAGCCAAGTGCTGCCGACTTACCTCTGCCTCTATCAGCATTAATGAGTAAAGGCCTGTTTGCACGGCCATTAGCTACTTTTACTATCTGCTCAATACAGTTTTGCTGTGGTAGATAATCAATTTTATTATGCATTACATAGCTAGCGTTATTACTAATACAGCCATTTTTTTCACTAAAGTGAAAAGCAGGTAACGGTTTAATAATAGTCGCGAAACGTTGATTAAATATGCTGTAGTCAATGCTCTGACCGTGTGATTGCACTGTACTTAATGCGGGATCTTGCCAAGAGGCTAAATCATCTAGTTCAGGCAGTAATAAAAACAGTATACCTCCTGCTTTAACGGTGCCGGCAAGTGCTGCAAGTTTATCAGGGTGCAAACCACTAAAACCATCGTAAACAGCATGAGCAAATTCTTGCCCTAAAATTTGGTGTGTGCGAGTAGGCCAGTACGAATTTTTAATCGCGCACTGCTTTGATACAACAAGTGTATTGTTTTCATCTATTAATGAGTTAAGTATTTCATAACACCAAGCTGGGCTGCCCGTGATCAACACTAGCTGACGATGATACGCGCCAGCTAATTGTTGCTCTAACTCATTTAGGTGTGCTTTATACCGCTTGTAATCGTGCATAGGCCGTTACTAACCATTTGCTACCAAGGTCGTCAAAGTTAACTTGTACGCGAGATTGTGCGCCACTACCTTCATAATTCAGTACAGTACCAATACCAAACTTAGCATGCAGTACGCGTTGTCCTAAGTTAAAGCCACTGTCTTCAAATGCGGCATGGCTAACTGATGCGCTAAAACGCCCAGCGGCAGGCGGGCGAGAAACCTGTGTTTTAATACGGATTTCTTCTACGCAGTCTTCAGGGATTTCGCGTAAAAAGCGAGATGGGCTATGGTATTTTTCTTGCCCGTATAAACGGCGACTCTCAGCATGGCTAATGTATAACTTATCCATTGCTCGTGTCATGCCTACATAACAAAGGCGGCGCTCTTCTTCTAAGCGACCCGACTCTTCGTTGCTTTGCTGAGAAGGGAACATGCCTTCTTCTACGCCTACCATAAACACTAGCGGAAACTCTAAGCCTTTAGCTGAGTGAAGCGTCATCATTTGTACGGCGTCTTCGTGCTCTTCTGCTTGTCCTTCACCTGACTCAAGTGACGTATGGGCTAAAAAGCCTTGTAAAGGTGAGCTGTACTCTTCGTCTTCAGGCAGCTCATACTGATCACAAGCGCTAATTAGCTCTTCTAAGTTTTCTACGCGAGCACGGCCTTTTTCACCTTTTTCGGCTTGGTACATTGCCATTAAGCCTGAGGTTTGAATTGTGTACTTGGCTTGCTCATGCAAAGTTAGATCGCTAATTTTATCTTCTATTTGTTCTACTAGTTCTACAAACTTACTTACTGCACCAGAAGCACGACCAGATAAATGCTGTTGTTCTACAATTGCTTTTGCGGCATACCAAAGCGGTAACGATTCTGCTCGTGCACAATCTCGTATATGGCTCAATGTTTTATCGCCAATACCGCGTGCTGGCGTATTAATTACACGCTCAAATGCGGCATCGTCTTGACGATTACCTACTAGGCGTAAGTACGACAACGCATCTTTAATTTCTTGTCGTTCGAAGAATCGCATACCACCATAAATACGGTATTTTAAGCCTTCTTGTAGCATGGCTTCCTCGAGTACACGAGATTGCGCGTTACTACGGTATAAAATTGCGGCATCTTGTAGGGCATTACCTGCATTTAACCAGCTTCGTAGTTTGCTACTTACAAAGCGCGCTTCGTCTAACTCATTAAATGCCGCATAAATAGAAATTGGCTCGCCATCGTTACCGTCGGTCCATAAGCTTTTACCCATACGCTCTGAGTTATTTTGAATTAATGCATTAGACGCTTTCAAAATAGTTGCAGTTGAACGGTAGTTTTGTTCAAGACGAATGGTTTCTGCGCTAAAGTCAGTTAAAAATCGTTTAATATTTTCGATTTTAGCACCGCGCCAACCGTAAATACTTTGGTCATCGTCGCCTACAATCATGATACTGCTTGTATCGCCTGCAAGTAACTTTAACCATGCATATTGAATGGTATTTGTATCTTGGAACTCGTCTACGAGCATATGTGCAAAGCGTTGCTGGTAATGACGTAGTAACGTAGGGTTATTTTTTAACACTTCGTAGCTGCGTAGTAATATTTCGGCAAAATCTACTAGGCCTGCTCTATCACAGGCCTCTTGGTAGGCGGCGTAAACACGCAGCATCATTTGTTCGTTAATATCGTATGCTTGAATATCTTTAGGACGAAGTGCTTCATCTTTTTTGGCGCTAATGTACCAGCCAAATTGTTTGGCGGGCCATTTTTTGTCATCAATATTCATTGATTTTAATAAGCGCTTGATCATTCTAAGTTGATCGTCAGAGTCTAAAATTTGAAAGGCTTCTGGTAAGTTAGCTTCACGGTGATGAGCACGTAGAATACGATGCGACAAACCATGGAACGTACCAATCCACATACCACCTACAGGGGCTTTTAGTGTTTCTTCAACGCGGCTGCGCATTTCTTTAGCCGCTTTATTAGTAAAGGTTACGGCAAAAATACTGTAAGCAGATGCTTGCTCAACTTGCATAAGCCACGCAATACGATGAACTAACACTCGTGTTTTACCAGACCCAGCACCTGCTAATACCAGCATGTTTTGTAGTGGGGCTGCAACGGCATCGCGTTGTTTGTCATTTAAGCCATCGAGTAATTGTGAAACGTCCATCGTTACGCCTTTTTAATCAATATTGTGGGCAGTATAACAGGTGTTTTTGTTAGGCTAAATAAAATACTGTTTTTATAAACAGCTATTTATAAAATAGCCTTAAAAACGAGTAACTTGCTAGTTTTTTGAACAAGCAAAAAAGTGTAAACGCATAATAAAAATTGCTAATTTGACCTAAAGTTAGCAAAATTTACTAACTCTTTAAATCTAGGGTAATTTAACTATTTGATTTGTAAGCTTTAATAAATTGGCATAGAGTGTGTAAGTAAATAATTATAAAATCAAATAAATACAGAGGTTAGTATGGCAGATCAAGGTTCTGGCGGTAACGTAATCGCAGCATTATGTAATATATTTTTTCCTGGTTTAGGGCAGTTAGTGCAAGGGCGTATTTTAGCGGCTATATTTTTTGCACTCGCTATTATAATAAGTTACGCACTAATTTATGTGCTTGTAGGTTTTGTACTTGTGCCTATTATTTACTTATGGTCGATTATTGACGCAGCGCGTTATAGATCGCGAAGTTAACGGCTTTAAAGTTGAGTAAAATAGCGCCCTAGTGGCGCTATTTTACTTTATATGTCCTGTGGTTTGCGGGCGTTTACGTATATAATTACGTAATTAAAGATTTACAGGCAAACCCTATGGAATATCAATTTATTCGCGACCCTATTAGTGGGCTACGTATTAAAATAAGCAGTGAACACGCCATTATTGGTCGCTGGCTAAACGAAGAAATAGGCAAAGACAAAGTAGCTATGGTGCAAGCGCTTATTGCATCGGTGAGTTCAAGCTATGAGCCGTTAACGCTAAAAGGCCAAGAAATAGATTTAATATTAACCAAAGACGAAGCACTATTTGAAGCCCATGCGCTTCATCAAGACAGTGAAGACCTAATAGCGTATCAAGATGACGATTTAGCGCTTGAAGAAAATGGTTTAAGTAGTGGTTGTGGCTTTGAAGATTTCATTGATTTAATTGATTCATGGGCTGAATTTAGCGGCTCAAAGTAAACTACATATTAAGATAGTGCTGATGCGTTAAGCTTCCTTTATCTGTACTATTACACTAATCAAAAACGACAGGAATGAATATGTCTGCCAATTTAAACAAGCTAGTAGTTATGCTAGAAATGCAAAACGCCATGAACACTAAAGTACATGAGCAATGGTTTACTCAAGGATTCGAATGGTACCGCGCTATTTGGGTTGAGTGCGCTGAAATGCTGGATCATCATGGTTGGAAATGGTGGAAAAAACAAACACCAGATACTGAACAAGTTATTTTAGAGTTGGTTGATATTTTTCATTTTGGTCTATCGCTTAGAATTGACGGTAAAACTAGCTACGAAGACTTAGCAAAGCAACTTGAAACTGAGCTTAGTAATGCGCAACAAGCGGATGACTTTAAACAAACGCTAGAAATATTAGCGGCTTGCGCTGTTGCAGATAAAACGTTTAATGCCGCTGCCTTTGCCGGCTGTATGGCGCAAATGGGTATGGATATTGATGATTTATATCGCGGCTACGTAGGTAAAAACACGTTAAACTTTTTCCGCCAAGATCATGGCTACAAAGACGGTAGCTATATTAAAGAGTGGAACGGGCAAGAAGATAACGAGCATTTAGTTGAAGTAGTTAAAAGCCTTGATACAGAACATGCAGATTTTGCAAAGTTAGTATACCAAGGCCTTGAAGCGCGTTACCCAAAAATCTAGCCCACGTAAACTGAGTTAAATAATCTTACGATAGTCGGTAACACTAAGGTAATCGGCTATTTCGTTATGTGGTTGTTGGCTATCAGGGTTAGCAACTGCCAGTAAGTGCTCGATGCCGTATTCTCGTGCGGCATTTAATACCGGCACACTGTCATCTACAAACAAAGTGCGCTGCTTATTAAACCCTAAGTCTTTTTGTACTTGGTGCCACAAACTTTGCTGCTCTTTACTTACTCCATATTCATGAGTAGACACTACACCATCTAGGTAGTTATCAATCGCTGTGTGCTCAAATTTTAGCATGACGCTCTCAGGGTGGGCGTTGGTAAGTAAAATTAACTCTTTGCCTGCTTTTTTAAGCTCGGTTAAAAAATGAGGTACGTCTTCGCGCATTTTAATTAAATGCTGAGACTCTCGTTTAAGCTCCATTATAGGCAAGCTTAATTGCTGCTCCCAATAATCTAAACAATACCACTGTATTTGACCGCTCACAGCTTGATAGCGTTTTAAAATATCTGCTTTAGCTGCATCTAGGCTAATGCCTCTAGCTAATGCGTGTTGCTCAGGGATAACGTTAAGCCAAAAATGACTGTCGTAATGTAAATCGAGTAATGTTCCATCCATGTCGAGCAAAACGGTATCGATTTTTGACCAATTTAACATAGGAATTTCAACTTATAAGGTTTATTATTGAACTAACTGCCATGATAGCAAATTAACGCCAATGACACAGAAAAAGCACCCAACACCACCACAAATCCTCAGTAACAATGTTGTTGCTAAAAGTCGCCTGTTTACTGTGGAGTCTTTAGAGTTAAAGTTTTCTAATAACGAAGAGCGCCAGTATGAGCGAATTCGCGGCGGTGGCCGGGGAGCAGTGATGATTGTTCCGTTAAGTGCAGATAATGAGTTACTACTTGTACGTGAATACTGTGCGGGCACAAACAATTACCAGTTAGGTTTTCCTAAAGGCTTAATTGATCCGGGCGAAACGCCAGAGCAAGCTGCTAACAGAGAACTTAAAGAAGAAATTGGCTTTGGTGCTGAGTATTTTAAACCATTAAGAACAGTAACAATGGCGCCTAGTTACTTTAATGCCACTATGCATATTTTATTTGCTAAGCAATTATACCCACAAACCCTTATTGGCGACGAACCAGAGCCGCTAGTTGTTGTTAAGTGGCCATTAACTCAGTGGCAGTCATTATTAGACCAAGAAGATTTTACCGAAGCACGCAGTGTTGCAGCTTTGCTATTATTAGATAAGTATTTAGCGTCTGGAGCTGCCGATGAATAAATTAATCGAACCGTGCATTGAATTAGCTGAGCGTGCTGGCGATGCAATTATGGCCATTTATAAAAAAGGCGATATTGGCCAACAAGAGAAATCAGATAATACGCCTGTTACCAAAGCTGATTTAGCAGCAAATGACGTACTGGTTGCTGGATTAAAAGTCTTAGCGCCCGATATCCCAATTATGTCGGAAGAAACACCTATACCTGCACTCGCCGACAGACAGGACTGGCAGCGTTATTGGTTGCTCGATCCGATGGATGGTACTGGCGAATTTATTTTAGAAAGTGGCGACTTTGCAGTAAACATTGCATTGATTGAAAATAATCATCCTGTACTTGGCGTTATTCATTGGCCTGCAAAAGGTGTGACTTATTTTGCTACAGCTAAAAATGGAGCCTTTAAACGTGAAAACTCAATTGATAAGCAAATATCTGTAGCGCCGCCAGAGAGCTTGACGCTTGCAGTGAGCCGCCGCCAAAAAATAGAAGCGGTGAGTCAGTATTTAAATAGTCAGTTTACAACGATTGCTATTGGTTCGTGTTCTTTAAAAGCCTGTACTGTTGCAGAGGGCAAAGCAGATTGTTTTTTAAGAATTGGTCCAACGGGAGAGTGGGATACAGGTGCTTCACAAGTTATTGTTGAAGAAGCCGGTGGTTGTATTACCGACGCAGAATTTAACCCGCTAACGTACAACCAACGCGAGAGTACTGAGAACCCTGACTTTATAGTAATGGGACATCCAGACTGGGAATGGCAAAAAATGATTAATCCGCATCAAAGATTGAGCGCAGAATAGTAATTTGGTTGCTTTTTGTTCGGTTGAACAACTTTAATTAGTTTAGGTCTTGCATTAAATGTTTATTCCTATATAGTAGCGCTCTCTTCAAGGCAGGCTCGTAAATATTACGAAAATGTTTTAAAGAAATTACAGGCGCGGGATGGAGCAGTCTGGTAGCTCGTCGGGCTCATAACCCGAAGGTCGTCGGTTCAAATCCGGCTCCCGCAACCAATTTCCTTAGGGATTGAGGTTACTGTAAACTCTAACTTAAGAGATAAAATAAAGTAGTCGATATACTTAAAATATACAGGCGCGGGATGGAGCAGTCTGGTAGCTCGTCGGGCTCATAACCCGAAGGTCGTCGGTTCAAATCCGGCTCCCGCAACCAATTCTTTAATTGGAAGCCAAGTTGTAATGTAAGCAACTTTAAACAAGTCTACAAATTTCAGGCGCGGGATGGAGCAGTCTGGTAGCTCGTCGGGCTCATAACCCGAAGGTCGTCGGTTCAAATCCGGCTCCCGCAACCACTGAAATAAATAAGAATGAAACGGCACGCTTAAAGCGTGTTTTTTTATGTCTAAAATTTGGTGTGTATATTGTGGCTCATAACCCGAAGGTCGTCGGTTCACCTTTTATAAGTTCAGGCTCCCGCAACCACTGAAATAAATAAGAATGAAATGACACGCTTAAAGCGTGTTTTTTATGTCTAAAATTTGGTGAATGTGGTGATTTAGCTTATAGGTTAAAGATCATCTTCACTGCATGAGGCATTCACTTCTCATAAGCGCAAGCTCCCGCCCCCTGAGATACACTTTAAAATGTTATAAACTTCTTAAAATAAATCGTTATTACTTAAAACCTTGTTTGGTTTGTGTTAAAACGGCACAAATATTTTTAGGTTGTTACAAATATGACTGAACTTTACCACTGGTTTGATTTAATAGGCATTGCGGTGTTTGCTGTATCAGGCACTTTGCTAGCGTACGAGAAAAAAATGGATGGCTTTGGGGTCGTAGTTTTAGCGACAGTAACTGCTATTGGTGGTGGTACAGTGCGAGATCTAATTTTAGATGTTCCTGTATTTTGGTTACACGATCAAAGTTACTTTTTTGCCATACTCGCTTCAGTATTTGTTACAACACGCCTTATAAATAAACAAAAGCCGATACCTCATTATATTTTACAAACAGCGGATGCGTTCGGGTTAGCTTTTTTTGCAGTAATGGGGGCGCAAAAAGCACAGCTTGTTGGTATGCCCGATATGACTGCGGTAATTATGGCTGTAATTACAGGCTGCTTTGGTGGATTAATTCGAGATGTGCTTGCACGCGAGATCCCTATGCTATTAAAGGGTGAGCTTTACGCTATTACCTGTATAGCGGGTGGTACTGTTTATACGCTTGGCATTAGTTTTTCGTTAGCAACCGAAATGGCGATGGTATTAGGCATGTTAATGACCTTATTACTTCGTTTAGCCGCTATAAAATGGCAAATCACATTACACGTTTTTAAATATCCTGACTAAACTGGTGTAATCACACCATTTACTAGGATAAGGAATGTCGTTAGCTCGTATATTTTCTCGTGCTCAAGTGGGCATAAATGCCCCTGAAGTTATTGTAGAAGTTCACCTAGGAAATGGTTTACCTGCTTTTCATATTGTAGGTCTGCCCGAAGCGTCTGTTAAAGAGTCGAAAGACAGGGTGCGTAGCGCACTCGAAAACTCACAATTTGGTTTCCCCGATCAACGAATAACCGTAAATTTAGCCCCAGCCGACTTACCAAAAGATGGTGGGCGGTTTGATCTGGCTATTGCGGTGGGTATTTTAGTCGCCTCTGGGCAAATAGTGTGTCCTGATATTCATAAGTACGAGTTTTATGGTGAGCTCGCTCTTAATGGTGAAGTGCGTGGTGTAAACGCTATTTTACCTTCGGTACTTGCTGCTAAAGAGCAAGATCGCTGCTGCTTTTTACCTCTTGCAAACGACAGCCTAGCAAGCTTAGTTAATGGCGTTAAACGCAAAGCCGTAAGCTCTATTCAAGAAGTATGGGGCGACCTACTTAATCAACAACCCTTGCCATTAAATATAGAGTACCCCGACTGCACTCAAGCCCCTGATTTTTTACTCGATTTAAGCGATGTGAAAGGTCAGCCTGGTGCCAAGCGAGTATTAGAAATAGCCGCAGCTGGCGGGCATAATTTATTATTTTTAGGCCCTCCTGGCACTGGTAAATCAATGCTGGCCCAGCGAATGGCTACAATTATGCCTACTATGTCGGACGATGAAGCTATTTCAACAGCTGCGCTTTACTCTATTATTGGACAATCCATAGATTTAACTAATTGGCGACAGCGGCCATTTCGTAATCCGCATCATACGTGCTCAGCGGTTGCTTTGGTGGGGGGCTCTTCAAATCCCAAGCCTGGTGAAATTTCGCTGGCACATAACGGTGTGCTTTTCTTAGACGAATTACCAGAGTTTGAGCGTAAGGTACTTGATTCACTGCGTGAGCCGATGGAGACTGGTACGGTTACTATTTCACGTGCAGCTAGGCAAATGGAGTTCCCAGCGCAGTTTCAGCTTATTACAGCATTAAACCCAAGCCCAACGGGGAGCCATACTGATAAACGGGCAACTCCCGATCAAGTTATGCGTTATTTATCACGCGTGTCGGGGCCTTTTATTGACCGTATTGATTTGCAAATAGAACTACCTCGTTTAACGAGTGTTGAGCTACAAAGTACCAAACCAGAGGAAACCAGTGCTGAGGTTAGAGCAAGAGTTGAGGCTGCTTATTATGTGCAGCTAAAACGCCAAGGTAAGGTTAATGCGAGACTTAATAATAAAGAAATGAGTGTGCACTGTGAACTTGCGCCTGCAGAGTTGCAATTTTTAGCTAGAGCAAGCGAGAAGTTGTCTTTATCGCCACGCTCTTACCATAGAGTAATTAAGGTGGCGCGTACAATTAGTGATTTAAAAGGCGCTGAAAACATTAGTTTAAATGAGCTTAAGGAAGCTCTTAATTACCGCGCATTTGAGCGCCTTATTGCGCAATTAACTAAGTATTAAATAGAAAGCATATAGCCTTTACCGCGTACGGTAACGATGCGTTTTTGATCTTTTTCGTCATTTAATTTTTTACGTAAACGACCAATAAGCACATCAACAGTACGATCGTTTGGACTCCAATCGGGCTGGCCTATTTCTTCTGATATTTTTTCACGGGATGTGGCTTTACCTGCATTACTAATTAAGCAAATAAGCACTTTATGTTCGGCTTCAGTTAAGCGTGACTCAACGCCCGCAGCAGTAATTAATGTGCGGTTATCAGGATGAAGCTTAAAGTCAGCATATTCTATAAACTCTTCGCTTTCGTCGTCTTCTAGGTTAACGGCAACACGCTTATAGAGCGCGCGCATGCGAAGCTCTAACTCAAGTAAATCGACGGGCTTACAAATATAGTCATCAGCACCTTGTGCAAGGCCAGCAATACGATCGGCTTGGGAGTCACGACTCGATAATACAATAACGCCAATATCGGTCAGTGTGTTTAATTCTTTTGCGAGCTGAAGCCCGTCGCGCTTTGGTAAGACAATGTCAATTATGGCTAATGATATAGCACCGCGCAGGTTTACCCGCTGCCTTACAATGTTAAGTGCATCAGCGCCAGTGGGGTCTACCTCTATTGTAAATTCGGTATCTGCAAAGTGATTTTGGATGCGTTTAACGAGTAGTTCATCGTCTTCAACCAATAAAACATTAATAGCCATAGTACTTTATTTTGAATGCTTATAGCTCTGTATGGTAGCACCATTAGGTAAATGCTGAGAAGGGGGTTTATTAGTTTTAAGTAACTTAATATTTCAAAGGTGTATAAGACGTTATTAGAGGATGAGGTTAGCACCTTTAGACTAATTAAAAGGTGCTAAATAATTAATTCTACTATTAATAAATCTATATTAAGTCGTTATTTTAAAGGTTCAGGCTCAGTCATTTTTATACATCGAATCCCACCATTGAGGCTCGTTTTTTAGCTTTTTATCAAAGTATGCGAGCATGGTGTTCCACCAATCAAATCGTTTATCGCGTGCAAAAATTTGATGGTCGGCGCCTTTGTATTCGACTAACTCTACGTCCTTATTAAGCAGTTTAAGCGCAGTGTACATTGTTAAGCTTTCGCCAACAGGTACATTGGTATCGCTATCACCATGAAGAAGTAGCATAGGTGTTGTTACTTTGTCGGCATGAAATACAGGGCTATGTTGGCTGTAAAGCTCAGGGTTATTCCACGGGAAGCTATTTTTTGATGCTTCGCCAGAATATAAGTAGCCCCACCAACCTTCACCCCAATACGAGGTAATATTAGAAATCCCCGCATGAGCTATTGAAGCACTAAATATATCGGTTTTAGTTGCCAATAACATGGTCATGAAGCCACCGTACGATGCCCCTAAGTTACCTACTTTTTTACTATCAACATAGTTGTATTTATTTAAAAAGGCTTGCGTGCCTTCGATAATATCGTCTGCGGTGTAGTCGCCCCAGGCATTAACATGCTGCGCTGAAAATTTTTGTCCAAACCCTGTTGCGCCAGTAGGTTGCACTACATAAACAACGTAGCCATTTTCTGCCCATAAGTTAAACGGGTAACGACCTGTAAAACCACGCGTAACTGGTGAAGTACCGCCGTAGTAATACACGAGCGCTGGGTGCTTTTTAGTTTTATCTAAATTGCTTGGAATGTAAACACGGCCCGTTATTTCAACCCCATGTTTATTTTTAAAATTAAACTCTTCTAATGTAGGGAGTCGTGTATTTGCATAGCTACTTGGTTTTGAATCCCATATTAAATCTGTTTTATTTTTACTTACGTTCAGGCGTTTTAGTTGTTGTGGTGCTAAAGCGTTAGTGCCACTTAATAAAATATCGGTATTGCGGTCGTGTGAGTAACTAAATTGTTCAACAATATCCAATCCTGTATTTAACTTTTTAAAGCGCTGTTTACTTAAATCAAATATGTAAAGTGGTTGAGTGTCTTGCTCTGTTACTTTAATGAGCGCATCGCCGTTTTCTAAAACGTGCAGTTGGCCAATAGCGGGGTCGAATTGTTTACTGAGTGCTTTTACGTTTTTACCGCTTTCAGTAAGTAGGTAAAGTTGCCCGTCGTAGTTATTAGCAAGCATTGCTTTTGGTAGTGCTCTGCCTGCGCCATTTTTAAAGTCCGGGCCTGCAACTACATAAATATCTTTATTTGCGTATTTGGCTAAATTAAATGTTTTGAATTTACCAAGCGATGAAAACTTATTTGATTTTAAATCGAGTTCAACTAACTCTGTTTCTGGGTGAGCTGATGCCTGCATTGCCATTACAGGGCGGCTCATTAATACTTTGCCACGGTTACTATTTGAATCTTCAAGGTTGTAAGAAAGAGGACCTTGGCTAAGTGCTTTTGTTAAACCACTTTTAGTATCAAGCATATAAATTTGGCTGATGGAACGTGCATACGACCAGCGATCTTGCAGACCTTTATAGTGCTTGGTTAAGCTGTTAGTGCTCTCAGGTGATTTAGACCAGCTAAACAAAAGACTGGTGTCGTTATAAAAGGTAAAGCCATTAGCTCCTTCTAAATCGTTTGCTAATGTTTTTATTGAGAAGTTTTTACGGTTAAGTTGTTTAAGCTCACCATTTAACAAATACACTAAATATTGGTTATCTGGACTCCAAATAATGTTACTTGGTTGGCCTGCTTCAAAGCGATAAAGCGTTTGATTGTCTGAATCTTTAAGTACAGTAACTGTATTTGCTTGATTTTGTGTTTTATCACTATAAGTGCGAGTGGTAGTAACGTACTGCTTGGCATTAGGTGCGAGTGATAATTGGCTAATTATAGGGGCATCAAATAGTTGTTTTGCAGATAAACGTTTTATGTGTGAAGTGCTAAGCGTAATTTTATCAACCTCGCTTTTAGGTGCAAAATCAAGCGTTACATCGTGCCAATTAGCTACTTGCTGGGCTACTATTAAAACAGTGTGAGTACTATTATTTAAAGCTAACTTATAGTTATTTTTATCGCCTGTTTGTAGTTCGCCATTAATAAATAACTGACCTTGCTCAATCCCTTTTAAGGTAAGCGTACCTTGCGTAAAGCGGGTTGTTTCAATATTAAATTTTAGTGCCTGTAACCCACCTAAAGTGAGCGCATTGATTTTATTAAACGGTTGCCAGTTTTGTTTTTTCCCAAATACAGAAAAACTATCTGTGTCTACTTGTAGTTGTGGCAATAGGTTGTTAATAATCGCACTGCCATGAGGTGTCTGAAAAGGCTTTAACTGCATATCTTCGGCAAGTGGGCCGATAAACTGAATTTTTGATTTATCCAATGGTGCAGCTATTGCAGCAAAGCTTAAGCTGCTAAGTGTTAAAAGAGCTGCTGCGTACTTAAATAGCTTATTTTGATGACACCATGGTGCGCTAAATTTCATTATTATGCCTATTATTATTGGAAGTTTGGCCAAATATAGCATGTATTGTTACCATGCTCACATATCCAATATAGAGGAGAGAAAGTGACTTTACTGATAGTTTATATGGTAGTGGCGATTGTTATTTCGTTTTTATGTTCTGTGATGGAGGCTGTGTTATTAAGTATTTCGCCCAGCTATGTTGCATCACTTAGAAAAAAACACCCTGAGCTTGCTAAACAGCTCGAAAAGCTTAAAAACAATATAGATCAGCCTTTAGCTGCTATTTTAACTTTAAATACAGTTGCCCATACTGCAGGTGCAGCGGGAGTTGGCGCACAAGCGGCTGTCGTTTTTTCCGATGCGGCTGTAGGTATTGCATCAGCCATTATGACATTTCTCGTATTAATTCTTTCTGAAATTATACCTAAAACCTTGGGGGCTAATTACTGGCGAGCTTTAACCCCAAGTGTTACCTACGCTTTGCGGTTTTTAGTTATATCGCTAAAGCCTTTTGTATGGTTTGCACAAAAGCTAACAAATTTAATGGGTCCAAAGCACGATGAGGCTTACTATATTCGTCAAGAGATAGAGGCAATGGCAGATATAGGCACGGAGTCGGGAGCATTACATCAAGATGAATCTGATATTATCCGTAATTTGTTGCATTTTAAGCATGCAAAATTATGCGACTTAATGACGCCGCGAACTGTTATTTTCAAAATCCATAAAGATTTAACAGTTAATCAGTATTTAAATGAACATGGATCGTCATCGTTTTCTAGAGTGTTGGTATTTGATAAAGATGCCGATGATATCGTTGGGTTTGTGCATAAAAACGATATTATGCTGGCATTTCACCGCTTAGGCACCGATTACAAAATTAGCAAATTGATTAAGCCTATTTATACCGTACCAACTTCTCAGAACGTATCGTCGTTACTGCAAACACTTTTAACAAAGCGCACTCATATATGCTTAGTTGTTGATGAGTACGGTGACGTGCAGGGTATTGTAACGTTAGAGGATATGATTGAAGCTTTAATGGGGCTAGAGATTGTAGATGAGCGTGACCAATCTACTAATATGCGCGCAGTAGCAAGGCAGCGTTGGCACAAACGCTTAGCAAGTAGTGCACATATAGTTAGTGAAGAAGATAAACACACTCGGGGTGATAATTAGCTAACAGGCCCCGAGTAAATATTAGTTCCGCTTTAAGCGGGGCTGCCATCAGTTTTTAGCCAATCTTTAGCCCAAGATATAAATTCGTCTTGTGGTTTAGGGCGACTAAATAAAAAACCTTGTATGGCTAGGTTTCTTCTATAGTGCCTTAAATAATCGAGCTCTTCTGGGCGTTCAACGCCTTCTGCCACTAAATCTAAATGATCTTTATTCGTAATATTAAATAACGAACTTACAACCACTTGAGAAAATAAATCTGTTTCTATATGGCTAATGAGTGAACGGTCTATTTTTATTTCAGTAAAAGGAAGGTTTCGAAGCTGGTTCATATTAGTAAAGCCAACGCCAAAGTCGTCTAGCGATATACCAAAACCGTGCATTCTTAATCTATTTAGTGTTTCTAATTGCATGAGGCTTGAGAGTGCATGTTGTTCCGTTATTTCTATAATTATATTACTAGGCGTGAGTTGGTTTAATTCTAAAATAAGCAGTAATTTATTAGGGCAGTTTAGGTCATCGAGCTGGGTTGGCGATAAGTTAAAGGCCATTTTAAAATCATGACCTAGTTGCGCTGTCATATTTTTGAATTCGCTGGTGGCCTTTTCAAAAAGAGAAAATGTAATTTGATTAATTAAGTTGTGTTGTTCGGCAGTATTTATAAAACGGCAAGGTAAAATAATATTGTCGTCTTTACTTGATAAAATACGCGCTAACACTTCAACGCTTTCAATTTTATTGTTATCAGCGTTTATTTTTGGTTGATAAAAAGGCGTTATTTCATCGTTTTTTAATGCATCAATAAGCTCATCTTTTGAAATGGCTGGCTCTTTTAATAAAGTGTGGCTGTTTAATTGCGCCACTTTAGTAAGTAACCTACTAACCTGAGACAGTTGCACTGGCTTTGAAATATTACCAATGAGGTGAGCGTTATGTTGTTTCGCGAGATTGGCAGCTAAGCTAATAACTTTATGGTCCATTTCAGAAATAATTATTATACCGCCTTGATAATGTAGCTCTCCTAAGTGGCGGATTAATTCCATGCCGTCCATTTCGGGCATATTGAGATCAGTAAAAATAGCATCAAAGTAGTTGATATCCTCTTTAACTTTTTCAAGCGCTTCTTTTGCATTCAGGCACGTAGTTATAGTGTTGGACATACCCAATTCGTTAAGTATAGCTTCCATAACGATCAAAATTGCTTTTGAATCGTCAACAACTAAAATATTAGGCACTATCTTCTTCACTGTTATCCCTTTCAATGTATCGCTTGGAGTTACTATAAAAGTAGTAGTGTTTTTTTATTTTGTCAGTATCAAATGCTTTTATTTTGAAAATAGTTACCTAGCACCTTCCCTCGTGTTTTTGAGCTGATTAGGTATACTAGCGCCATTGTTTTAAACGGTCTTAATTATGATAAGAATAGATCTTACTTTAGCCGAGCAACCATTTTCGCTTATGGTGTCTGGGCAAAAAATTGTGCAGGTATTTCATGCGCAACAAGCCATTACCTTTGATAACCCTCGTGAAAACTACTATCAGTTTACTTACGACAACAAAAAAATAGGTATCGATACGGGGGCAGTCGAAGAGCAAAGCATTTCGCTTTTTGTAGATGATCAATTTGCAACACAACTTGTGTTGCCAGCACCTACAAATGGGTCACCTAAAAAAGGCTTTTTAGGGCTAGCTGCATTAGGTTTTAAGCTTTTTAAAAGCGCTAAGGTAATTAAAGTAGTGCTTGCAGGGGCTTCTGTTGCAGGCTATGCGTGGTTATTTAGTATTGAATTTGGACTAATGCTAATTGGTTGCTTAGTCGTACACGAGTACGGCCATGTACGAGCAATGAAATACTTTGGCATAAAAACCAAAGGTATTTACTTAATCCCGTTTGTTGGAGGGCTTGCTGTAAGTGACGATAAAATAACAACCCGTTGGCAAGATGTCTTTATATCATTAATGGGGCCTGCATTTGGTTTAATTACCTCGGTGTTGGGTGTCGTTTTATATTACGCCACCGAGATGGAAATATTTGCAGGTGTGGCGGTTCTTAGCGCGTTATTAAATTTATTCAACTTGTTACCAATTTTGCCGCTTGATGGCGGGCATGTATTAAAAAGTATCAGCTTTTCAATGCGTTCATGGATTGGCCTAAGTGTATGTTTACTCGGTGTACTGTTTGGTTTATGGCTGAGCTACACATTTGGCTTAATGTTACTGGTATTCTTTTTGTTTGTAGGTGCGCTGGAAATTGTATTTGAATGGCGAGGCCGACATTACTCCCATTTAATGCCACTAGATAAATATGGCCAAGGTTTTTCAGCGGTTATGTATGCAATTGTAGTAGCTGGGCATGTAGCTGTAATGATGCACTTTGCCGATTCAGAAAATCCAATATTGAGCCTGCCGATGACTATTTTATCGAGCTAGTATTTATCGTTCTAGGTAAAAGTGGGCTGTAATATTTGTTACAGCCCGTTAAAAATTAATAAAAGCTCAATACCAGCGATATAAAAACCCCAGTTACAAATAGCTGCACTACACAAAACCCCATAATATCTTTTGCTTTTAAGCCTGCGATAGCAAGGACGGGTAATGCCCAAAAAGGTTGAATTAGGTTAGTCCACGCATCGCCCCATGCAACGGCCATTGCAACGCGAGACATATCGGCACCTAGCTCTTGTGCTGCAGGTATTACAATAGGTGCTTGTACAGCCCATTGGCCACCGCCAGAGGGTACAAACATATTAACGAGCCCTGCACTTATAAAACTAAAAAATGGCAAGCTATCAGCATCTGCAACGGCAATAAAACCACGCGATATTTGCTGCGCTAATCCGCTATCGACCATTACCGCCATGATGCCGGCATAAAAAGGAAATTGAATAACAATACCCGCACCACTTGGAATTGCTTGTTGCAGGCTATTAAGTAAATTATGGGGTGTTTGATGCAGTGTAATAGCTAAGAACAAAAATGCGGCAATAACGCTATTAAGGTTTAAGTTTCCGCCAGCAATAAAAAAGTAATAACCTAAATATGCCAAACCTAATAAGCCAATTGTCATACCGAGTAGTTTACTTTGTTCCAAATGTTGGGCGGGTCTGGTTATTGTTGTGGGCTTAGGTGTTGTCTCTTCTAAAAGAGTTGAGTCGATATATACGCTTTCTTGCTCGCTTGGCAGCATATAGCGATTAACGAGCGGCATAATAATGAATAAGCCTACTAATATGGCTATATTAAAGCCCGCAAATAAAGTGTGCTCTGTACTAATAATACCAATGCTGGCCTCTGAAAAGTGACCTTCGGTTGCGATAGTTAAAGGAATCGAACCGGCTAATCCGCCATGCCATACAACAAAACCTGAGTAAGCGCTGGCTACTAATAATCGATAATCAACACGAGTATGTTTAGCAATTGCCTTGGCAAAAAGGGCACCAATAACTAAGCCAAATCCCCAATTTATCCAGCTCGCTAAAAGCGAAATAAGCGTGACTAATATAATTGCTTTAGGTGCAGTGCTTGCAAATGTTGCTAGTTTTTCTAATAACTTACTTATAGGTGGCGTACTTGCCAACATGTAGCCTGTAACTAACACCAGAAGCATTTGCATAGCAAAGCTTAATAAGTTCCAAAACCCTCCTCCCCACGCTTGTAATACTTCAATGTTAGTTGTGGTTGTAAATAAGCTCGCACTGACAAGCGTAATTATTGTAAGTAAAATTACAAATATAAAAGGGTCGGGAAGGTAGCGCTCTACAAGTTTAGTAAAGGGCGTGGCTATTTTATTAAGCATAAGCACAACTGTTTTGGTTATTATTTTAACGCTAATTAATCATGAAAAATCACCATTGGCAAACAGCATTTAGTCTAATATTTGCGGTTAAAAGCTTAAACATTGCTTAAAAGCATCGCTTACAGTAACGTACTGTTTATAGATAATTTATAACGAAGACTTTGTATTATGCCGGTGATATTTAAAAGGCTAGCGTTACTTGTTCGCGCTCATATAGATCAGTTGAGTTGGCAAGCAGTGGCATTAGCTATTTTGACTCATATGCTATTAACATGGAGCTTACTATTTATAGCGAATGAGAAAGCGTTAACCTCGCTTACTACCTTTTTTTACTATTACACAGTAACAACATCAACAGTGGGGTATGGTGACTTTAGCCCAACTACTGATCTTGGTCGTTGGGTGGTTGCATTAATACAAATTCCATTTGGTTTAGCTTTATTTGGTGTTTTGCTAGGAAAAGCAGGACAAACTGTTACTTACTTAATTAGGCGCGCTATGACTGGTGATAAAAACTTTGCCCACAGTAACCACCATATTATTATTTTTGGTTGGCACGACACTCGTACAAAGAAGATGATTGATTACATTTTGGCAGATACGAAACGTACTGATCGTCGTATTTTACTCGCGGTAACAGAGCAAATGGATCATCCTTTTTTAGCTAACGAAAGCGTTGATTTTGCACGTTTAACGAGCTTCACTAATTTAGTTGAGCTAGAGCGAGTTGCTATTCGTAGTGCTGATAAGGTGATTATTGATGGTCAAGATGACGATCAGACATTCACAACAGCCCTGCGCATTAGTCGCTTAGTAAAAGATGATTGCCATATAAGCGCTCACTTTTTAGATGAAACCAAAGTTGAGATGATGCTAGAGCATTGCCAAAATGTAGAGTGTAGTAGTGCAAAATCAGCTGAGATACTCGTACGCTCAATGCAAGATCCAGGTTCGAGCCGGGTGCAAGAGGAGCTGTTATCTACTTTGCACGGCGATACACAATTTAGTTTGAAAATACCAAGCGGCTGCAAAGATATGGAGTTTGGTACTTTGTTTCATCATTTTAAGCTTGAACATGATGCAATACTGTTGGGTGTTGCCCATAATTTAAGTGCGCAAAATATGGATTTGAATCCACCATTAGATTACAAAGTAAGTGAAGGCGATATTTTGCACTATATATCGGTAGATCGAGTATTAAGTAGTGAAGTTGACTGGTTGAGTCTAGAAAAATAATGAATGAAGTTGTATTTTTAATTGTTGTTTTAAGTGCTTATATATTACCTGTTGTTATTGTACTCAACAGTAAGCGTACACAGGGTCATGAAAAAAATGGCTGGCTAATGGGAATAATTATATTTTCTTGGTTAGGGTTAATGATGTACTTTGCCATTGTGCCCAAGTATGGGCACAAAAAGAAAAAGGTCAAATAGAGTAGTTGGCCTTTATAGCCGCTTTTACTGGCGTAACTACTCTTCTAGTTGCTTAATTTTATGCTCAATTAAAGGATCGTCAGGTACAAGTTGTTGAGCAACTTCTAATAACTGAATGGCATCATTAGGATGCTCATCTTGATGCTTAAGGGCAACATCGATTAATGGCTGAATATCAATTTTTGCTTGATGCTCTTGTACATACACTTCTTTTTCATCAGCTAAAATTTTATGCGCTGTACTCAATAATGCTAAACGATGGGGGGAGTCTGCATTAGCTGTATTGAGGCTTTGATAATAGTCTTCTTTTAAGCGCAACGTTTTTGTTTGCAAACGAAACTGTGCAATATCGATTTGCTGATGTTGAATGAAATCGACGGCTACTTGCTTATAAAATCCAAACTTATTCAAATATGTGGCATGTGTGCCATGTCCCATACCAAATACCCGTAAGTGAGTTAGCTGCTTATAGCGCTTAGCATGCATTCGGTCTATACGATTAGTTGGGTCGTAAATAATATAGCCTTGGGCATCTCCTAAATCTAGATCGTGATAATCTTGCTGCCAATCAAACTGCTGAGCTATATCGGTACTAGAGCGGTCATCCCACGGCACTAACTCTTTATTTTTAGTACTTACCGGATGGAAGAACAATACTTGGTTTAGTTTTAATAACTTAGCAAAAGCGCCAACAGCAAATCCACCACGACTTAGACCGTAACCTAATCGGCAATTAAACGGCGTAAGTAATGTTGATAATTGCTCCAGAAAAAAGATTAAATTTCGATTACGAAACCAATTACTCTTACCTAAGTGCTGAAAAGCGATAACATTTACGTTTTGTTTTTGAGCTAGGTGATAACCCCAAGGTGCAAAATCAGAATTGAGATCTTGTTCTTGCACATTAGTACCAGCAGGAGAGAAAGTAAAAAGCAGGGGCTTATTCACGTCAACAAAATCATACTTAACAAATACATCGCCGAGTAAATCACTACCCGTCATGGGTAATCGAGTTTGTTGCTCATTGCGCGGGAGAGTTAACCATTCATCTAACCAATACAGTAATTTCATTAATCCTCCAGCTATAAGTCGGCGCGGATCATATCAAACTCAATGAAATTAGGTCAAACCGAAAGAATATTACTGCGCCATTTTGATTATTTCATCCCAGTCATTTTTAGTAACAGGCATTATTGATAGACGTCCGCCCTTTTTAAGTGCGATTTCAGTAATATTGTCATTAGCTTTTATATCTTTAAGGCTAATTAATTTTTTTAAATGGCTTTGATAAGTAACCTCAACAACAACCCAACGAGGTTTATCGCTGGTGGCTTTTGCATCGTAATAGTCGCTGCTTAAATCAAATTGAGTAGGGTCTGGGTAAGCTTCTTTTGTAACCTCGGCAATGCCGGCTACGCCCACGTGTTTGCAGCTTGAATGATAAATCATTACTGAATCACCGACTTTGACGCCGTCACGCATAAAATTTCGTGCTTGGTAATTACGCACACCTTCCCAAAGCGTGGTTTGGTTGGGTGCGTTTTTTAAGTCATCTAATGAAAACGCATCGGGTTCAGTTTTAAATAGCCAGTAAGCCATAACAGTATTCCTAACAAAGATTTACTTCCCACTATTGTATAGTATCATTTGCATACTAGGGTAATGAGGAAGAAATAATGAGCCAAGTATTAGATGATTTATTGTCGTTGTTAACACTTGAAGAAATTGAGCAAGGTTTATATCGAGGGCAAAGCCAAGATTTAGGCTTTGGTGCTGTATTTGGTGGTCAAGTTATGGGGCAGGCACTTTCTGCTGCCAAAGAAACTCTACCTGAGGGGCGAATAGTTCATTCATTACATTCTTACTTTTTACGCCCAGGCGATCCAGCTAAACCCATTGTTTATGATGTAGAAACTATTCGCGATGGAAAGAGCTTTAGTACTCGCCGAGTAAAAGCGATTCAGTACGGTAAGCCTATTTTTTATATGACAGCGTCGTTTCAGGGGGAAGAAAATGGTTTGTCGCATCAAGCGACAATGCCTGATGTTCCCGCACCTGAAGAACTACGTTCATCGCTTGAGTTTTATCAAGATAACGCTTCACATATCCCTGAAGTCATCCGTAATAAGTTTACTCGTGAAATGCCGATTGAAATGCGACCGGTTACTTTTCATAACCCGTTTAAACCAGAAGTTATGGAGCCGGTAAAGCATATTTGGTTTAAAGCTAATGGTGAAATGCCAGACGATCAGCGTATCCACAATTACTTATTAGCGTATGCGTCTGACTTTGAGTTTTTACCAACTGCATTACAACCTCATGGTGTATCGTTTATGCAGCCAAATATGCAAGTAGCTACTATTGATCATGCAATGTGGTTTCATCGTCCATTTAGAATGGATGATTGGATTTTGTATTCAATTGATAGTCCAAGTGCGAGCAATGGTTGTGGTTTGGTACGCGGGCAGTTTTTTGACCGCCAAGGCAACTTAGTTGCCTCAACAATGCAAGAAGGGGTTATGCGCCAGCGCTAACCCTCTCAGTAAATGTATTGCTAGTTACACTGATCCTGAACTATATCGCTGATTGACTGCCAGACGCGTGCTGGCAGTAATGTTTTAAGGTGTGCATAGGTTTCGCAAAGTTGTGTACTGCCTACTAAGCCCTCATCACCTTCTGTTATTAACGACTCACCACGTAAGTTTTCGATAAAACTAACAAGTACTTTTTTATCAAAAAATTCAGGTGTTTTAATACCATGCAGTGTACCTAAACGTTGTGCGAGTACTTGGCTCTCTCTTTCAAGCTCTGCTTTTTCAATGCCATCACTTGTTTGAATAAAACCAATCACAATAGCGTATCGTTGCAGAGTGAAGCTAAGTGCTCGTCCAAGCATCTCAAGCTTAGCTAGGCAGTCATTACCGTTTGTTATATGAATGTTATTGCCATCAAACTCAATTAAATTTTGATCGGCAAAATTAGCTAAAATACACGTTATGTAGTTTTCATCAAGAGGCTGTAAATACCACTCTTTAGCAAACAACGGATAAAACGTTTTTACAAGTTGCTGGCATTGAGCAATAGTTGTGCTGTGTTGTTTAAATAGATGTAGTGCAATTAAGCTTGGTACTGCAAACAAGTGCAAAATATTGTTTCGGTAGTAATTAAACAGTACTTTTTCTTTATCGCTAATCGTAATAATTTCGCCAAACTCATCACTGATAACTTCAAACTTATTAAGCTTTAATGCATGCGTTAGTAATTGCTCTGGAGTTTCGTCTGGTGTAGTTACTTTGTTACTGTAGCTTGCATCACGCTGTAAGCGCAGATAAAAATCAAGCTGAGCTAATAGCTTTGGTTTACTCAATGCTTGTTTATCGTTAACCAGCAATATCATCGCTAGTAAGTTAACCGCATTAAGCGCCGCTGCATTATTAATTTTAACCATTACTTGGTCGGCAAGTTTAGTTACTTGTGGTGCTAACCATTGTGGCTTTTGCACGTCAGTTGGGTGTATTGAATCACGCCAATCAGGTTGGTTATCGTTTAAGTATTGGTTAATAGAGATTGGATCGCCAAAGTTTAAATTACCACGACCGTAGTTTTTAAGGTTTTTGATTGCCTTAAAAATACCAAATATAGATTCGCCTTTTTTATCTTTACCATCCAGCTCTTTAAGGTAGGTGTTAATTTCCATGACGTGCTCGTAGCCAATGTAAACAGGAACAATAGATATTGGTCTGTCTATTCCGCGTAGCATTGCTTGTAATGTCATAGATAGCATACCCGTTTTAGGCGGAAGTAAACGACCTGTTCGGCTTCGACCGCCCTCCGTGTAAAACTTAACAGAGTAACCTTTAATAAACAGTTGGCTTAAATACTCTTTGAATATGGCAGAATAAAGTTTATTACCTGCAAATGAACGGCGAATAAAAAACGCACCAGAGCGTCTAAATATGCCTCCGGCAGGGAAAAAGTTAAGATTTATACCTGCAGCTATATGCGGAGGTACTAAACCTAAATGATAAATAGAGTAAGTAAGCAGTAAGTAATCCATATGGCTGCGATGACAAGGCATATAAATTATTTCATGCCCTTTATCTGTTAGTTCATGAATTTGTTCGGCGTGTTTAATATCAATACCATTATAAAGCTTATTCCATAACCAAGTTAAAAACCTTTCGGCCACACGTATCATTGCTTCAGAGTAATTAGCGGCTATTTCATCAAGTAGCTTAAGTGCATTTTGACGAGCTTCTGTTTGGCTAATGTTTTTAGCGTTAGCTTCATCTTGAATTGCTTTTTTTATAGTAGGTGACGCTAATAATGAATTAAACAATTGCTCACGAGATGGCATTTTAGGGCCTGTAGCAGCTAGCTTTTGGCGCTTAAAGTGAACACGCGCTACGCGTAATAATTTATGAGGTAACTCACTTACATCGGCTTTTTCATTGACTAAAAGTGATAAGTCGAGTGGTTGGCTAAAGCGAATAAAGTTATCGCGACCTGAAAATAACACCACAAAAAACTTTCTAAACCAGCTTGGAGTAAGAGAGTGTGTAATTAAAGTACGTAGTCCTGGCTTTTCTTTACCTGGATCGCGCCCCCATAAAATAGTAACAGGCACCACTTGTACGTTTTGCTGACCGCTTTTTATTAAGTACTCAATAATTTGCTTGCCTTGGGCTAAAGCATTGGTTGGTTTTGCTTCATCACCAAATAACGGTGGAGGATTTTTAATACCAATAAAACGGTCTAAATTTTGAGTCCCTAGCACTTGCTCTTCTGTTGGGCTAGGTAGGCCATTCTTTTTACAAACATGCGCCAGCGCGGCTAAATCAAAACGTGAATTTAAACGCACTATGTAAAATGTAGGGTACTCAGGGTTTAGATCATACTGTTTAATAGGATTTTCTGGCAGCACTTTGCTTTTCACAAATAAGCGACTAAATCCAGCAGACATAACATTTAAACAATAATTAAAAATACGCATCGACTCACCATATTGAGAGTATTAAGGGCAAAATTAGCGCAACAGGATACCATAATATCTAAAAATCCCTTAGTTTGCGCAATTAAGATGTTTAGTTGTTTGTTGACTAGCATCAAAAGCATTAGTTCAAGTATAGCTATTGAACATGTATGGACGCATATTTAATCAAATTAGTATTCATTACATTGTTTCTAAATAGTTGTTGCATTTATCACCAATACCTCTATAATACGCAGGCTTTCAAAATTCCTCTGGGGATTAGAAAGGATAAATTAAGCTTGGATTTCAAGCTAATAAACAGGAGTTCCGATTTGGAACTCAACGTAGATATAATCAAACAGCCGGCATCTTAAGTTTTAAGATTGTTTCGGTCGTTTTTTTATGCTCTTTTATATGCTCTTTATATTGAGGTTAAGAATGTCAAATCAACGCATTCGTATTCGCCTAAAAGCTTTTGACCACCGTTTGATTGACCAATCAACGGCAGAAATCGTGGAAACTGCGAAACGCACTGGCGCACAAGTACGTGGTCCAATCCCACTACCTACACGCTTTGAACGTTTTACTGTACTAACTTCACCGCACGTTAATAAAGATGCGCGTGATCAGTACGAGATCCGCACCCATAAACGTCTGATAGACATCGTAGAACCAACTGACAAGACTGTAGACGCGCTTATGCGTTTAGATCTTGCTGCTGGTGTTGATGTTCAAATCAGCCTGGGTTAATCGAAAGATTAGAGAGGTTTTAGGAAAATGGCATTAGGTCTAGTCGGTCGTAAAGTGGGTATGACACGAATCTTCACTGAAGATGGTGTATCTATCCCTGTGACAGTTATTGAAGCGACACCTAACCGCATTGCTCAGATCAAATCTGACGCAACAGACGGTTATAACGCGCTTCAAGTAACCGCAGGCACTAAAAAAGCAAGTCGTGTAAACAAAGCTAAAGCGGGTCATTTCGCTAAAGCTGGTGTTGAAGCGGGTCGCGGTCTGTGGGAATTCCGCCTTAACGGTGGTGAAGGCGATTTTGAAGTAGGCGCTGAGCTTACTGTTGAATTATTCAACGAAATCAACAAGGTTGACGTAACCGGTACTTCTAAAGGTAAAGGTTTCCAAGGTGGTGTTAAGCGCTGGAATTTCAGCATGCAAGACGCGACACATGGTAACTCTCTATCTCACCGTGCTCCTGGTTCAATCGGTCAAAACCAATCACCTGGTAAGGTGTTTAAAGGTAAGAAAATGGCCGGTCATATGGGTGCTGAGCGTGTAACGACTCAAAACTTAGAACTAGTTCGCGTTGACGCTGAGCGTAATTTGCTTTTAGTTAAGGGTGCAGTACCTGGAGCTATTGGCGGTGACGTTATCGTTAAACCAGCTGTTAAAGCATAAGTCCTGGAGATTTAGTGATGGAATTAGCAATTAAAGACGCTTCTGGCGGTCTTGAAGTTTCTGAAGCTACTTTTGGACGTGAGTTTAACGAAGCATTAGTACACCAAGTAGTTGTTGCATACGCAGCAGGTGCTCGTCAAGGTACTCGTGCTCAGAAGACACGTTCTGAAGTAAGCGGTGGTGGTAAAAAACCATGGGCTCAAAAAGGTACTGGCCGTGCACGTGCCGGTACAATCCGTAGCCCAATTTGGCGTTCAGGTGGCGTTAGCTTTGCAGCTAAACCACAAGACCACAGCCAAAAAGTAAACCGTAAAATGTACCGTGGTGCGATTAAAAGCATCTTATCTGAATTAGTTCGTCAAGAGCGTTTAATCGTTGTTGAAAGTTTTGCTCTAGCAGCACCAAAAACTAAAGAACTAGTTGCTAAGCTTAAAGAACTTGAGCTTAAAGATGTTCTTATCGTGACTGAAGAAGTAGATGAAAATCTTTTCTTATCGGCACGTAACCTTTATAAGGTTGACACACGTGATGTAGCTGGTATCGATCCTGTAAGCTTAATTGCTTTCGATAAGGTACTTATTACAGCCGCTGCTGTTAAGCAACTTGAGGAGGCGCTAGCATGATTCGCGAAGAACGTCTTTTAAAAGTGATCCTTGCTCCACATATCTCTGAAAAAAGCACAATTGCTGCTGAAGAAAACAATACTATTGTTTTTAAAGTAGTAAATGACGCAACTAAAGCTGAAATTAAAGTAGCAGTTGAGAAGCTTTTTGAAGTAGAAGTAACGGGTGTTCGCACACTTAACGTTAAGGGTAAAACAAAACGTACTGGCGCACGTTTCGGTCGTCGTAGCGACTGGAAAAAAGCTTACGTTACTCTTAAAGAAGGCAGCGAGCTAGACTTTGTCGGCGGCGCCGAGTAATAAGGGGATAGAATTATGGCACTTCAAAAGTGTAAGCCTACTTCTGCGGGCCGTCGTCACCTAGTTAAAGTGGTTAACTCTGATCTACATAAGGGTAAGCCATACGCACCACTTTTAGAGAAAAACTCTAAATCAGGTGGTCGTAATAACAATGGTCGTATTACGGTTCGTCATATCGGTGGTGGTCATAAACAACATTACCGTTTAATCGATTTTAAACGTACTAAAGATGGCATTCCAGCCACTGTTGAACGTTTAGAATACGATCCAAATCGTAGCGCAAACATCGCTCTTGTATTATATGCAGACGGTGAGCGTCGTTACATTATCGCACCAAAAGGCTTAAAAGCTGGCGATGCAATCCAGTCTGGTGTTGATGCACCAATCAAACCTGGTAATGCATTACCAATGCGTAATATGCCTGTAGGTTCGACTGTTCACAACGTAGAATTAAAACCAGGTAAAGGTGCTCAAATCGCACGTTCTGCTGGTGCATACGTTCAAATCCTTGCTCGTGATGGTCAGTATGTAACATTACGTCTTCGTTCAGGCGAAGTTCGTAAAGTTGAATCTGATTGTCGTGCGACTCTAGGTGAAGTAGGCAATGCTGAGCATATGCTTCGTTCACTTGGTAAAGCAGGTGCAAATCGCTGGCGTGGTATTCGTCCGACAGTTCGTGGTGTTGCCATGAACCCGGTAGATCACCCACACGGTGGTGGTGAAGGTCGTACATCTGGTGGTCGTCATCCTGTGTCTCCATGGGGTAAACCGACTAAAGGTGCGAAGACGCGTAAGAACAAGCGTACGGATAAATTTATAGTACGTCGTCGTACTAAGTAATATTGAGGAATAGCCATGCCACGCTCTCTCAAGAAGGGTCCTTTTATAGACCTACACTTGCTGAAGAAGGTAGAGAAAGCTTTGGAAAGCGGTGAGAAAAAGCCAATTAAAACTTGGAGCCGTCGTTCAATGATCATACCTAACATGATCGGATTGACCATTGCTGTCCATAATGGTCGCCAGCACGTACCAGTTTTCGTTTCTGACGAAATGATCGGTCACAAACTAGGTGAATTTGCACCAACTCGCACTTACCGTGGCCATGCTGCGGATAAGAAAGCGAAGAAACGATAAGAGGGGAAGATAAATGCAAGCATTAGCTAAACATAAATTCGCCTCTGGTTCGGCGCAAAAAGCACGTCTAGTTGCAGATCAGATCCGCGGGTTACCTGTAGATCGCGCACTAGAAATCCTGGCGTACAGCCCTAAGAAAGCGGCTGTATTAGTTAAGAAAGTACTTGAGTCTGCTATTGCTAACGCAGAGCATAACGAAGGTGCTGACATTGATGAGCTTCGTATAACAACGATCTTTGTGGACGATGGTCCTACAATGAAACGTATTATGCCTCGTGCTAAAGGACGCGCAGATCGCATCCTTAAGCGTACAAGCCATATCACTGTTATGGTTTCAGATAGCTAGGAGTATAAGTAATGGGACAAAAAGTTCATCCTACTGGTATTCGCCTAGGTATATCTAAACCTTGGGTTTCTACCTGGTACGCGAGTTCAAAAGATTTCTCTGCACAGCTTTTTGGCGATCACAAAGTTCGTACATTCCTTACTAAGGAATTAAAAACGGCTTCTGTGTCTAAAATCGTTATTGAGCGTCCAGCAAAATCAATCCGAGTAACAATTCACACGGCTCGTCCGGGTGTTGTTATCGGTAAAAAAGGCGAAGACGTAGAAAAATTACGTCAAGCGGTAACTAAAATCGCTGGTGTACCTGCTCAGATTAATATCTCTGAAGTACGTAAACCAGAACTAGATGCACAACTAGTAGCAGACGGCATTGCCTCTCAACTAGAACGTCGTGTTATGTTCCGTCGCGCTATGAAGCGTTCGGTACAAAATGCAATGCGCATCGGTTCTAAAGGGATTAAAGTTGAAGTTAGCGGTCGTCTTGGCGGCGCTGAAATCGCACGTTCAGAATGGTATCGTGAAGGTCGTGTACCTCTACATACTCTTCGTGCTGATATCGATTACGCAACTTCTGAAGCCTTAACCACTTATGGTATCATTGGTGTTAAAGTTTGGATCTTCAAAGGCGAAGTTATTGGTGGTTTACCACTAGTACAAGAGCAAGAGAAGCCAGCTAAACGCGCACCAAAGAAAGCCAAGAAAAGTGCTAAGTAGAGGTAGCGAGTAATGTTACAGCCAAAACGTACAAAATTCCGTAAAATGCACAAAGGCCGCAACCGCGGTTTAGCGCAAAACGGTAACAAAGTAAGCTTCGGTACTTTCGGATTGAAAGCAACTGGCCGTGGCCGTATGACTGCTCGTCAAATCGAAGCAGCTCGTCGTGCTATGACGCGTCACGTGAAACGTCAAGGTAAAATCTGGATTCGTGTCTTCCCTGACAAACCGATTACAGAAAAACCTCTTGAAGTTCGTATGGGTAAAGGTAAAGGTTCTGTTGAATATTGGGTTGCTGAAATTCAGCCTGGTAAAGTACTTTACGAAATGGAAGGTGTTTCAGAAGAGCTTGCTCGTGAAGCGTTTGACCTTGCTGCTCGTAAACTGCCATTCAAAACAACTTTCGTAACTCGGACGGTAATGTGATGAAAGCTAGCGAACTAAAAGATAAAAGCGTAGAAGAGCTTAATGCTGAACTTCTAGGACTACTTCGTGAGCAATTTAATATGCGCATGCAAGCTAGCACTGGTCAGTTAGCTCAGACACACACGCTAAGAACAGTACGCCGCGATATCGCGCGTGTAAAAACAGTTATTAACCAGAAGGCAGGTCAATAATGAGCGATAAAATTCGTACTCTTCAAGGCCGTGTAATCAGCGACAAGATGGAAAAATCTTTCACTATCGCTATCGCACGTTATGTGAAGCACCCAATCTATGGGAAATTCATTAAACGTACGACTAAGTTACACGTACATGACGAAAATAACACAGCAAAAGCGGGTGACGTAGTTACTATCCGTGAATGCGCACCAATTTCTAAGAATAAATCTTGGACTTTAGTAGACGTTATTTCTAGTCCAAAACAAGCTTAATTTTTAATTAAGTTAGTTTTGTAAAAAAGCCCTGGCATTAGCCGGGGCTTTTTGTTTTCTGGAACTGCCTTGTCCTGAAACGTGTTTATACATTTAGGACTTATACCAATCCGCAATAATACTTAATCATTTTGCGGGGCTAAACGTGTCGCTACCTGCTTTAAAAAATGCTCATTTACGACTGCATGGATGCAGAAGGTAGAGCAATGCAGGAGCAATTGCCGAGAACAACTAAATAGCGAATTTCTGCCTACCTATCAACACGTTTTTCCAGCCTCAAAATAGATCACTTAATTAAGCGAATTGGTATTATTTTATGAAAACTATGAAAACTATGAAAACTATGAAAACTATG
>NZ_JACJDW010000037.1:0-33467 GCF_014163745.1 Pseudoalteromonas sp. SR44-2 | reverse complement strand
CAAGCGCACAGGGCGTGCATCTGTGAAAGTGTTATGGCAAGGATGGCTTAAGTTACAAGCCATCCTGGAAGGCTACGATTTAGCAAAATCTCTTGAGTCAGACTTGTGATCAAGAGACAGCTAAAATAGCGCCTACAATCAACAGCATGCTAACACTGCTCATAAAATACGGAAATACCAATAGCGACAAACCAATACAAAGCGGTACTACGGCTTTTTTTCTTCGCCCGTAAGTAAGGTAGCCAATACCTATGCCTCCAAACAAAACACTCCACGCAATTATTGATGCACTATCCATTTGTAAATTACCTATTTTGAAATACTGATTTAAATTACGACCGACATAGCCAGCTTTTCAATACCATGTGAAGGGGTCCATCTTTTAAATTCCACGAAGCCATGCTTTTTATATAAATTTATTGCAGGAGTATTAGCAACCGCAGTCTCCACTATTGCATGAGAAAAATCATCCATTGCTAAAACATAACTTATTAGCTTACTTGCGATACCTTTTTTAAAATGACTAGGATCAACGGTTAAACTGCAAATATCTAAATACTCGTTGTTTGTATCTACTTCTATAACGGCTGCTAAACATTCATTTTCGCTGTAGCCATAAAAGGTTGTTTCTGATTTTTTTATACCTTTAATATTACGCGCTAAAGGAGGAAAGCTATGCGCGCCGATCAGTTTAGCCTCTATAGCGTAGGACTTTTGAAAGACAGCAAAAATTATATTTGCAATATCGTTATTCTTATTATTAAGTTTGTTTATCATTATATTCTTCTAATGAAAGTAAAGCTTGGAAGTATGCGCGATAGTAAAATACCTGGTGCTTGATGTGATGAAAATAATAATTTATCTATCTGCAATCGTTTTAGCAAACGCTAATAACTCACGCCTTAACCATTGGTGCGCCGTTGCATGGTGCAGCAGTGGGCTCCATATCATTTTTACTTCAATAGGCACTATTTGAAATGGTACAGGGCTGATTACCAAATCAGTATGAGAGGTTAATAACTTAGCTTGCCTGCGCGGTAGGGTGGCAATAAGTTGCTCTGATTGGCAAAGCAGGCTTGCGACCATGTAGTGGCGAGTAAAAACACGTATTTTACGGGTTTGTTCTAGTTGCCAAAGCGCTTCATCTACCCAGCCTAATTTTTGCTTTCCTGATTTATTAGTAACAGCGGCTTCAGGCCCCCAGCCGGCACGATTTACCCAAATATGCTCTTTTTTTAAGTAGTCGTCTAACCCTGATTGTTGTAAAAATGTATTTTTAGGATGGGTTAAACAACAGTAATTATCGCGCCAAACACTGGCTTGGTGAAACGAGCGTGGCAGGCCATTAAAGCGGTTTATTGCTAAATCTATAGTGCCTTTTTCCATGTCTTGCAGGTTTACGTCGCTTGGACTTAATACATCAAAATTAATACCGGGGTTTTTACTAAGCTGCGCCGTTATAAAGGGGGCTATTAAGGTCGACTCTATGTAGTCGTTTGCCATTATTCTAAACGTAACTTCAGCCGTTGTAGGGTTAAATTGCTCACTAGGCTGCGTAATAGCTTCGGCCATTTTTAAGAGCGCCTCAACTTCAGGCTTTAACGCAAGTGCCTTTGCCGTTGGCGTCATAGAGCCTGCAGCACGAACAAGTAGCGGGTCATCAAATAAATCGCGCAAACGTTTTAGCGCATTACTCATAGCAGGTTGCGTAAGCGCGAGTTTATTGGCAGCTTTTGACACACTTTTTTCATCTATTAACACATTTAAATAAACGAGAAGGTTAAGATCGACATTTCTTATATTCATATGATCAATTTAAATTATATGCTGTATTAATTATCTAAATTAAAGCCTACTTGCTAAGGTGTAAACAATTAATAAAAAATAACCGCCATAACTGGCATCAATATAAGTGCTGTATTTATGCAAACTAGGCTAACACATCAATCTAATAATACGCTGCAAAACGTTATTGCCAGTAAGCTTGCACGATCTGTTTTTGCTGGATTTGAGGCGATGTTTTCGCAATTTTTAAATATTACACTGGGTGCACAAAGCCGTTTTGAACAACGACAGTATCACAGTGTACAAAGTGCTATGCGTGAACGTTTACAAGTGTATGAGCGCGAAGTTAAAAACGTGAGTGAAGCCGTCAGAGTTATTGCTTATGCTGAACTTACTTGCCCGCAAACGTGGCAGTTAGCTAAAAATATTTACGGCGATATGGTAGAAAATCACGAAAATAAACCTATTGCGCATACCTTTTTTAACTCAACGTTTGGCGCAATTTGGGACGATAAAAAAATTCGTACTGTGCATTTGTTTGTATTAAAAGCAAAGTACCGTAGTGAGCCGCGCTCTTATGAAAGCTTAGTGAGCAGGGTATCGCTACATAATGGGTTTAATAACGCCGTTAAAACGCTTATCACTAATCAAGTATTTAGAGTGCCGTTTAGTCATTTAGAACGCGATGTAGCCACATTACAAAGTACGTTAATGCAAGGCGCTAAGCAGCAATGCAAACAGGTGTACGAACTTATAAATTTAAACGATGGGTATATTGAATACGCCAACTCATTATTTTTTAGAAACAAAGCCTGTTATTTAATTGGGCGCTGCATTGCTAAAAATGGCGACAATATGCCTTTTGCTATCGCTATTTTAAATACCGATGAGGGACTAAAGCTTGATGCTGTAATGATGGGCGCCGATCAATTAAGTTTATTATTTGGCTTTGCACGCACCTATTTTATGGTTGATACCGATAAACCCGCTCGTTATGTAGATTACTTAAGTGTGTTAATGCCACACAAACAACGCTTTGAGTTATTTAACGCCATTGGTTTTATAAAGCACGCCAAAACTGAGTTTTATCGGCACAAGGTCGATACGACTAAAAATAGCCCAGCCAACTTCAAGTATGTTAAAGCGCCAGGTACGCCGGGCATGGTAATGCTGGTATTTACTATTGAAGGGCTAGATTACGTTTATAAAGTAATTAAAGACAAATTTAGTGCGCCAAAAACAGCTACCAAAGCACAAGTGATAGACAAGTATAACTTTGTAAAACAAGCCGATAGGGTTGGTCGTTTGGTAGATACGCACGAATTTAGATATTTAGCGTTTGATTTAAGCCGTTTTAGCGACGAGCTGCTTGAGCAGATGAAAAGCCAAATTGGCAGCAGCATAGTTATATCTGGCAAGGCACTCATTTTAAAGCACGTTTATGTTGAGCGTAAAATGACCCCGCTTAATTTATATATTAACCAATGCGATAACAAAACCTTAGAGAGCGTGATGCATGACTACGGTAAAGCAATTAAAGAGTTAGCGGGCGCTAATATATTTCCGGGCGACATGCTAATGAAAAACTTTGGCGTAACGCGATGGGGGCGAGTTGTGTTTTACGACTTTGACGAAATTTGCCCACTAACCGATTGCAACTTTAGAGAGGTGCCACAAACCCAAAATGCACTTGAAGAGCTAAGTAGTAACTCGTATTTTGATATAGCTGAAAACGATATATTTCCGAGCCAATTTAAGGTGTTTTTTAGCGCCAACGAGATTGCGTTTAATTATTTTAATAATGAGCACAGCAACTTGTTTTTAGCGACGTTTTGGCAGAGTTGTCAGCAACAAGTACATAATGGTTATCTACCCGATGTTTATCCTTATAAACAAAGTTGGCGCTTTTGAGGTTGTTTGAATCTGTGTTCATCCCCATCTATATGTTATTACAGTTTTTAAACTTGGAGCAACAATGAAATATATTTCTCATGAAGATGGCAATCTTGCATTTAGTGAAACCGAAAAGCCGGTTGTAAAGAGCCATGAAGTACTTGTTAAAGTTGCAGCAATAGGTGTAAACCGTGCAGACAGTATGCAGCGCCAAGGTAAATACCCGGCCCCTGCGGGAGATAGCCCGATTTTAGGTTTAGAATGTGCGGGTACAGTTACTGAACTTGGAAAAGATGTAGATAAAAGCTGGCTAAACAAGCGTATTTTTACGTTGTGCTCAGGTGGTGCTTATAGCGAATATGTAGCAGTTGATGCAAAACAGCTTATGGAATTACCCGATGATGTAACAATGGCTGAGGGCGCTGCAATAAGCGAAGTGTATTTAACGGCATTTGGCGCGTTATTTGAGCTTGGTAAATTACAAAAAGGGCAAACAGCGCTTATTCATGCAGGTGCTAGTGGCGTGGGCGGTGCAGCAATTCAAATGGCTAAAAGCGCAGGTGCTACCGTAGTTATTACTGCCGGTACGGATGACAAATGCCAACACGCAAAAGAGCTCGGCGCCGATCATGCAATTAACTACAAAACCACCGACTTTGTAGAGTATATGAAAGCAAATGAGTTAACAGCAAATGCAATTGTTGATCCTGTTTCGGGGAGTTACTTAAATAAAAATGCCGCTATTGCAGCCATGGATTGCCAAATTGTAATGCTTGCATTTTTAGATGGACGTTTTGCAGAGGTTGATTTTGCCGCGCTTTTACAAAAGCGTATTTCGTTTCATGCCTCAACGCTTAGAAATCGTAGTATTGAGTTTAAACGCCAGGTGCGCGACAACTTTGTAGCGCGTTTTTACAATGATATTGCCACTAAAAAGTACGACTTTAACTTGTATAAAACATTGCCTTGGAGCGACGCAAACGAAGCCCATGCTATTTTAGAGCGTAATGAAAACGCAGGAAAAGTGGTTTTACTTGTAGAGTAACTCTTTAATTTTAGGGTTTAGCCCATATACTAAGCCCTATAAAAAACACTTAAGGTTTAATAATGAATCCAATACTAGCAATACTTAAAGAGCACAATGTAAGCGACGAAAAAGTAAAAGCATTGTTTGAAGCGTTTACTCAAAACCCAATGATGGCAATGGCGCTTGTTCAAGAGCTTGGTATTCCGCCAGAAAAACTACAGCAACTTATGGCAGTCGTAATGACTCAACCGCACCTTATTAAAGAAGCGACTGACGAACTTGGTTTAGATTTTGAAAAAGTAAAAGAAGCGAAAGAAAAACTAAATCAATAATTTGTTATGTCATGAAACAAAAATAAATAAAAAAGCATAAGTATTTACTTATGCTTTTTTAGTTGGCTTATTCTTTTATGACTACTCTTTTGGAAGTAGTACTGTGTCGATAACATGAATTACGCCGTTGCTTGCTTTTACATCAGCTTTTACAACTTTAGCGTCATTTATCATTACGCCCATGCTGTCGGCTTTAACCATAACCGATTGGCCTTGTAGTGTTTTCGCACTATCTACCTTCATTACATCGGCTGCCATCACTTTTCCAGACACTACGTGATAAGTTAATACCGCCGTTAGCTTATCTTTGTTTTCAGGCTTGAGTAGCATTTCAACAGTGCCTTCAGGTAATTTAGAAAATGCAGCATCTGTTGGTGCAAAAATAGTAAAGGGTCCTTTACCTTGCAGTGTTTCAACTAAACCTGCGGCTTTAACAGCAGCAACAAGAGTAGTGAACGAACCATTTTCAACGGCTACTTCAACAACGTCTTTTTTCATACCATGATGATCAGCATAAGCCATTGTAGTAAATCCAAGGCTTGCAGTTGTAAACAATAATGCAGTAGTAATTTTCTTAAACATTTTATTTTTCCTTTAAGTTAATACCCGTTGGTTTCGTTAAATGTTACGACGCTCTAAATTTAATCGATCAATTAAAATTAGTAGCCAACATGTTTTGTTACATCATTGATTGAACTGCAGCTAATTAGCAAAGTCATATAAACAGTTACTTAATTAAAGACTTGTTCAATTGAAGGGAATAGGCATGAAATTAGTTTATAAGTTTTGGAAAAATAACCGCTCTCTTATCGTATTTATTGCACTAATGAGCGTATTTAGAAGCGCTGTAGCCGATTGGTACGAAGTGCCAACAGGCTCTATGAAGCCAACAATTCAAGAAGGTGACAGAATACTTACCGATAAAATGGCCTACGATATTCGTGTCCCATTTACGCATATAAAACTACTTAAACTAGCGGACCCACAAACCGGTGATATTATTGTTTTTGACTCACAAGCTGCCGATAACCGTTTAATTAAACGTGTAATTGGTGTGCCAGGAGACACCGTTGCGCTTGAAAATAATGAGCTCATTATTAATGGTAAAAAACTTAATTATGCAGATCAGCAAAGCAACATAGACTCGCTTGATAAAATCGAAGATTTAAACGGATTAGCGCATTCGATAAGAGTGGCAAATATTCCTTCACGTTTATCGGGCTTTGATGCAATTACAATTCCTGATGATTATTATTTAGCAATGGGCGATAACCGCGACAATAGCGCTGACTCGCGTGTAATAGGTTTAATTCCGCGTAACGAGTTATTAGGAAAAGCAGAGCGCGTTATAGTCTCACTTGATTACGATAACTATTACCTACCAAGAAAAGACCGCGTATTGAAAAAGCTCAATTAAATAAGATAATTAATTTTAGAGTTAAAATATAACTGCCTATTTAGGCTGTTTACTTATATATTTTTTTACAAGCTTGGTAAGAACACTACGCTCTTGTTCGGTATTTAATATACGACTAAACATTACTTTAGCCCATAAAAAAACCGCTGACATATCAGCGGTTTTTTTATTGTATGAGTAATATTACATTACGCGCATACCAGGCTCTGAGCCGTCATCTGGGTTAAGAATATAAATTTCTTTTCCGCCAGGACCTGCTGCTAATACCATGCCTTCAGACATACCAAAGCGCATTTTACGAGGCTTAAGGTTAGCAACCATAACGGTTAGCTTGCCTTCAAGATCCTCAGGTGCGTAAGCTGATTTAATACCCGCAAACACTTGGCGAGTTTCGCCGCCTAAATCAAGTGTTAGCTTAAGTAGTTTATCTGCGCCTTCTACGTGTTCTGCTTTAGCAATTTTAGCGACGCGTAGGTCTACTTTTGCAAAATCATCGAACTCAATCTCGTCGCTAATCGGCTCTTTTGCAAGTGGGCTATTAGGGTCAATTGTTACTTTTGGTGCTAAGCTTTCTTTAGATTCTTCAACCATTTTGTTCACTTTATCCATTTCAACACGTTGCATTAACGGTTTAAATTTATTGATAGGGTGGCTTACTAGTGCATTTTGAACGCCGTCCCATGCAAGGTCGTCATTTAAAAACGCTTGTACGTTATCAGCCATTCCTGGTAGCACGGGTTTTAGGTATGTAATTAAAACGCGGAACAAGTTAAGACCAAGAGAACACACTTCGTGTGCTTCTTGTTGCTTAGTTTCGTCTTTAATTAATACCCAAGGTGCTGCGCCATCAATAAATTGGTTTGCTTTGTCGGCAAGCGCCATTATTTCGCGAATTGCGCGGCTGTAATCACGGTTCTCGTAGTGTGTTGTAATGCTAGGTGCAGCAGCTTGAAACTCTGCTAACAGCTCTGGTTGCTTAATAGTGCTGCTTAGCTTGCCATCAAACTTTTTAGTAATAAAGCCAGCACAACGGCTTGCTATGTTGACTACTTTACCTACTAGGTCTGAATTTACTCGCTGTGCAAAGTCTTCTAGATTTAAATCAAGATCAACAATACCGCTGCTTAATTTTGCTGCGTAGTAGTAACGTAAGTATTCTGGGTTTAAGTTATCTAAATAAGTACGCGCTTTAATAAACGTACCCTTTGATTTAGACATTTTTTCGCCATTTACAGTTACAAAACCATGAGCGAATACGTTAGTTGGCTTTCTAAAATTAGCGCCTTCTAGCATTGCTGGCCAAAATAAGCTGTGGAAGTAGATAATGTCTTTACCAATAAAGTGATAAAGCTCTGCGTCTGAACCTTCAGCCCAAAACGCATCAAAGTCGAGGCCTTTTTCGTCACATAGGTTTTTAAAACTCGCCATGTAACCAATAGGTGCATCTAACCAAACGTAAAAATATTTGCCTGGTGCATTTGGGATTTCAAAACCAAAGTAAGGTGCGTCACGGCTAATATCCCATTGTTGCAAGCCATCGGTAAACCATTCGTCTAGCTTGTTAGCCATTTCTTGTTGAATAGTTCCCGAGTGTAACCACTCTTTTAGCATGTCTTCAAATGCTGGCAGGTCAAAAAAGTAATGCTCAGAATCTTTAAGTACAGGCTCAGCACCTGACATTACAGAACGCGGGTTAATAAGTTCGGTAGGGCTGTATGTAGCACCACACGAATCACAGCTATCGCCGTTTTGGTTTTCAGACTTACACGTTGGGCAAGTACCTGTTACAAAGCGGTCTGGTAAGAAAATACCTTTTTCTGGATCGAATAATTGCGAAATAGTGTGCTTTTTAATATGACCGGCATCGTTTAGGCGGTTATAAATAAGTTCGCTTAATTCTTTGTTTTCTTGGCTGTGGGTGCTGTGGTAGTTATCAAATTTGATATTAAAGTCAGCAAAGTCGCGTTGGCGCTCTATGCTCACTTGTTTTACCATTTCTTCAGGCGTGATCCCTTGCTTTTGCGCATTAAGCATAATTGGCGTGCCGTGGGCATCGTCTGCGCAAACATAATAAGCTTCGTGGCCTTGTAGTTTTTGAAAACGTGACCAAATATCAGTTTGAATATATTCCAATAAATGACCTAGGTGAGTTGGGCCATTTGCATAAGGTAATGCGCTGGTAATCAGGATCTTTCGCTGCGTCATAATCATTCCGAATTGAGGATAAAACGCCGTTTTTATTATACAAACGGCAATTATCATTAATTTATCTACAAGCTATCTGCTTAGAGTGCGCACAGCTTATGGATTTTTATTAATTGACTGGTGTTAATGCCCTGAATGTTACATAATTCCGTGGCACTTTTCATCAAAGAAACGCTATTTAATTGCTATGTTTGGACTGTCGAAACTATTCTCTTCTAAATCGGTGCAAAAACAACCGATTATAACTGCCTTAGCGGCATATCGTAGTGCTGCTTTTGCCGTCGGTATTGATGAAAGCTTCATTGATACTATTACTCAAAATGACGATAAATCACTACACATTAAATTAACTCTGCCATTTGCTGGGCAATCAGAAATGCCTTTAGTTGAGCAACACGTAAGTGAAAGCTTAAATGTGCCTGTAACAATTAGCGCCAAGATTATCATTAAAGAGGCGGCTAAGTTTAAAGCGATTAAACATATTGTACTTATTGCCTCAGGCAAAGGTGGAGTAGGTAAGTCGACTACTGCTGTTAACTTGGCAGGCGCGCTTAAAAATGAAGGCGCAAAGGTGGGTATTTTAGATGCTGACATTTATGGCCCATCTATCCCAATGCTTTTAGGATTAGTGGGCGCAGAGCCCGTCACTAAAGATAACAAACAGCTACAGCCTTTTAATGCAAATGGCATTAAAGCGCAGTCAATTGGCTTTTTAGTTCCAAGCGATGATGCCACGGTATGGCGTGGACCAATGGCGTCAGGCGCGCTGAGCCAGTTACTTAATGAAACCGATTGGGGCGAGCTTGACTACTTAATTGTTGATATGCCACCGGGCACCGGTGATATTCAGCTTACAATGAGCCAAAAAGTACCCGCTAGCGGCACTGTTATTGTCACTACACCGCAAGATTTAGCGCTAGCCGATGCGCAAAAAGGCATTGCTATGTTTAATAAAGTAAACGTACCGGTGCTTGGCTTAATAGAAAATATGAGTCACTACATTTGCACTCACTGTGGTGAAGCTAACCACGTTTTTGGTAAAGACGGTGCACAAAAACTGGCGCATAAGCACGGCGTGCCTGTACTTAGCCATATTCCACTTGCAATAGATATACGCGAGTATTCTGAGCAAGGTAAACTTATTGCAAGCGATAACGATGCCGCAATAAGCAAAACATACAGCGCAGCAGCAAGGTTAATAGCCAGCACGCTTTATTATCAACAGCATCACAATGCAATTGAAATTGTGATTACGGAAGATTAATAAATAATGAGACTTTCAGACACACATATTAAAGAATACTTAAGTGATGGCCGCATAGTTATTGAGCCTGCACCAACGAGCGAGATGATTTCAGGTGTAACGGCCGATTTACGCTTGGGTAATAAATTTAGAACGTTTAATGCGCATAATGCAGCATACGTCGATTTAAGTGGTCCAAAAGATCAGTTAAATAAAGCCATGGAATCGATCATGAGTGAAGAAATAGTGCTTGATGAAGGTGAAGCATTCTTTTTACACCCAGGTGAACTTGCACTAGCTATTACCCATGAAAAAGTTACGTTGCCAGCAGATATAGTAGGTTGGTTAGATGGACGCTCATCGCTTGCGCGTTTGGGTTTAATGGTGCATGTAACCGCGCATCGAATAGACCCAGGCTGGAGTGGCAATATTGTTTTAGAGTTTTACAACTCAGGTAAATTACCACTGGCACTACGCCCACTGATGAAAATTGGTGCTATGAGCTTTGAGATGTTATCGGGACCATGTGAAAACCCATACAATATTCGTAAAGATGCAAAATATAAAGATCAAAGCAGCGCAGTAGCAAGCCGTATTAGTGATGATAAATAATCACCAAATATAGGCATTACTCGTCTATTTTATGAAGCGCATAACCCAGTAGTTCAAAATACTGGTTAAGCGCTTCATTTGCTTTATTAATATGCTCACTGTTTGGGTATATTAAATTACTACTTTTTAAGCCTCCCACTAAAAAGCTATTTTTTATATATGTGTGGCCTTCAATACAGGCTTCAAAACACCGGGCTGCAAGCTCTTCTGGCATGCTCATATAATTCATATTATGGGCTTTGTCGTGTTCTATACACGTTTGTACAAAGTTATTTGCATCAATACCATCTTCATCTAAAAATACATGTTTATAAAAACTGTTCAAAGCATTATTAAGTGGATGCGATAAATTAGGCGTGTTTGAAAGCCATAATTTTGAGGCAAAGCCAAAGCGGGGTTTTGCTGCAAATAAATGCTCGCTTATATGATGATCAAATGCATGAAACCATTCGTGGGCAAGTGCACCACCGCCTGCATTTTTTGCAAGAGCAAGCGTTTGAGAGGCTGCATTATAATGCGCTTGCACACCTTTTTGGCCGCCATGGCCAAATGCAAAGTTAAGCTTGCCGCGCAGGCCAATAGCTTTGGGCGGTAAATGCAGTATTTGCGCAAGATCCGCCAGTGCATCGTAAATTAAATTGGCGCTAATGTAGCGCTCTTCTTTAGTTACCCATTTACCAACGACCATTGACCTAAAGCCGAAGGTATCTCTTATATCGCTAAAGTCGACTTGGTCGTCAAAGCGATAGTCGGGTCCTTGGCGAGTAAAGCCACGTTTTAGTCTGTTAGGGTAGTTACGCATTGCAAGTTTCATATAGTAACGAATTTAATCTAAGTAACGTGCTTTTACGTGCTCAGGCATGTGTTGGGTTTGTTTTTGTATTAATTCATTTAGCGCATTATAAAGTGGTGCGGGATTTAGCTGCTCTATTAAAAACAAACTATGCGCTACAGCTTCAAGTGTGGATAGGCTGTCGGCCCGAGGAGCTTTACGAATAGCATAACGATTTTTAGGTAGCTGTTTAAAACTGACCGTTTTAAATTGATTTAGTAATGTGGTGAGCTGCAAAATTTTGTAGACTTTTTTCCATGTACCATCAACCACGATTAAATGGGTGATGTTTTTTACATTTGGCTGCTCAGTGTTATCGTCTAAATTTACAGCGTGTTCGTTAGGGTAGAGTAAAACAGTTGAGCTTACTGGCAGTGTTTTTAGTATGGAAAAGTCATCATTATTTTCGCCTTTGATTATTTGGCAATCATTTAGGCATAAATTGAGTAGTTTAGCGGTATTTTTTGCTATTTTTTCTTCACTCGGGTGCTGTAGAATAATAACCGTAACTTTGTTGTTTATATTTGTAATTGCGTTGCAAATACAGGTGTTTAGTGAAAAGTTACAATGATTACAAAGTGTGCGTGCCATTTAATAAACTTTTTGTTGCCAGTATGATCCTCGCAATTATACATTTATAAGGTAATTAAGTTGGTTTTTTTTACGCATCAATATAAAGTAGTACTATTAAACTGTAACTTACATGGATTGTTTTAAGGGCTTAAAATATGACAGAAATAAATATTGATACATCAGCATTAGAGAGTATGGAATCGTTATTGGGTGAGCAGTTTGCTGATACACTTGATTTTTGCTGCTCAGAGTTTGAACGTTTGGGCTCAGAAGTGTTAGCAACCATTGGTAAAGATAAAGAAGCAGCTATTCGCCACTCCCATAGCTTAAAATCGAATGCGGCGCAGTTTGGAGCTTCAAGCCTTGCTGAAGTATCGCGTGTTATTGAACAAAACTTAAACCTAGATAACTTAGCTGAAGCTATCGACGCATCTAATAGCTTAATGGCTCAAGTAACAGGCTCTCAAGCTAAGCTAAATGAATGGTTAGCATCTCGTTAATTATTGAAGCTGAAACGTGAATTTATTTCAGTATTAAGCACCTAAATTGACTGGCATTTTACGCCTTTACTAGGTTAGTCTAAAGACTCACTAGGGCGTGTTGATCTTTCGGGATTGAATTTGCAACCAGTGTCTGGTTTTTAGGTTAGGCAGAGCCTATGCAGTGTGGTTTTTCCACATAAATAGGCGATAACAACACATAAAATCCAAACACGCATTGCCCAGAGGGTTCTTCCTAGGGGCTATTTTCTCTTTGTTACTCAATTTTTACTTAGCCCACTAGGTTACAAATCTCGCGCCGCGATTAAATCACCCCTAGGTTGAACAAATTTAATCCATAAAGTCAATACGCCCTAAAGAGGTAAAAATGTCTGATATTAAAAAGAGTCACAAATTAGAAGGTGTATGTTATGACATTCGTGGGCCGGTTTTAGCACAAGCTAAAAAAATGGAAGACGAAGGTCAAAAAGTATTAAAATTGAATATAGGTAATCCGGCTGCTTTTGGTTTTGATATGCCAGAAGATATGCACCGCGATATTATCCGCAACTTATATTCAGCCCAAGGTTACTGTGACTCTAAAGGCCTCTATTCAGCCCGCGTGGCTATTTATCAGCACTACCAACAACGTGGATTACATAATTTAGATGTAGATAGCATATATATTGGTAATGGCGTAAGCGAACTTATTCAGATGATCACCCAAGCGCTATTAAATAATGGCGATGAAGTGCTTATTCCAGCTCCAGATTATCCACTTTGGACTGCTTCTGTTACATTATCGGGTGGTAATCCGGTGCATTATTTATGTGATGAAGAGCAAGATTGGTTTCCGGATATTGCAGATATAAAAAGCAAAATAACACCTAAAACTAAAGCTTTGGTATTAATTAATCCTAATAATCCGACAGGTGCGGTTTACAGTGACGATTTGTTAATGCAATTAATTGATATAGCGCGTGAACATAAACTACTTTTATTGAGCGATGAAATTTACGAAAAGATTTTATACGATGGTATAACGCATACTTCAATCGGCTCACTGTGTGATGATGTACCAATCATTACTTTTAATGGTTTAGCTAAAACCTACCGTGCAGCGGGGCTAAGAATGGGGTGGATGGTGCTAAGCGGTCGTACCTCTGTAATGGATGATTTACGCAAAGGTCTTGAAATACTTTCATCTATGCGTTTGTGCGCCAATGTACCTGCGCAATATGCAATTCAACAAGCGTTGGGCGGCGTGCAATCAATTGATAATTTAATTAACCCAGGCGGGCGCTTATACGAGCAGCGCGATATAGCATGGCGCGGGTTAAACGCTATTGAAGGCATTAGTTGTAAAAAACCTAAAGGCGCGCTTTATGCGTTTGCCAAAGTAGATACAGCACTTTTTAACGTTAAAGATGATGAAAAGATGATGTACGATTTGCTAAAAGCTGAAAAAATATTACTTGTACATGGCAGGGCGTTTAATTGGCCCGAGCCGGATCATTTTAGATTGGTATTTTTACCAAGCAAAGATGATTTATCGGATGCGATGTTAAAAATGAAGCGCTTTTTTAAAGACTATCGCCAAGTATAGTTATTTAAAAAATAAAAAAACGAGCCATATTTGGCTCGTTTTTTACATTAGTCATGAATATATTGGCAGGGCGTGTTGATCTTTGTGGATTGAAATTTGTTCAATCTAGGGGCGATTAAATCGCGACGCGAGGTTTGTAACCTAGTGGGCTAAGTAAAAACCGAGCAAAGCTTCCGCGTCCTGCTCGCGCCCCTTACCCACATCCATGTAGGCAACAAAGAGTTAATTGCCGCTAGGCAGAACCCTTCGGGCAGCGCATGTTTGGCATTTATGCTGCGTTATCGCCTATTTATGGGGAACAACTACCGTTCATAGGTTCCGCTTTGTCGAAACACCAAACATTCTGCTGCAAATTCGTCCACCAAAGTTCAGCACGGCCTAATACGCTTTATCTACACGCACCGTGTTGTCGTTCAAGTATACTAACCTTACGTTGTCACCTTTGCTAAAGCGCATTGATTGGTCTTGATCTTGAACAACCATAAACTGGTCGCCGTTTTCAACTTGTATTAATAACTCTACAAAATGATTTTGCTGATAATGACTTTGCTGCTGCCTATTATGTGCAACACTGCCGCCAATTACCGAGCCTAATATTGTTGCTACTGTGCGGCCGCTACCGCCACCAAACTGGTTGCCTACAACACCACCGAGTAATGCACCGCCGAAGGTTTCCCAGCCGTTGTTTTTGTCTTGAATGATTTCTTGTTCGGTAATATTGCGTACCGATTTTACGTCACCAAATAAAACTTGCTGCACAGGGACTGCTTTATTGCGCTCGTATTTAGCAAACGTAGGCGCACTTATTGTAAGTAAAGCGCACATAATTACAGTAATTGCTTTCATAATAATCTCCTATTGGTAGCCTCTATGGGCTTATTAGCCCGTAAAGGCTTAGTAACTACCAGCCAAAGGTTGATTTTTCTTTAGTTTTACGAATTTCAGTTTCGTCTGCCCATTCAACTAGGCCGCTTTCCATATCCATTAAGCGCATTGTAAATTTGTAATAAACATCTGATTTATCAGCGTTTGATTTAACTATGCTCGATAAATTTCCGTATAACATATATTGCGCGCCAATTTGTTTACCAAATGCAACGGCTGTTGCAGCGTTAACAAGGGCATCTTCGTTTTGAAACGTTAATTGCTCACGTACTGACTCAACACGCGTCATATCTACAAAACGGAACTTACCACTGCGTAGCATTTGCGTTGAGATTGAATCGGTGATTGATTCAGTATCAATGTGCTCACTAGTTTTATTCTTAATACGCTCAACAAATACTACAGGGCGTTTATTAGCGGTCATTGTGCCAACAACGGGTGAGCTGAGTAATGAATCGGTCATTTGGCTCGCTACTTTTTGTAAGTCGGTAGAGCCAAAATTAATATCGGTTGTTTCTACTGCTTGTGCATCGCCATAACTTACCACGGCTTTATTAGCACAGCCACTTAATACTAAAGCGCTCAAGCCAACTAAAGCGTAAGTTGATACTGTTTTAAATTTGTTACTGATGATCATGGTTGTTTCCTTTAATCTTTAAATTCTTGTGATTCGGTAGACACTTCTCTTACTGCTAAAGAAAAGGTAACCGCATCAGAGCTCGGTGCTAAGCCCGGTAATTGTGTTTTTGCAAAACCAAATAAGGTGAGTGCTTGCCAAGGTGAATGGTTGCCTTTAATTACAAAGCCGTCTTTATCAAACCAATTAAACTGATACTGCAAATATTGTGATTTTTTATACTGGCTCGAAAGTGTCACTACTACATCGGTTAACTGGTTGGTTTGACGTGTTTTCACATCAGTAATGGCCAGCTTTTTACTAAGCTCTGGGTTATCTACACGTAATTGCTCATTAAACTGGTTTTTATTTTGTTCAACAGAAATACCCGATGTAACCGGTTGGCTGGAACATGCACTGAGCATTAAGGCTGCTAATAATGGCGCTATGTATTTCATGATGACTCCTAAAGTTGAACTACGTGATAATTAAAGTAGTTATTAATAGAGGTTAAGTAAATTAACGTTAACCCTTGCTTACTAATGGTAAAATTTATAGGTGCTTGTGTGCCTATATGCACAGAATGCTCACCTGTATTTAGGCTTTGTCTTGCGACACTTATTTGATTTGGAAGTGTGAGCCAGCTGCGTGTATCAGCTTGCTCAGACGCCAAATTATAAATATTAGCAAGTATGTTACCTACATCACCGGCACTGCGAGCAAGTTCTGCCCGCACTTTCTCTTTAGCTACTAATCTAAGTACTTGGCGAGCGACTTTTGCAGGTATTTGATCTTCTAAAGTTTTAGCTGCAAGTGCTTCAATGTGTACCAGTGGGCTAAGCGCCAAGCTTTGTGCATCTATATTTATATTGTTAAGGCGGCGCACATAGGCATTATCTTTATATACCGGCATCGCCAAGCTGTAAAAGCGTGCATCGCCACGTGATGAATAAATTGGCAAGCGCAACTTAAATTCATCTTGTTTTGGTACTAATCCTTGTTCAAATAAAACAATTACTTCGCCTTGTGATGAAGAAATAGTGGGCGTATCGCCAAAGCGTTTTTTAAATTCATTTAGATCTTGGTCAAACCCTTGTTTTTTAGCAAGGCGCATTACATCTTGCTGTAAATAAATATTGTTAGGTTGTATAGCCAATGCTTTTTTATAATCGATATAGGCGTCGTCGTATTGTTTAGCACTTTGGTAAAGCAAAGCAGATAAGTAAAATGTGTAGGCATTTTGAAAGCCATTTTTTATGTTTCTGGTTACATTGCTCATGCTTGGGTAGTGTTGCTGAGCTTCTTTAACGGTTGAGTCTACTTCTGCTCCATTCTCGCTAAGCGCATCAACTTGTACTTTATTAGCTCGGCGAATTTCGACCAATGCGCCTTCAACATCATTTTTATACACGTAGTTAAGTGCTTTATAACTATGAAGCATGCTCATTTCGTAAGCGGGTGGCACATAAGTTATTGCTGAGTCGTTGGTAAATAAAGCGTTACTTTGTTCAAGGCCCGCACTAACTTGTATTTTGGCGGCTTCACGTTTTTTTTGCATTTGCGTATACACGTTCTCAAATTTACTTTGTGCATCATCTGGCGTATTTGCTAAGTCGTTTAAACGAGCTTGCTCAAGTTGGTTGAGTAAGTAGCTGCTGTGCAGGGTGCTATTATTAGCAATAAGGGATTGCGCTTCTTCGATATTATTTTTCTCGATCGCATTTCTTATTGGTGTCATTTGCGTGGCATAGTCATTAAACAGGTCATTAAAACCCATTGTGCTACACCCACTTAAAATAAAACAAAAGCTTAAAATTATACTGCGGCGCACTGAGCACTCCTCTTAATTTACCTGTATACATTAACATACTATTTTTAGCTAAATGTGTGAAATATTGTAAAAAATCGTAGAGTAAAACTGCCTGCTAATAAAGAAATATAAAGTGACACTAGTGAACAAAGTGTGAATTTTTTTGGTTTATTATCAACTCCACTGAAATAGTATTTTCGCTTTAGCGGTCTTGCTAAGAGTTATATCACTCAGAGGAATTAAAAAATGAAAAAGTTTACAGGTGCAGCAATGGCTGTAATGGTAGCAGGTTTAGTTGGTTGTAATGCAACAGAGGCAGAAACGGCAACATCAAGTGCAGTTGCTAATAATGGCGCAACAACTGATTTAGTTCATTGTTATGATGCGAATGTATGTGGTGGCCATAACGATTGTAAAACAGCTGAGAATGCATGTGCAGGTCAAGCGTCATGTAAAGGGACTGGTTTTGTAGCAATGCCTGCAAAAGCATGTGCTGACGTTGGCGGTACAGTAAAAGATAAATGGGTTGGCAGTGTAGCTAAAGCAGATTTAGTACATTGTAACGATGTAAATGTGTGTGGCGGTCATAACGATTGTAAGACTGCTAATAATGCTTGTGCTGGACATGCATCATGTAAAGGCACCGGTTTTGTATCAATGCCTGCAAAAGCATGTGGTGATATTGGTGGTTCTGTAGGTAGCTAATACCAATTTATCGAACGCATAAAATAAGCCTGAACGATGTGTTTATTATTCAGGCTTATTAAGGAAGTTTATGACAAATCGTTTTTTAGGTTTTGGTTTAGGACTAAGAGCCCCGCATTTTGAGCAAATTATTGCAGAGAAACCAGCTGTAGATTGGTTTGAAATTATTTCAGAAAACTATTTTGTAGCCGGTGGAAAACCTTGGCATTATTTAAATAAAATAAGAGCAGATTATCCGATTGTTATGCATGGGGTATCAATGTCGATTGGTAGTATTGACCCTATTAATAAGGACTACTTAAATCAGTTAAAAAACACAATTGCGAGGGTTGAGCCGCAGTGGGTGTCTGATCATTTATGTTTTACCCAAGTGGGCGGTATTAATAGCCACGATTTACTACCAATGCCTTACACCTCAGAGGCGCTTGATCATTTAGCAAATAAAATTTCGCAAGTTCAGGACTACCTAAGGCGCGAAATGATTTTTGAAAATGTATCGAGCTATTTAACCTATAACGATTCACAAATGAGTGAGTGGGAATTCTTAGCGCAATTACATAAGCAAACAGGCTGTAAGTTTTTAATGGATGTAAATAATGTTTATGTAAGTGCACGAAATCACGACTTTAATGCAATGGATTATTTATCAGCTATTCCGAGTTCTGCTATTGCACAAATACACTTAGCAGGACATCAAGACTTTGGTACGCATATTATAGATACTCACGATGAAGATGTTCCCGATGCGGTATGGGACTTATATACTCAGTATGCAAAAACATTAAATCCGGTAAGTACCATGATTGAACGCGATGATAATATTGGCTCCCTTGATGATTTAATTACTGAGCTTGAGCATGCTAAAACGCTAGTGAAACCGTTTTGGGATATAAGATCATGAGTGATTTAGCAAAGCTGCAACAACAGTTTATGAATTTACTGCAAGGTGAAAGTTCGGGTATTAGCGAGCAAATTGCGCAGCAAGGGCAGTTAAATACACAACAGCGACTTTCTATTTATCAAAGCGCTTATAAAATTCGCTTAAGAGCCGTGATTGAGCAAGATCACGAACAGTTGGGCATTTACTTAGGTGATGATTTATTTGAGATGATGGTTGATGGTTATTTAGCTTTATATCCTTCAACTCATACGTCACTACGAATTTTTGCAGAGAAACTACCAGATTATTTAGCCGCTAATACTCCTTTTAGTGATTACCCCATACTTGCAGATATAGCCAAATTTGAACGACTATTACTAAATACTTTTGATGCAAGCGATAAAACATTACTTAATGTGTCAGAGCTTGAAAGTATTGAACCTCAGCAATGGCCAACTTTACTATTAAAATTACATCCAAGTGTTCAGTTAGTTGTGTTTAATACGTTGGCGGTTGAAAGTTGGCAGGCAATAAAACAAAAGCAAACACCGCCAGAGCCAAGAGTCTCAGAACCTCGCTTTTGGGTTGTAGCACGTGATGCTCAAAGGCGTACACAATATTTAAGCGTTGATGCACAAGAATACCGCTTACTGAGTTTATTAAAACAAAACACACCCTTTGCACAGTTATGTCAATCCTGTTTAAATGAACTCCCAGGCGAGCAAATCGCTGGGTTTTTAATTACTAAAATTAATCAATGGCTTGAACGTGGTTGGTTAATTAGCGAGTCAGTTTAAACAATATAGTTATTTTTCGTTGCGAAGGAATTTTTTTGAAAGCCACCATATACACAGCAATTGCTTTAATTGCGTTTGCTGCAAATTCTCTTTTTTGCAGAATGGCCTTAGCAGAAGGTTATATAGATGCTTGGAACTTTACTGTTATTCGCTTACTCAGCGGGGCTGCATGTTTGGGCATTATAATGGCTATTTATACCCATAATTTAAAACGTAAAGGCACATTCAATCCCGCTATTTTAAATGACAGAGGAAGCTGGCGAAGCAGTATTAGCCTGCTTGTTTACGCGCTTTGTTTTTCGATTGCCTACGTAGAGCTAGATACCGGTACCGGTGCACTAATTTTATTTTCTGCTGTGCAACTTACTATGATTGGCTGGGGTATTTATCAAAAAGAGCAATTAAGCCTGCTTCAGTGGTGTGCATTTATAGTGGCGTTATCTGGTTTTGTATATTTAATGCTGCCATCTGCAGCGGTGCCTTCATTATTAGGTGCATCACTTATGGCACTCAGTGGTGTGGCATGGGGTATTTACAGTATTCGCGGTAAAGTGTGCGTATCGCCACTGCGTACTACTGGGTTTAACTTTATAAGAAGCTTAGTTGCTATCCCTGTTTTATTACTTGTAGGTATGAGTTATTTAAAAAATATGAGTATTGAAGGGGTGTTACTTGCGTGTGCCTCGGGGGCAATAGCGTCTGGAGTTGGTTATAGTGTTTGGTATGTAGCAATGCCACTACTTAAAAGTACCCAAGCTGCGGTTGTGCAACTTTGTGTGCCGGTACTTGCTGCCATTGCTGGTGTTTTGTTTTTATCAGAGCAGGTAACAATGGAGTTTATAGTAGCAAGCTCGTTAATATTAGGGGCCGTGCTAGTGTTTATTTTAAATAAAAAGAAGGCTTAATAAAACCTAACCTTCTTTTAGGTGTGGGCTTACGTTTGTTACAAAGCGTTTATAAATAGCAGGTAAGTTATCAAGTATTGCCTGCTTACCCTGTAGTTCACTGTTTTTTATGCATTCAAAAAGTACTTGCTCGCTAAGTTTATTCACTAATAATTGTGATTGCTTAATATGGCTTATATGCCAAAGCTCAGGTGCTACGCCGCCTAAATCATGCTGGTAAGGGCGATAAAAACCAAATTTAACTAAGTTAGTATCAAGCCAATTACTCAAAGGTGCAAACGGCCCACCTTGCAAGTATTCATCAGGTGTTAGCTGTAGCTTATAATCATCACTGACCGCAGCTTTATCAAACACATCTAAGTCAGTCCCTAAATGGTGCCTGCTTGCGCCAGGTAGTGCAGAGTAGAGCATTATTGCTATGCATTTATCTACATCATTTAATTTAGTTAAATCTACAACCTTTTGCTGTTTATTATAAACAGGTCGAATACCTAAAAACTTATTATTCCAAATAATTGACTGGCGTTCAAAGTCGCGAAAACTTGAGGCAATAGTAAGATCAAATCCCGCTTTTTTAGCTGCACTTTGCAGCGCTAAAAAGTCGCTAATAATAGCGCTGTGCAAGCGATGATTTTGTATGTCAGTTAAATGTGTATCACTTTGCCCTGTGATACACATTATCGATGTTGGTTTAGTTACATCCATTATGCTAAAAGTTGCTCTAGTATTTGCTCGTAAATGTCGGTAAGGGCTATTAAATCATCGGTACTTACGCATTCATCTACTTTATGAATAGTTTCGTTACATGGGCCAAGTTCAATTACTTTAGCACCTGTTTGTGCAATAAAGCGACCATCTGATGTGCCGCCGGTAGTTTCTAGGTTTGTGGTTAAACCGGTTACTGATTTAATCGCTTTTACTGTGGCATCAACAAGTGGGCCGTGCTCGGTAATAAAAGGCAAGCCATTTACTATCCAGCTTAATTCATAATTTAAGTTATGCTTTTGTAGTATGTCATTTACACGTTGTTGTAATTGCTCATGTGTCACTTGCGTGCTAAATCTAAAGTTAAACTGTACTTCTAGCTCACCTGGGATCACGTTGCCTGCACCTGTGCCGCTATTAATATTTGAAATTTGAAAGCTGGTAGCAGGGAAGTATTCATTTCCGTTATCCCACACCGTTTGGCTAAGCTCAGTAAGGGCAGGGGTTGCTAGGTGAATTGGGTTTTGTGCTAAATGTGGATAGGCGACATGCCCTTGTACACCCTTAACGGTTAAAAAAGCGGTAAGTGAACCTCTGCGGCCATTTTTAACAACATCACCTAATACATCCCGTGATGAAGGCTCGCCAACTAGGCACATATCAATTTTTTCACCGCGCGCCTCTAGCGTATCAATTACACGGGTAGTCCCGTTTATAAACGGGCCTTCTTCGTCGGAGGTGATTAAAAAAGAAATCGAGCCTTTATGATCTGGATGTTTAGTAACAAAACGCTCGGTTGCAACAAGCATTGCAGCTAACGAGCCTTTCATATCGGCAGCGCCGCGCCCATGTAATAAACCGTCTTTTATTAATCCTGAAAACGGCGGGTGTTGCCAATTTTTTTCAGGGCCTGTTGGCACAACATCAGTGTGGCCTGCAAAACAAAAGTGCGGTGATTGTGTGCCTTTTCGAGCCCATGTATTTAATGTGTCGGTAAAAAATAATGACTCAATATTAAAACCAACCGCAGCAAGGCGGTCGTTCATCATCTGTTGGCAGCCAGCATCTTCGGGCGTTACTGACTCACGTTGTATTAGTGCTTGGGCGAGTGCAATTACATCATCTTTCATGATTTAAATATCTCATCGTATTGGGCTGCTTTAAAACCTAAATGGTAACTGCCATTGTTAATAAGTACTGGGCGTTTGATCATTGCAGGTTGTTCAACTAACAATGGGATAGCACTTTCTTTAGTTAAACTCTGTTTTTGCTCATCAGTTAGTGCGCGATAAGTGGTGCCACGTTTATTGACGAGTTGCTCCCAATCGAGTTTATCTGCAAAATCACTTACCATTTGCTCATTTACGCCATCTTTGCGGTAATCATGAAACGTAAATTCGATGTTGTTGTCGGCTAAGTATTTTTTTGCTTTTTTTATCGTGTCGCAATTGCTAATACCGTATAGAGTGATCATAAATTTAGTTCTTCTTAATAATAGTTAATAAGGTATCTACATCCGCATTTACATGCGAATGTGAGTAATGAAATGTGCCGAGATTATGGCCGTTAAGTAAGATTAAACTGGCCAGCATAGGCGTTTCTAGTTCGCGTAAATCAAAATAAGCGAGGCGCTGGCCTTTACTTATTTCACTACCATTTAATTGTGCAATATGAGTATGTGTAATTGATTGCGAACCGGTAATAGTTAAGTTGATTAAAACTTTTAAACCATTTTTAGCCTGTAAAATAAACTCAGTACCTGCGTTTTTTACTTGTAATAACGTGCCATCAAACGGCGCTAAAATTTTGTGGCTACTGAGCTTTACAGTAATACCAGGACCGAGAATACCAAACCTAAAAATAGGTTCGGGGTGCTCTTGAAGCGGTATTACTTTACCTGTAAATGGGCTTGTAATAAGGATGGCACTACGAGGCGTTTTATTGAGTGCTAGATATTCAATTGTTTGTGCTTTCATATGCTATTGGGCCACCACGTTGTAACCATCTTTTTTTAAGGCGTTAAGTGCTAGTGAGGCCGTTTGTTTTTTTACTAAAATATAATCGGTATCGTAGGTTGAGATTGAAAAAATAGAAATTTTAGCGCGTGCTAATACACCCGATATATTAGCCATTATTCCGGTCAGCGAAAAACCAAGTGGGCCAACCACCTCAAGTGCTTGCCAATCAGATTCGGTATCTAAACTCTCTATTTCAAAGCTACTAGGGCAAACAATAGATAGTTCATCCTGGGTTTTAGATATAAAAAATAAAGGAAGCTTGAGTAGCGCCGCAGGTATATCGGCGTCAACATCTAAACTGTGAATAGATAAAACCGTGCTGTGTAATTGTAATGTTTGTTTTGACATTAAACGCCTGCGATACAGCATTATTGATAGCTTTATAGTATAGATTATTGCCTTCAAGTTAAAGGTGTAAGCGTGACTAAAATGAGCATTTGGAAGTGGGTTTTAATAGAGATTAAAAACTTACCCACAATTTCTGTGGATAAGTATGGGGGTTGCAGGGTATAAATAGCCTAACTAGTTAATTATTAAATAAATAATAGCTAGGCTATAAAAAGCACACGTTGTGTTTAATGTGCTATTAGCGCTTCTGCTTGGGCTGCCTGAATTGCAGTTAAGGCGATTGTATACACAATATCATCGACTAATGCACCACGGCTCAAGTCGTTTACGGGTTTGCGCATACCTTGAAGCATAGGGCCGATACTTATTAAGTCGGCACTGCGTTGTACTGCTTTATATGTTGTATTACCTGTATTTAAATCTGGGAATATAAATACAGTCGCTTTACCAGCTACAGGGCTGTTAGGTGCTTTTTTAAGTGCTACATTTTCCATTATAGCGGCATCGTATTGTAGTGGGCCGTCGATAATTAAATCAGGACGTTTTTGTTTTGCTATTTTTGTGGCTTCACGTACCTTTTCAACATCGGCACCCGTACCTGATGTACCCGTGCTATAGCTTATCATTGCTACACGTGGCTCTATGCCAAATGCAGCTGCAGAGTCGGCAGATTGAATCGCTATATCAGCAAGTTGTTCAGCATTAGGGTCGGGGTTTATAGCACAGTCACCGTAAACTAACACTTGGTCAGGTAGCAGCATAAAAAATACGGAAGATACCAGCGATGATCCTGGCGCTGTTTTAATTAACTGCAGGGGCGGGCGAATTGTATTGGCAGTGGTATTAACCGCGCCCGATACTAAACCATCTACTTTACCTTGCTCAAGCATCATTGTGCCAAGTACGACGTTATCTTGTAGTTGCTCTTGTGCTACAACGGCAGTTAGGCCTTTGCTTTTACGAATTTCGACCATAGGCGCAATATAATCATTTATAATACTTTTTGGCTCGATGATACTTACATGTTCGTTTAGCTCAATACCTTGCTGCTGTGCAATACGCATTATTTCTTCGCGATCGCCAAGCAATATAGTTTTAGCAATGCCACGTTGACCACAAATAGCAGCCGCTTTAATTGTACGAGGTTCATTCCCTTCTGGTAATACTACGGTTTTATCTGCTTTACGTGCTTTATCGGTTAATAAATAACGAAATGCAGGTGGTGATAACTTACGCGTTTTGCCTACACTTTGAGCTAGAGTATCGAGCCAGCTTGAATTGATATGTTCTGCGTTGTGATCTTTTACTTTTTCAATGCGTTGGTCATCATCATTTGGTACTTCCATATTAAAGTTATGCAGTAATAGTGATGTGCGCCATGTGTCGGCATCGGTTGCGAGTATTGGTAAACCGGTTTGCATGGCTTGTTCACACAAAGCCATAATGCGTGGCTCTGGCTCAAAGCCACCCGTGAGTAATATAGCGCCAAGTTTAGTGCCGTTCATAGCAGATAAACACGCAGCAACAAGTATGTCTGAGCGATCGCCCGGTGTTACTAATAAAGCCCCTGGCGTAAAATAATTTAAAATATTAGAAACCGTACGAGCACAAAAAGTGATACGACGCAGGCGACGATGAAGCATATCGCCTTCGTTAATTATTGTTGCTTTTAAATACGCGCTTAAGTCTTTTACGCGTGGCGCTACTAAGTCAAAATCCCACGGGATTGCGCCAAGCAACATAAACGGATTTTTTTTAAAAATAGGTAAAGACGCTAAACGATTTAACTCGTTTTCAAGTTCTTCAGGTTTGTAAGCATCGACTAAATCGGCGCGTGCACGGCCTTCTTCATCAAGTGGCGCATTTACTTTATTAAAAATACAACCCAGTACACGAGGATGATCGATTCCACCGTAGTTACCTGCTGCAATTTCTAGGCGGTCTTCTATTTGAGTAATGGTGTAATTACCAGGGGTAAGTACAAATACAATTTCAGCGCCGAGTGTTTGCGCAATTTCGCGGTTTACACGCCCAGCATAAGGTTGGCGACGAGTAGGCACCATACCTTCAATAATAGCTACTTCATCGTCGTTTATTTTACTTTCAAAGCGTTCAACAATTTCCTCTAGTAGATCATCACCTTTACCGTCGCCAATCATTTGCTCAGCATAATCAAGAGCAAAAGGGGTGGGTGGGTTAATAGGTGAACCTTGAGTGACTATTTGTGTTGATTTTTCAGGACCAGTTTCGCCTGAACGAGGCTGAGCGATGGGTTTAAAAAAGTTAACTTTAACTGTTTTTTGCTCAAGAGCGCGAACTAAACCAACTGATACCGACGTTAAACCCACACCGGTAGACACAGGAATTAACATAATACGACGTGCCATATTAAAGCTCCTTTACGATGTTAGCGGCATCAAGTGCAATAACCCACTCTTCGTTGGTCGGCATTACTACCACTTTGGGTGAAGTATTGGCTGAACTAATAATACCTTGATTACCAAAACGTGCATCAAGATTGCTCTTCTGGTCACAACTGAATCCTAAAAAGGCTAATTGATTAATGACATTTTCACGTATGATATCGGAGTTTTCGCCAATGCCGCCAGTAAATATAAGTGCATCTAAACGTTGTAATGGTACCATGTAAGCTGCAATTTGTTTGGCTAGTCGGTAGCAAAAAATATCCAGCGCTAAACGTGCTTGTTTATGTCCGGCAACAGCGGCTTCTTCAATCGTTCGGCAATCGTTAGAGAGTTCGCTAATACCTAGTAGGCCGCTTTCTTGGTTTAATAAATTATCTATTTGCTGAGCGTTGTAACTAAGCTGTGTGGTTAAAAAATTAAATAAACCGGGGTCAATATCTCCACTGCGAGTACCCATAACAATACCTGCCAATGGCGTTAAACCCATACTAGTATCAACACTTTTACCATTTTTTATTGCAGTAACAGAGCAGCCATTACCTAAATGAGCACTAATGAAATTACTCTTCTCTATAGGCTGATTTAATAATTTAGCAGTTTGTCCTGCTACATAGTAATGACTTGTGCCATGCATACCATAGCGTCTCACACCGTAATCTGTATAAAGCTTATAGGGTAGGGCGTAAAGGTAGGCAACTTCATCCATAGTTTGATGAAATGCTGTGTCAAATACTGCTACTTGCGGTAAACCTATAAATGAAGCTTGTGCAGATGAAATACCTAACAAGTTCGCATGACCATGTAGCGGCGCTAAAGAAGAGGCTTTAGTAATACCGTTAATTACATCTTCATCAATTAAGACTGACTTTGTGAAATGCTCTCCGCCATGAACAACACGGTGCCCAACAGCAATAAGGTGCTCATCAAGGTTATGATCCTTTATTAAGCTTACAAGCGAATTTATAGCCTCAGCATGTGCTTGATTAGCCGCTAAGTCGATAACCGTCTTAGCTCCATTAAATTTGTATTTAATGGAGGGGGTTTTGGCTCCCAAGCGTTCAGCAAGGCCTGATATAATTTCGTGACCGTCGTTTGCATCAATAATGGCAAACTTTAAACTAGAGCTACCACAGTTTAAAACTAAAACATGTTGGGATTCAGGGGAGGTTGTTGGCATAGATTCAATTTCCATAAACAAATTTAGTAAGTGAACGTTAATACGTGATAGTTACACTTACGGTATTAAATAAGGCTAAAACAATTAAATGTTCAACTGCAAAGTGGTTAACTCAATGTTAAATATTTTACCTTATTTATGATGTTTAAGTTAGGATTGTTCGCCATTAAAGGGTAAATTTAAGCTCTTTTACTGAGAAAGTGTAACTCCCTCATTTTGTGTTACACTTTGGGTATAGCTCGTTTTCTATTGTATTTAAAAGCAGTATCTGTGAGGAGTCATGATGCAAAAAAGTGTGATGTCACAACTACAAACAGGCCGTTTGTATGGTAAAAAATGGCCAATGCGTAAAGAGCTTGCGCCTTTGTTTTTAGAGTTTAGAGTGATTAGAGCGACTGAGCTTGCCATTACAGTAATGCCAATCTTGGCTATGCTAACGTTGTTTTTTCAGCTTAATTACTTAGGTTCTGATTTTTTACCGCAAGCTATTACGAGTGCATTATTCTTTATATCGTTACCTTTACAAGGTTTATTTTGGTTAGGTAAACGAGCGCAAACGCCTTTAGATCCTGCGATGCAAAAATGGTACAACGAGCTGTACACTAAAATGGCGGCTAATGGATATCAAACGCAGTTAAGTGAAAACAAGCCCCGTTATATGGAGCTTGCTAACTTACTTAAAGATATGTTTGAAAAAATGGATAGAGCATTTACTAAAGAGCAGTTTTAGCAGGTTATACCATTATCTATTTTGGTAAACTGAGTAATATAAAATGATAAGGTGACATTGTGTTCACCTTTTTCTTCGAGTGCTGTCCAGTGCTCGGGTCTAAATTTCCATGCAAATGGCGTCATCATTATTAAGTTTTTAATATCAGTAAAGCTAAGCGCTACATGCTCTGTTAAAAGAGTCTGTTCTGATTTTTGAAACCCTTTTGGCGTGGCTATTTCAGTATGTTCGTTTACTTCTGAATATATATACGATTTTAGCTCTTTTAAATGATAAGGGCCTGGGCTTGCTACCACTAATGTTGCGTTTTTATTAGCTAGACGTTCAAGTTCTTCCTCAAACAAAGGCGCAAATACACTAATAAGTACATCAGCAAATTGGCTTTCAAAAGGCGCTTGGCTAATTGATGCAACACTAAAATGGCACTTAGGATAGCGCTTTGCTGCATATTTAACGGCAGATTTTGAAATATCGACACCGTACACTATAGCGTCTGTTTTACTTGCTATTGCTTGGGTATAAAAACCTTCACCGCATCCTAAATCAATAACCGTATTCGCGCTTATTCGACCGACTAACTCGCTAAGATTTTGTTGTAAAAAGCGGTAGTACCCACGCTCTAAAAATGCGCGTCTAGCTTGCACCATTTCAAGGGAGTCGCCCGGTTGTTTTGAATTTTTTTGTTGTACTGGCAGTAAATTAACATAGCCTTCTTTGGCAAAATCAAAGCTGTGGTTGTTAGCACAACGAAGTGTTGAATCAGCTTTCAAAAGTGCGAGGTTACATAGCGGGCATTGATATTGTAGACTCATGAGTCCAGGTAGTCCTTATCGTAAAAAGTTTTTACCCAATGCGGGCGATAGGTGATCATAATTGTTATAGCCATGCCGTTGAGCATTGCTTCAGGAAACCAAATTATGGCACTTAAATAAACGTAGTTATCTGCAAGTTCTTGCCAATTGTATTGCCCTATAGCTAAGTAAAATAGAGCACCTAGGCTTATTTTTATACAGGCTATAAATCCTGCAGTTATAAACGCACAAACAAATATATAAACAAAAAAATGACGAGGTAAATACTGGTAACTAATTATAAAGCCAAGATAGCTCAATAAAATAGGAATAAACGCACCAATAAGCAGTTGTACTGGTAACAGTTCAAGTTCAATTTGACCAAATGCAGTTAATAGCGCTGTGGCAAGTAGGCTACTTAAAATAGTCAATCGCCAGCCTAAAATTAATGTCGCGGCTGTAACGCCTAATATGTGTAGATCAAGGCCAGTTAAAATTCCTGCTTTTATTCGCCAAAGCACTGCAAATACTAACGCACATGCAAGAACACCAGTTTGACGGGCTGGCGTATTAAGCAATGTTTTGTATGTTTTTTTATCAAAGCTTAGTAGGGCAATAATAATTACAAGAGCCCAAAGTAGCCCTTGTATTGTTATGCTGAGCATAGTAATTACTTAAATGTTGACCATATAGGGGCATGATCTGAGGGTTTTTCAATACCGCGCAGTTCGTAATCAATACCAGTATCTATACAGCGTGCTGCGAGCTCATTAGTCGCAAGTACTACATCTATTCGAAGTCCTCGGTTATCTACAAACCCTTTAGAGCGATAATCAAACCACGAATATTGATCGTCTGTTTCTGGGTTTTGTTCTCTAAAGGTGTCTTTAAAGCCCCAATTAAGTAATGTTGCAAGCCATTCACGCTCTACCGGTTGAAAAGAACATTTACCCGTTTTTAACCAACGCTTTGCATTAACTTCGCCAATACCAATATCTAAATCGGTGGGTGATATGTTGATATCGCCCATAACGATGACGTCTTGATCGGGTGTGTGGTTGGTTTCAAGGTGTGTCATTAAATCTTTATAAAATTGGCGTTTATAAGGAAATTTAGTTTCGTGATTAATGTTATCACCTTGTGGGAAATAGCCATTCATGACAGTAAGGTCGCGACCGTTCTCTTGTTCAACAGTGACGCTTATCATGCGTTTTTGCGATTCCTCTGTATCGGTAGCAAAGCCTTTTAAGACCGATTTAGGCTCTTTTTTGCATAACATAGCTACGCCATAATGGGCTTTTTGGCCATGAAAGTAGACGTGATATCCCATTTTTCGTACATCTTCAAGTGGGAATGCTTCGTCATGAACTTTAATCTCTTGCAAGCCAATAACGTCTGGTTGATGTTTGTCGATAATAGCTTGTAATTGATGAAGACGAGCACGCAGACCATTGATATTGAAAGAAATCACTTTCATAAAATTTACCTTAAAATTGGTTCTATTTAATAGCTTAAATTGTATCAGTAAATACGCGTACATAACATGACTGAAATGAGAAAATAGCTGCGCAAATGTTGATCAATTGGTGGGTAAAGTTTAAACATTGTAAATGCAGTATTAATTTTTTAAATAAATAAAAAATTCAATTGAACTTAACTTTATTGAATATATAATGCGCGAAATTCACTTGTTTAGCTCGTTCAAATAGGATCTCTCATGAAAACACAACTACTTTTAGCTACTGCTTTATTAGCATCTGCAACTGCTTCAGCACAAAGCAATACTTACTTCAGTCAAGATAATAAAATTGAGTCTAAGTTATGTGTACTAAGCGCAAACGAAGGCTTTAGTGTTGCTCGTAAAGAAGCTGCTCAGCACGGTGTTTACTTATCTCGTTTTTCTAAAAGCATTTTATGTAATGGTGAAGATATTCGCGATATTGCTAAAAAAACGACATTAAGCAACGCATCAGTTGAGAAAGTAGAAGTATTTGCAAAAGACGCTCAACAAGAAACTCAATTATGTATGACGGCTTTAAAACAAGGTTTAGCACCTGTTCGTCAAAAAATTGGTAACTTAAACTCATTAAAATGTAATGGTCAAAACGTTACTGAGTTTGTTAAACGCTACCAAAACGCAGCAATCTAATTATTAGCTGAACTATATAACTAAAATTGAGATACCTGGTTTTTTACCGGGTATTTTTTTGCAAAAATTACAAGGTTGTTTGCAAAGCTTGCAAGCTTAACTTATTGAAACTGTTTAATAAATACACCGATCAAGATTAAGTTGTTGATTCTTATGAGTTAACTATTATTGGCATTGGATTTGTATTAGTTAAAGTGACATTTAATTAATTACGAAGGATACGTCTTATGAAAAAGTTAACATTAGCAGCCACTATTTTAGCATCATTAAGCCTAGCGGCTTGTTCATCTAATCAAGGTCTTGAAAGAATAGACAGTGACTTTGCAAGTTTAGATAATGACAGCGATGGCTACATCTCAAAAGTTGAAGCTGATGACGATAGCATTTGGGGTCATTTTTCAAATATTGATACCAATATGGATAACGAAATTAGCCGCAAAGAATTCAACACTTACATGAAGTTAAACAATGGTAAAGTAGCCACTGATTCTGAAGTAAGTGAGTCGGCATTTAAAGCTGAAATCGCTAAATTCGATAAAATTGAAAGCAGCTTTTCAAGCTTAGATAACGACAGTAATGGCTATATTTCGGTAGTTGAAGGTAACGATGATGATATTTCAAATCACTTTGGTTACATGGATAAAAACCAAGATAAGCGCATCAGTAAAAGCGAGTTTATGGGTTACATTAAAAAATACGGTAACGCAGTAGCTGAAGATGATGCATTAGAAGCCATTAAACACAGCTAATATTTGTTGTTTTAAAGAGCAAATTAGAAGCCAGTGATAATCACTGGCTTTTTTGTGTTTAAAATCTAGTTATTTAGTAGATATATTTTCCTAGTTCGGCGTTGTTCTGTCATAATAGATGGCTGTGTATTTTTATTTGTTAAGAGTGTCTATGGCGGGTCGGCGAATTAGTGATGAACAACTAGTTGAGATCATTGAAGCAGCTATTTTTGTTGCAGATAAGCCTGTGAGTAAACGCCACCTTAAAGATACTGTATTAATAGATTTAGCTATTTCTATGGCGCGAATAAACGACGCAATAGATACAATACAAGAACATTTTCAAACTCGTGGTATTCGCTTAGTTGAAGTTGGTAGTGGGTATCGTTTTCAGGCATGTAGCAGTTTAAACCCTTGGTTAAATAATTTATGGCAAGAGCGCGCGCCTAAGTATTCACGTGCTTTACTGGAAACATTATCACTTATTGCATACAGGCAGCCCATTACACGCGGCGAAATTGAGCAAGTAAGGGGGGTTACTACGGGTTCGAATATTATTAAAACCCTACTCGAAAGAGAGTGGGTTAAAGTGGTAGGGCATAAAGAGGTTCCGGGTAAGCCGGCTTTATATGCAACTACTAAACAATTTTTAGATTATTTTTCGTTAACTGGACTTGAAAACTTACCTGCGCTGCCAACAGAGCAGCAAAGTAAAATTAACCAGTTATTAAGTGATCCTTCTGTGAGAGAACCATCCGAATGAGTATACAAGGTGAAAAGTTACAAAAAGTCCTAGCCCGTGCAGGCGTAGGCTCACGCCGTGAAATGGAAAAATACATTGATGCAAACCGCGTTAGTGTAAACGGTAAAGTGGCAAAGTTAGGTGACCGTGTTGAAGAAACTGATTTAATTCGTGTAGACGGACACACTGTAAAGATTGAAGAAAAAGCAGATAGAATCTGTCGTGTAATTATGTATAACAAACCAGAAGGTGAGTTAAGCACACGTAAAGATCCAGAAGGACGTCGTACCGTATTTGACCGACTTCCTCGTATTGATGGTGAGCGTTGGATTGCGGTTGGCCGACTAGACGTTAATACTTCGGGTTTGATGCTTTTTACTAATGATGGTGAATTAGCTAACCGCTTGATGCACCCAAGCTATGAAGTAGAGCGTGAATACTCTGCGCGTGTATTTGGTGAAGTAACCAATGAAACGGTTAAAAACTTACTACGTGGTGTTGAGCTTGAAGATGGTCCAGCCAAATTCACGACTGTAACCCCTATGGGTGGCGAAGGCGTTAACCGCTGGTTTAACGTGACGTTAAATGAAGGGCGTAACCGTGAAGTACGTCGTTTATGGCAGTCTCAAGATGCGGAAGTATCTCGTCTTATTCGTATTCGTTACGGTAAACTAGAGCTTGATAAGCGCGTGCCACAAGGTGGTTGGATGGAGTATGATTTAGAAACAGTAAACTACTTACGCAAAACCGTTAAATTAGGGCGCGAGACACAAACTAAGCTTTCTGTTATGCCTGAAAAACGCAAAGATAAACGCGCTAAAATCAACCAGATCCGCAAAGCAGTTAAAAAACACAATCAACGTGTTAAGCCTACTAAACGTAAATAATAAATTAGTTATTTATTGAACACAAAAAAGCCGCTAATTGCTGTCTCTTATACACAAATCCCTGCTAAGAAATTAGCGGGGATTTTTTTGAACTAAATCTCAATTTCATGATCAGATCTTCAAATCTTGTTTGAGGGCACATTATGATTAACGAACATACTCAT
>NZ_JACJDW010000036.1:693-36953 GCF_014163745.1 Pseudoalteromonas sp. SR44-2 | reverse complement strand
GACATGAAGGCAATGGCACCTGTTATTTTTGATGCAACACATGCGCTACAACGCCCTGGTGGACGAGCTGACTCTGCTGATGGTCGTCGTGCACAAGCTGCAGAGCTTGCGCGCAGTGGTATGGCGTTGGGTATTGCTGGTTTATTTATCGAAGCGCATCCAAATCCTAACGAAGCTAAATGTGATGGCCCATGTGCGCTAGCGCTTAGCAAGTTAGAAGGGTACTTAACGCAAATGAAAGCGGTTGATGATTTAATTAAAAGTTTTGCCCCACTTGATACAAGTGCAAGCGATTTATAATTAAGTATGATGTTTATTAAAAAGCGACTCAGGTCGCTTTTTTTATGCCTTTAATATACACAAACTTATATGATGTATATAATCTCACGCATAAGAAAAACTAATTCTAAGCTTGGTTATTATGTCAAGACGGGTACCTCCATTAAACGCATTAAAAGCCTTTGAAGCGGCTGCGCGCCATTTAAGTTTTACAAAAGCAGCAGAAGAGCTTTATGTAACGCAGGCGGCGGTAAGTCATCAAATAAAAACACTTGAAGAGCATTTAGGTTTGAAGCTGTTTTTACGTAAAAACCGCTCTTTATTATTAACTGAAGAAGGCCAAGGCTATTTTTTAGATATTAAAGAGATTTTTACTCAGCTTATTGATGCAACAGAAAAGCTATTAGCTCGTGGCGCTAAGGGCTCCCTAACGGTAAGCCTAACCCCAAGTTTTGCTATTCAGTGGTTAGTGCCTCGTTTGAGTTTGTTTAATGAGTTACATCCAGAGATAGATGTGCGAATAAAAGCACAAGACCAAGATGAAAACTCACTCACTGATGACGTAGATATTGCTATTTATTATGGAAGGGGTCATTGGAATGGCGTACAAGCGTACAAGCTTCATACCGAATATTTAGTACCACTTTGTAGTCCTATGTTATTAAGCGGGCTAAAGCCGCTTGATCAACCTAGTGATTTAGCGCATCACACACTATTACACGACACTACACGTAAAAACTGGAAAACGTGGATGAAAACAGCAGGCGTGCGCAACGTCCAGGTAAATCAAGGGCCTATATTTAGCCACTCATCTATGGTGTTACAAGCAGCGGTACATGGACAAGGTGTGGCAATTGGCAATAGTGTATTAGCTAAACCCGACATAGATGCAGGGCGTTTGGTAATTCCGTTTAATCATAGCCTAGAGAGTAAAAATGCGTATTACTTAGTGCTTCGTGAGTCGCAAACAGAGCTTGGTAAAATAGTTTCGTTTAAAGAGTGGATGCTGAGCTTAGTAGAGCATGAGCAAGAACATGAGTATTAATAATGATTGAATGGTTTAAAAGCACGGAGCAACCTGCAATAGCACAGTTTATATTTGCACATGGCGCAGGTGCTGGTAGCGATTCTGACTTTATGCAGCACATGGCAAAATTAATAAGCGAGCAGGGTGTTGATGTTGGTTTATTTGATTTTGAATATATGCAAATCGCTAAACAAACTAATAAACGCAGGCCTCCTGAGCGAGCACCAAAGTTACTTACTTATTATGAACGAGTGCTAACGAATGCGCAGCCAGATTTACCGTTATTTATAGGTGGTAAATCGATGGGCGGTCGCATGGCATCAATGCTTGCGTGCAGCACAGAGCAAAGACTTTCGGGTGTTATTGCATTTGGTTATCCATTTCATCCGCCGGGTAAGCCAGAAAAATTACGCACCGATCATTTTGCTGATATTGTTTGCCCTTTTTTAGTATTACAGGGCGAGCGAGATACATTTGGTACACGTGAAGAACTTCTTACTATGAAAATGCCAAAGCAGCCTTTATTTACTTGGCTGAGTGATGGCGATCACTCATTAAAACCACGTAAAAAAAGTGGCGTAACTGAGCTGCAAAATAGAGAAACAGCAGCGTTAAGTGCCGTTGAATTTATTAAGCAACAAATTGAGATACGTTAAGACTTGAGCAGGGGATTAGATGATTAAATTATTTTTAATGACCGGTAGTATTTTTTGTATGCTTTCGGTGATGTTAGGTGCATTTGCTGCCCATGGTTTAAAAAGCCGCTTATCGGAGTATTCATTAGGCGTTTTTAAAACGGCTGCTGAGTATCAAATGGTACATGGACTTGCACTTATTGCGGTGGCTATTTTAATTAAATGGGGCATAAACCTGAGTTGGGCTGGTGGCTTTTTTATAATGGGCACACTACTTTTCAGTGGTAGTTTATATTTACTCGCTCTAACAGGAATGAAGTGGCTTGGGCCTATAACACCGCTTGGTGGGTTGTGCTTTATTATTGGTTGGATTGTTATTTTAGTGCAAGTTGCACGATTTAAGTTTTAAAGAGTTTAAGGGTTAATATGTCTAGTGTTGTGATTTTTTGTCGTAGTGGTTTTGAAAACGATGCCGCTGCTGAAATAACGTTTCATGCTGCAGAGCAAGGTTTTGCAGGGTATGTAAAAGCAAAACCAAATACAGGTTATGTTGTTTACGAATGTTTTGAAGCGCATCACAGCGACGAAATAATCAAAAAAGTTGATTTTAAAAACATGGTGTTTGCACGTCAATGGTTTGCCGGCACATTACTTGAAAACATGCCAGTAGAGGACCGTGTGAGCGCAGTAGTTGAAGCTGCTAAAGATTTTACATTATGCTCAGAACTGCGCGTTGAAACGCCAGACACAAACGAAGGCAAAGAGCTTTTAACGTTCTGTAAAAAAATCTCAACACCGCTTAAAAAAGCCCTCGAAAAACAAAATACTGTACTACGTGAGCCAAAAGCAAATCGCCCAGTAATGCATGTCATGTTTTTAACAAACAATACGGCTTATGTTGGTTACTCGTATAGCTTTAATAATTCTCCATTTTTCATGGGTATTTTGCGCCTTCGTATGCCAAGCGATGCACCGAGTCGCTCAACGTTAAAACTCGATGAAGCATTTAACGTATTTATACCTGAGCAACAACGCGAGTCACGCGTAGCTGCCGGTATGCGCAGTGTTGATTTAGGTGCATGCCCAGGCGGTTGGACTTATCAGCTTGTACGCCGTGGTATGTTTGTAAGTGCGATTGATAACGGCCCAATGAATGACGATTTAATGCAAACTGGGCAAGTTAAACATTTTAGAGCCGACGGTTTTAAATATCGCCCAGAAAAAAGAAATATTACTTGGTTAGTGTGCGATATGGTGGAAAAACCGACCAAAGTGACTACGCTAATGATTGACTGGGCAGTAAATGCATACGCAAAAGAGTTTATATTTAACTTAAAGCTGCCTATGAAAAAACGCTTTGATAGTGTTTATGAATGTCTTTCGATGATCAGAAAAGAGCTTGAGAAACAAGGTATCAATTACGAGTTGCAAGCTAAACATCTATATCATGATCGTGAGGAAATAACCGTTCATTTAAACGTTACTAAGGTGCCACAAAATTTGTATAGTTAATATGTAGAGGCTAAAAGTGGTAAAAAACAATATTAATAAATGGCTAAGTTTACTTTTTTTATCACTTTTAATCACAGGTTGTGGCGGGGGAGGCGAAAGTAGTGATACAACTACGCCCTCTGGTAACGCTGCGCCCAGTGTTACGCTTTCGGTTAGCAGTAACGTTATTACTTCTAATCAATCATTTACTATTACAGCGCTTGCAAGTGATAGCGACGGACAAATTGTCAGCTATCAATGGCAACAACTTAGCGGGCCCGAGTTTACGTTTACCTCTAACGGTAACACGCTTACAGCCACTGCACCTAGTGTAACAACCGATACGACCTTTAGCTTTTCGGTTACAGTTACTGACAACTCAGGTGCTACTGCACAACAAGTTTTTTCAGGCACTATCACCTCTCAAAATAATGCTCCTACAGTTAATATAACAGGCCCAAGTAGTGCACTTGCCAGCACACAAGTTAGTTTAGTTGCTAACGCTCAAGATACAGATGGCACTATAAGTAATATTAATTGGATTCAGTCTGCTGGGGACAATGTTGAGTTTTCACAAACTGATGGAGTCCTTAGTTTTACCGCCCCTAATGTATCTGAAAATACAACACTAGGTTTTAGCGTAACCGTAACTGACAATGCAGGTAAAAGCGCTCAAGCGAGTAAAACGGTTTTAATTAATCAAGTAAATAGCGCGCCAACAGTCATTGTTACAGGCCCTGAAGAAGCTGAAAAAGGTGACAGTGTAACCTTAGTTGCAGATGCACAAGACAGCGATGGTAGTATTAATAGCATAACTTGGCAGCAAATAAGTGGTCCTGTAGTTGAACTTACTCAAATACAAACAAGCATTAGCTTTAATGCGCCCACTGTTGCACAAAATACCAATGTTACATTTGTGGTTACTGTAACCGATGACGATAACGCTACAAATAGCGCTCAAAAAACAGTTGTAGTATTAACACCAAACAATCCACCAGCTGCAGATGATGTAAGTATTAGCGTGCAATATAATCAAGCCACAGAATTTAGTTTAGTAGTTAGCGATGCCGATAACGATACCGTTCAGATTGATTTTGGTGATGATTTAAATGGTGCACAAATTAGTGTTATTGATGCACAAGCCTTACTTTTTAGCTACACACCTCCTGCAAACAGTATCACTTCACAAAGCTATACGTTAACTGCGTCTGATTCAAAAGACACAACCGAATTTACCCTGAATATTACTGTGGTTGATTCAACGCCCGCTACAATTAGTAATGTAACACCCCAAAGTAATAATGACCCAGTTCTTGTAGATAGCCCTGTTAGTATTACATTTTCAGATATTATGCTAACGAGCACTTTAGCAGTTAATTCTAGTAGTGGTGCTTGTACAGGAGGCGTACAAGTGTCAGCAGATGATTTTACTACTTGCTTGGCCTTAAATATTGAAAGTTTGTCGGGTACTACTAGTGACACAAGTACCTATTTTCATACTGTAAATGTAAGCGCAAGCCTTAATGAAGATACCCAATATATTGTCCGTGTTACAGCTGATTTAACTAATTTTGATGATACGGCCATTGAAACGCAAACAGCTACTTTTTTTACTACCTCTAGCCAAGATATAAAAATAACTGAAGTTTCTTCTGTGCAATTTAGTAACGACCTACCTTGGATTGAAATTTATAACGGCACAGGGGCTGCTGTAAACTTACAGAGTTATTCGCTTAAAACCCGCAGTATTAATATGGTTAATAGCTCGACTAGTGCAGAGACAACTTTTTCACTGCCCAATAAAGAGCTTGAAAATGGTGAGTACCTTATTTTACAAAGTAAGTTTGGAGATGATTTTTTAGCAAATGCGTCAGTTAACAACCCTAAAATAGCGCTTGTGGGTAATGCTAGTGATGAAATTAGACCTTATTGGTACATAAACGGTTTTGTAGAATTACTTAATAGTGCAGGTACACAAACAATCGACTTTGTAAAATTTGGTAACTCAGTACAAGAACCAGTAACGCCATCACAATGGCAAGGTGGTAACGCAGAGCAAATCATCTCCGAGCAAGGAGGCAGCTTAAAGCGCGATCTTAATGCGAAAGACACTAATCAAAGTACTGATTGGAGTTATTCTGTGTTTAACACACCCGCTGGGCCAAACAATATAAATTGCACAATAGATGATGATGAGGATGGTATTCCTGATTGCGCTGAGCAACAGGGGACAACATTCGCGGGTTTACCACTTTATGAGTGGGGGGCGCGTACCGCACAAAAAGATATATTTATTGAAGTTGATTATATGGACAGCAGTGATGTAGGTATTACTCCACATCGAACAGCACTTGAAAAAGTAGCCACTGTTTTTGCAGAAAAAGGCTATACAGTCCACTTTGACGTAGGTGATTTGTTTGATCAAAATACAAATACAGCACCGCAAAACTTTGATTTAGGTGGCGGAAATCTTGTCCCTTTTAATAGCTATACCCCGTTTGAATACGATTTAAGTAGCCCTAATTTATTTGCTTATAAAATGGAATATAGCGATATAACTCGCAGGCCCATTTTCCATTATTTATTAATGGCAAGTAGTGGTAACGAAGACGGTAGTATTAGTGGTTCGGGTATAGCTGAGATAAGCGGTAATGATTTAATGGTAACTATGGGGGGCTGGGGTCTAACGCTTGATACGCAAGTAGCAACCAATGTAACTTATAATTATCAAGCATCAACAATATTTCATGAGTTAGGTCATAACTTAGGTTTATACCATGGCGGTGATGAAGAAGTTAATTTTAAGCCTAATCATTTAAGCTCTATGAATTATTTATATCAATTAGCGGGTTTATCAACAATAGGTAATAACGAAGGCGATCGCTACTATGAGCGTTTTTACCCAGGCAATGCTAGTTGTGATATTGCACCAAATACTAATAGTCATTTAGGCTCTACGGATGATTTTATTATTGATTATTCAAATGGTAGTTCAGCAGATTTAAATGAAAGCACCATACTTGAAGTACAGGGGTTAAATAGAAATAGCTCACTACCAGTTGATTTTAATTGTAATGCAATTAACACCGAAAGCTTAACCGGCTTTGATACTAACCAAGATAATACAATATCAGTACTGAGTGATGTAGATGAGTGGAGCATGCTTAATTTACAGTTTTATATGCAAAGTGCAGGTAATCGATTTGGCGTGCCAAATACAAATAACAGTAAGGTGCATAATTTACAAAGCTCGCCTGCTAATATTGAAACGCTGCCCAGTTATATAAAAGAAGCACAGCCAAGTAGTGCAATTATTGCTGAGTTAAAAGCAATTAAAGAGCAATAGTATGAAGCCAATGCTAAGCACTAAGTTTATTATCTTGAGTAGTTTTTTTAGCTTACTAATAGCGTGTAGCGATACTAACAATGCACGTGAGTGGTTACTAAAAAATGATAATTTGTATTATAAAAATACAGCTGTTGACTGGCGAATTGAATCAGTAAAGGGCTGTAATACATGCGTTATAAGCCAAGATGTTGTTTATCAGCCTGAAGGTATTAGTCGTTATAATACGTTAATGCAGAGCCAGAATTGGGTCGCGGTACATGAACTAAGTAAAATCAATGTCATTCGTTTAAAGATGCCAGACCAAACACCTTATTTATACGTAGAGCGTGTAAAAGGTCAAATACTAAAGCTGTTTGATCAGCATCAAAACTACAGTATAAAAATTGGTGAAGTTACAGCCGTTAATATTAATAATCAGCGCTTTAGTATTTTGATTAAAAAATTTGAAGAAGTAGATAAACAAAGCGATGCATTACCAAGGCGTGCATCGCTTGAGTTTATTGCTTTAAAAATAGATTAAAAAGCACCTTAGGTGCTTTTTAATCTAGAATGCGGTGTCCTTCGGATATTGAAAAAGTTAGCAACCTTTTAATTAACTGCGATATTTTGGACGATAGTTATCTACCCATAAACGTGTTGCGCCGCACACTGCGACTGGCATAACTATTAAGTTTATAAAAGGGATAGCAGTTAACAACATAACAGCAAAACCAAATCCGTATGACAAACCTTGCTTAGATTTTAAATCGTCTTTCATTTGCTTAAAGTCAATTTTATGATTATCAAACGCATAGTCTTCGTATTGGACTGCGTACATCCAACAAGTAAATAACACCCATAATATTTGGCCAATGACCGGTAAAACCCATAACAATATAAAAAAGCCAATTGCGCGAGGAAGGTAGTAGCATAGTTTTGTCCACTCACGGGCAAGCATGCGAGGTATATCTTTAACTAGTTCGGCAAAGCCGTCATCGTTAATTTTTTGACCTGTTAGGTAAAGCTCAACTTTTTCACTCAAGAGCGCATTGAAAGGGGCTGCAATAAAATTAGTGATAACTGTAAAGAGCATACTATAGCTAAACAAAACAACTAATACAGCAATAGGCCACATTAGCCACTCTAACCAGCTTAACCACTCGGGGAGCATGTTGTTTATGTAGCTAAAACTATCACTTAACCAGCCAACTAAAAAAAACAGCGAGCTACCAAACAGCAAAATATTAATTAATAGCGGAATAAGGACAAAACGCTTTAGCCCTTTTTGGCTAATTAATTTAAACCCCGAAAAAAAGTATTCCATACCTTGTGTGATCTGCACTGTAACCTCAAAAAATATTTACCATTACTTATAGTATAAATAGCTTAAAAATTTTGAACAGTACTTTTAAGTAACAAAGTGTTAGCTTTAATATTGTGGTTTTGTTTATATAGTAACAATAGGTGTTCAGTAATATGCAACTATGATTATTTAAGACAGGCCCGATTATTTTTTGCCAATAAAATAAAAAACTTACTAATCATGACTATACTGAACTTTACTGCGTAAGAAAAAAGCGCTTGATTAAAGCTTTTGTTGTTTCAATGTGTATAAAAAATACGGGTAAAGGAAAATGGGTACGGATAGGTTAAAAAAGTTATTATCTCACCAGCAAGGCATTTTATCTAAAATTGCATTAGGGGTACCTTTAAGTGAGGTGCTTACTGAAATTTGTTCATCAATCGAGCAGATTATTGATGATGAATCCGCTAGGTGTTCAATCTTATCAGTTAAAGGCCAGCAGCTTTTTCATTGCGCAGCTCCTAATATTCATCCAGAGTACTGTAGTTTGCTTAATGGAGTCTATATAGGGCCAAAAGTGGGCTCATGTGGTACTACTGCATTTTCGAAATCGCGCACTATTGTTGAAAATATCGAAACTTCACCGCTGTGGGAAGACTTTAAAGACTTAGCACTAAAGTTTGGTCTTAAGTCATGTTGGTCAACGCCTATTTTCTCAACTCAAGCCGATTTATTAGGCACCTTTGCTATCTATCACAGCACTCCTAAATCACCATCAAAGCAAGATTTAGAGTTAATCGATTTTTTTGTGCACTTTTCTAGTATCGCTCTTGAAAAAAGTAACGAATTTAACAAAGCAAAACAGCTTCTCGCGAATTTACAGCAAAGTAATGAAAAGTTTAAAGCCTTCACTAAGGTAATGCCCGATCTCATCCTTATTTTAAGTGAAGAGGGAATTTATACCGATGTGTATGGTACTTCTAATGAGTTACTGCTTGATTCAAGCAAGGACCTTATTGGTCAGAGTGTTAAGGACCTGCTCTCCCAAGACGATGCACAAATGATAATGGACGTTATTAAAAAAACACTCTCGACTAACGAGACGCAAATTTTTGAATATGAATTAGCTGTACCAAAGGGGAATATAGTTTTTGAAGGCAGGGCTGCTGCATTAGATCATTACCACCCCAATAGTCCTACAAAAAGGCACGTAGTATGGATGGCCAGAGATATTTCAATAAAGAAAAAGGCCGAACAAGAAGTACATAAGCTTGCCTTTTATGACCCATTAACGAATCTTCCAAATAGAAGAATGCTTAGCGACAAATTAAGCATGTGTGTGGAGAGTGTTAAGCGTGATAAAAATATAGGGGCGTTATTATTTTTAGACCTAGATAATTTTAAGCGTATTAATGATTCACTTGGGCACAGTGCGGGTGATGAAGTACTTGTGGAATTATCAAAAAGGTTAAGCGCAATAATAAAAGGATCTGATACGTTGGCCAGAGCGGGTGGCGATGAGTTTATTATTTTACTAAAACACGTTGGAGAAAATACACAGCAGGCGAGCATCGAGTGCAAAATAGTAGCCAAAGAGATCCAAAGAGCTTTTCATGATAAATTTGAAGTGGGCAACCTTGCATTTCAAGTAAGCTGCAGCATAGGTATTTGTCTAATTGATAGCGTAAATGCGCAGGCAGGCAATATATTAAAATTTGCAGACACGGCTATGTATCGTTCTAAAAATAAAGGGGGGAATAGCAGTAGCTTTTACGATCCAGCCTTACAAACACTGCTTGAAAAACAAGCCGAACTAGAAACAGATATAGTCAGAGCGATTGCATCTGATGAGTTTTGTGCTTATTTTCAGCCTCAGGTAAATACGTATGGTGATGTTATTGGTGCTGAAGCACTCATTAGGTGGAACCATCCTCAAAAAGGGTTAATAGCGGCAAACGAATTTATACCAATTGCAGAGCAATACGGGCTTATTCAAAAACTACAAAATATTGTTTTACATGATATATGTATTTTAATAAACGAACTTAAAGCAGATAACATAATTGACGACTCGTTTAGTGTTTCAATTAATATTAGCCAAAGCCAGTTTAATTCATCAAATTTAAAAGGAGAGCTGTTTAGCACTATCAATAAATTTGATATTCGAGCGCAGCAAATTAAGTTAGAAATAACTGAGTCAATGCTCTCAAGCGATATAGATTATACAATTAGACAAATGAAAGAACTCATTGCCGCTGGCTTTTTATTTTCGATTGATGATTTTGGAACCGGTTACTCCTGCTTAGCGTACTTAAGTGCGTTTCCTGTTAAAGAATTAAAAATAGATAAAAGCTTTATTGATAAAATTTTAGATAGCACGGTTGGCTTTAATATTGCGCAAACAATTATCAGCCTAGGAAAAAGCTTAAACTTAGAGGTAGTTGCTGAGGGCGTAGAAACAACAGAACAATATGACTTACTTAAAAAAATGAATATTGACGCCATGCAAGGCTACTTAATTGCAAGGCCGATGGATAAAGAAGGCTATGCAAAATGGCATAGCGCTAATACTAATGCGCAATAATACTTGAACACTACTATTTATTAATTAGTAATAATTTAGCAAAATTTACACACTTGCTAGGCCACTTTTGCTCTTTTAGCTGGTGAAATGTCATAACCCATATGCTAAATAAGGAGTAAAGATTTTTTAATTAAACAATGCTAAGCTATGACCGCTTAAATATATTATTTAAAGCTTAATAAACTTATAACAATGAATGGAAGCTTTATGCAGTTAGTCGATTTGAACCCGAATGATCCCGACGTGGTAAATGTATTTGATGATATAGACCGACTTATAAATTCTTTATATCCTGTGGCTACCGCACAGTCTCTGGAGTTAAACGAATTAACCTTACCTAATGTGTACGCTATTGGTTTAAAAACTGAAGAAGGTATTATTGCCTGCGGTGCGATTGTAGAGAAATTTGATACCCAGCCTTACGGCGAAATAAGACGTTTATATGTAAAACCAAGTCATCGTGGTAAAGGGCTATCAAGACGTATTATGCAGATTTTATTGCATCAAGCTGGCGAAAAACAAATCCCGTTAATACGCTTAGAAACAGGCCCAAAACAAATAAAATCAATCAATTTATATGAAAATTTAGGCTTTAAACGCTGTAGCAGTTTTGGCTCATATGTAGATAATCCACAAAGTGTTTTTATGGAATTAGGGCTTAGTAAATAAGTTCATTAACGCTGCGACATGTTAAAGCTTAATGTGTCGTAAATATCTGCCTTCATTATTATCTTGTAATAAAAGTCATACTCAAACTAGTAACTATAAAAGCAGCTTTTATAGTGATGCAAAAATACTTCACTGTTTTTAACACCTGTCTTCGTATAAAATCTGCCTCGATAATTAGTGACTAACTTACAAAGCGAGAATTTTTATCTTTTCTAAAAGTAGCAATAAACAAATGAGCGAAATAACAGTAGTAACCCACAATGGTAATTTTCATGCAGATGACGTTTTTAGTATTGCGGTACTTAAACATGTTTTGCCAACGTTTAAATTGGTACGCACACGCGATAAAGCGCTTATAGAAAGTGCCGACTACGTAATAGATGTAGGTGGGGAATACGACCCTGAAACTAATCGCTTTGATCATCATCAACGTGGTGGTGCAGGCGAGCGAGAAAATGGCATTCCTTTTTCATCATTTGGTTTAGTGTGGAAAAAATACGGCTTAGCACTGTGTGATGATAACCAGGCCGTTGCTGATAGAGTGGATTCAGGCTTAGTTTCAACTATTGACGCCATTGATTGTGGTCATGTTGAAGGTGTATCGAAAGGGATAAGCTTGAGCCAAACAATTTCAATGTTTAACCCTACATGGGAAGAAGAAAGTAACTTTGATACCTGCTTTGATGAAGCCGTTGAATTTGCAGCACGTATGCTCATTCGTTTTATCGCCTCAGCTCACGGTAGTGTTAATGCAAAAGAGATTGTCGCCAAAGCAATTGAAAATGCAGAAGATGCTAGAGTAATCGTGCTTGAAAAGTACACACCGTGGAAAAAAACAGTGCATATTTTATCAAGTGAGGCGCTATACATGGTTTACCCATCGCATTCTGGGCAATGGATATTACAAACAGTACCCGTTGAGCCTGGCTCGTTTGAAGATAGAAAACCGCTTCCTAAAGCGTGGTCTGGTTTATCTGATCAAGCGTTTGTAGATGAAACAGGTATTGCCGATGCCGTGTTCTGTCACAACGGTTTATTTATAGCGGGCACTAAGTCGTTTGAAAGTACAATGAAACTTGCCACTATGGCGCTTAGCGAATAACAACGCACTAAGCATAACAATTTATATAGATTGTTATGCTTGTTATTTTTGCGCGGAGCATTATGTTTGAATTAAAAACAATCGCACTTTTTATTATTACAGCCTTAGCTGAAATAGTGGGGTGCTATTTGCCCTACCTTTGGCTAAAACAAGATAAAAGCATTTTACTTTTAATTCCTGCAGCGTTAAGTTTGGCACTATTTGCATGGATGCTATCTTTACACCCTACTGCAGCAGGGCGGGTATATGCAGCTTATGGCGGCGTATATATTTGTGTTGCGCTATTATGGTTATGGGTTGTAGATGGCGTAAAGCTTACTATGTGGGATATTATTGGTGGTTTAGTTGCACTGCTAGGTATGGCTATAATTATGTTCGCCCCAAAAAGTGCATAGCTAGCTTATACTCAATTAATCGAATTCGCTTATACACTACTGCAATTTCCTACTTTCAATACCACAGGCAATACCTAACGCTACATATGCGCCAAGTCATGATTGAAGCTGGTGGATGTATGCTAAACGTTTTTGACGTGCAGTTTTTATTCACTTTGCAGAATACATAGGTATTACTTGGTCACAACACGCAGCCTCAACTGTGAGTAATTGAGGTGTTGAGAACGTCTTGCTCTAATCCATCAAAAGTAAATTTTATAAACAAAGTAACTCAAGATGAATTTTATTGAATGAGCTAATTCATTTTTGCTAATAAAATTTATAATGAGTCATTTAAAAACAGCCATTTTTTATAACTTTTCTTATCTTTAAAAATCATCAAAGTCCTGTTTTATATATGCTAGCGGGCAATAGTTGTTTGGTTATTTTTTTAACATCAAAAATCACTCGTTACGAGTAAAAATACTTGTTGGACTTGAATCTCTATTTTTCTTTTAATGCGCGGCACTAGCCGAGTCGGCATTAATTAAATAAAAGAGAAAGATAAATGAAAGAGACAACATCACTAGAACAAGCTCGTACGAGCTACAATGTTCGTCATTGGAGCCAAGGTTTTTTTGGTATTAATGATCAAGGTGATGTGTATGTTGCGCCCAAGGCTCATGCCCCAGAGCAAACCATTGCACTAACAGATATCGCAAAGCAACTACAAGATAAAGGTTTAAGCTTACCTGCCTTAGTTCGTTTTCCGCAAATTTTACACCATCGTGTACACAGCTTATGCGGCGCATTTAATACTGCGATTGAAAACTATGGTTACCCTAAAGACTACCTATTAGTTTACCCAATAAAAGTAAACCAACAACGTGAAGTGGTTGAAGAAATAGTAGCAAGCCAAGCACAAGTAGAAAAAAAGCAACTTGGTTTAGAAGCCGGCAGCAAGCCTGAATTACTAACGGTACTAGCACTGGCTGAAAAAACCAGCGCTGTTATTGTATGTAATGGCTACAAAGATAAAGAATACGTACGTTTAGCACTTATTGGCGAAAAGCTAGGTCATAAAGTGTATATCGTACTTGAAAAGCTTTCTGAGCTAGACATGGTCCTTAGCCAAGCAAAAGAGCTTAACGTAAAACCACGCATTGGTATTCGTGTACGTTTAGCGTCGCAAGGTAAAGGTAAGTGGCAAGCGAGTGGCGGCGAAAAATCAAAATTTGGTTTATCTGCATCGCAAGTTTTACATGTAGTTAATCGTTTAAAAGGCGCAAACCAGCTTGATTTATTGCAGCTTGTGCATTTTCACTTAGGGTCACAAATGGCGAACATTCGTGACGTACGTTTAGGTGTAAGCGAAGCTGCGCGTTTTTACTGTGAGCTACGTAAACTAGGCGCAGAAATTGATTGCCTTGATGTAGGTGGCGGTTTAGCTGTTGATTACGACGGCACGCGTAGCCAGTCGCATAACTCTATGAATTACAGCTTAGCTGAATATGCGAATAACATTGTGTACACCATTGGTGATACATGTAAGCAATATGAGCAACCAATGCCGACTATTATTTCTGAGTCGGGTCGTGCGCTTACGGCGCATCATGCTGTGCTTATTTCTAATGTTATTGGTACTGAAAGTTACACGCCAGAAGAGTTAGTAGCGCCAGCGGCAGATGCACCCCTGTTATTAAAAAACATGTGGGCATCGTTTGTACAGTTAACTGATTTAACGGATGACCGTGCATTAATTGAGATTTATCACGACAGCCAAGGTGATTTAGCTGAAGCGCATAACCAATTTGCACTCGGGTTACTTGATTTATCGCAACGTGCATGGGCTGAGCAAATTAATATTCGTATTTGTTATGAACTCAACAAGCACATGGATAATAAAAACCGTTTTCATCGTCCGATTATTGACGAGTTAAACGTACGTTTAGCCGATAAGTTTTTTGTAAACTTCTCGTTATTTCAATCCCTTCCAGATGCATGGGGCATTGATCAAGTGTTTCCGGTATTGCCATTAAGTGGCTTAACTGAAGCACCAAAAAAACGTGCCGTATTACTTGATATAACCTGTGATTCAGATGGCGCACTTGAGCATTACGTAGATGGACAAGGTATTGAAAGCACACTACCAGTGCCAGAGTTTAGTGCTGATAAACCTTATTTAATGGGCTTTTTCTTAGTGGGTGCTTATCAAGAAATTTTAGGTGATATGCATAACTTGTTTGGCGATACGCACAGCGCAATTGTTAATATGGATGAGCAAGGCGTTGCAAGTATTACCGAGATAAACCAAGGTGACACTGTTGCCGATATGATGCGCTATGTACATTTAGATGTTGAAAGTTTTCAGCAATCATACGAGCAGTTAGTAAGCACTAAAATTGAAAAACACGAACAGCAAAGCGTTTTAGACGAGTTGCAAAGCGGCCTTGATGGCTACACTTATTTAGAAGAGTTATAAGCAATGTCGACTTTGTTTGGTCACGCAGATCACTCATTGTACTCAAATGGGATGACGTTTTTACGTCGTCCTATGGTGCAAAACATTAATGCAATTGATGCAGACGTAGTGGTTTTAGGCTTACCATTTGATTTAGCGACCTCGGGCCGCCCTGGTGCGCGCTTAGGCCCTGATGCAATTCGTCGTGCATCGGTTCATTTAGCATGGGAAGACACTAAATACCCGTGGACTTTCCCGTTGTTTGAGCGCTTAAAAGTGGCAGATGCAGGGGACTTTACTTACCCTGTTGGCGATCCTGAGTATTTTACTGCGCAACTAGAAATGGCTGCTGATCAAATACTTCGCCAAGGTAAAACACTATTAGGTTTAGGGGGCGATCACTTTGTAACGCTTCCGCTATTACGTGCTCATGCAAAAATACATGGCAAAATGGCGCTGGTACATTTTGATGCGCACACCGATACTTATAGCAATGGCTCGCGATTTGATCACGGCACTATGTTTTATCATGCACCAATGGAAGGGCTGATTGATGTTGAGCACAGTATACAAATAGGTATTCGTACCGACTTTGATCAAAGTAAACATGAGTTTGCTGTGATTGATGCAATGCAAGCCAACGATTTACATGCTAATGATATTGCAGCGCAAATACTTGAGCGAGTAGGTGACCTACCTGTTTACTTAACGTTTGATATAGATTGTTTAGACCCTGCGTTTGCGCCTGGTACAGGCACTCCTGTGTGTGGTGGTTTAACGTCAGATAAAGTACTTAAAGTACTGCGTGCGCTAAAAGGCATAAACATGGTGGGTATGGATGTGGTAGAAGTATCACCTTCGTACGACCAAAGTGAGCTTACCGCTATTGCTGCAGCAACCATTGCGAGCGAATTACTGCATTTGTGGACGCATAAAAATAAGTACTAATTTTATAAATTTTGTACCACAAAAGGGTATGCATTTGCATACCCTTTTCTATTTAGATATATCGATTATTCAACTGCTTAATTTCTTTTAACCAAATAACGCTTAGCCCAATAAGCGGCAGGTTAGTAGTTACAGGGTTAAATGCTTCAATAAGCAATTGTGGCTGCATTACAACTACAGCAAGTAAAAGCCCCATAAGCGCCAATATATTTAAAGCTACCAAATGCTTATGTTTATAAAACACAAATAAACACACGCCAAATATAATTTCGCCGACTCCAGCTGAACGTGTAATTAAATCAGACACTTCGGCTGAAAAACCAGCACTGCCAGTCATTAATTTTTCAAGTGGTGCTACGTGATAAAGCTTTGGGAAAAAGCCGTGATATATCCAACTTAAACTCACTATGTAGCGAGCAAGTTGAATATAACCGCGATTATTTCCTAGCATTGTCAATACGCTCTTGTGCACTTGGGTGGCTAGACAAGTACTCTAAAAAGTCATTTACTTTTTCTAGGTGTTCGTTTTCGCTGGTATGGCTTTCTTGCAGCGCTTCTATTGCATCAGCAAAATCATTACTCGAATACCCAAGTGACTCTAATTGAGTGAGTGCAAAGCTATCTGCCTCGCGTTCCATATCTCGTGAAAACCCTTGCTGAGAAAACGATGCACCCGTACCTAATGCAACCTCTGCAACCCCTTCTAAATCACCAAATACAACCGCTAGTACAATCGTACTTGCGGCAGATTGTGCTGTAATACGTACGCTATGCTGGTGGACTACATGGCCCATTTCGTGTAGCAATACCGCTTTTAGTGCATTGGGTTTATCGGCAAGTAAATTTGCTAAATCATCGGTTACCACAATACGACCATGGGGTAGTGCAAACGCGTTAGCACCAAAGCTGTCTGATTTATAAAACGATAACCTATAAACCGATTGATCAAGCGATAACGCATTAAGCATACTTGTAAAATGTGCTTGTACTTTAGTTTGCTGCTCTGCGGGCAGCTCACTTGGGTCAAGCGCAATCTTTTTAATTAGTGTAAAACTTTGCTCCCCCATTTGTTCCACAACATTACGTGGCAGGGTATCAACACTATAAACAGCAATGGCCGGTACCGCTTTATAAAGTACTAACCACATAAAAAGCGGTGTAAATATTACTGCGGCTAAAATTGCCCATTTACTTTTTTCAAGGCGCTCCATTACGTGATGGTTATTTTCTTTAAATGGCCATCTGTAACTTACGTCTTGAGGGATAAAACGACTGCCATCTTCAAAGTTTAATTCGTCGGCAAGTCCTGCCATCCCTGAACTTAATTTTAGACTTGAGATTGCGTGGCGAGCTATAACGTGTTCATCGTTAATAACGTCAATGTGTGTGTCGCTAATAGTTGCAACACACACTTGATAGTTACTCGATGCGATGGGGAAAAAATGTCCCTTTACATGCATAGTGAGCTCTTAAGTTAAAGAAAGGTCAATATCAAATACGTTTGCAGCTTCTTCAGCAAATGATGATTGCTGCTCTTGCACGGTATCGATTAGGTTTAATGCACCAGGATAAATAGTGACGTTAGTTACATCAGCGAGCATTTTTGATGTACGTACTTTTGTCCATGGGTATGCAAGCCCTAAAGAAAATACAATAGCCAACATATTAGTTAATAGTAAAACAGCGAAAGGAATTGGTTTTAGCTCTGATTTAAATGTAGCAACGCCTTCAAAATGGCTGTTATCAAAAATGTGATTTCTAATGGCGGCGTGCCATACAGCAGAAACAATGGCAATCATTAGCACATAGGCGATCATCATAAAGATAGGAAGCATAACCATAGCTGCAGAGTTTTCTAAATTTTGTTGGTTTTCAATATCTACTAAGTTGAGGCCAAATAACCCTAAAATCCCCATAAATACCACCATGGTGATAGAGCTCACTACAAAGCAAATAAGCGCTGTTAAGTAATAGGTTTCGCCTTTAAGATTTACAGTAAGCGGTTTGTCACCATAACTAATATTGCTATGGATATAGCTATCAATACGTTTTATAACGTAAGGCATTAATAAATAAAGCGTAAATATGCTGGCAATAGGTAAAAGTATAAAGTTAACAAAGGCTTCGCCATAGCTGCCTTTAAAAGCAAAGCGAACATTACGATGGCGGGTCATGCGCAGATTAAAACGTAAACCTTGGTTAATAATCCATGGCATTAAAAAGATAAAACCAAGAGCAATAAATAGGCCTAAAATAGGCATAAAGCTAATTGAGAATGTGTAAATAAAAAATACAACAACCGCTAAAATCCGACCTTTTAAAATTTGTATTGGTGTTGCCAGGTAGTCAAAACTATGGCCATCTATACGGGTGTGGCCGTAAAAATAGCGATGCGTACGTACTTTAGCCCACGCCGAATATATGCCAAGCGTAATAACGCTAAGTAATATATTTACAATCCAAATTCCAAAAAACTCACCACCTTTACCACTAAATTGCACTTTTCCGCTAAAAATTGGTTCAGCAGGTTCATTTATTGGTGGGGTTGTTTCAGATGGGGTAGGGTGTATTGATTCCATTAAATTATATCCATGTTGTTTTTTTGTTAATTTACCCATTTTTAGTGCAAAATTCAATGTTTATAATTATCCAACCCTTCTGCAAACAGCTATAAATAGGCGTTTTAAATATTGAGTTAAATACTCTAATACTTTTTTATAAATAAACCTCGCTGGTTAATTTATTTGGCTGGTAACTGGGGTCTTTAGCTTATTAATATGCGATTTAGCTACTATACATACTTAGTGCTGCTTAAATGTAATGGCATTAATTATGTATTAAGCACACCTACGTACAATTAAGCTAATTGATTTATATGCCAAAATAATAGATTGTAAGAGTAGTGCGGATGTAAATTTATTTAGGTTTTACAGCTTTTATCATCGCTTTAAATAACATTAGGATATTTATTATGTTCCAAGCAGTCGTGTTAGGGGGATTAGAGTTTAGCCCGCTGATTGTTTACTTCCCAATAGCATTTATTTTAACGGCGTTGACTCGTTTTGCTTTGCATCGACTAGATTGGCATGACCGTATTTGGAAAGTGGCTTGGTTTGAGGTGTCACTATTTGTTTGTTACTTGGCACTCGCCGTCTATTTATACCAATCTGTTTAATTAATTGAGCTATTTTGAGGCAAGAAAACCGTGTCGATAACAAGGCAAAAATTTCGTTATTTAGTTGTTCTATATCAGAAATTTTTAACACAGTTAGCGTCAGGTTTAAGCCCTCAAATTACTCAAGTATTATTGCGGGTTGGTATTACTAAGTGGAAGATAAATTGAATGATTAAATATCTGCGTATTACTTTTACTATCTTGGTTGTTATAGCTGCGGTTTTTGCTGGGCGTTGGGTATGGACTGACTACATGCATACTCCTTGGACGCGTGATGGGCGTATTCGAGCCGATATTGTCACGGTTGCTCCAGACGTGTCGGGTTGGGTAACTGCTTTAAATATTAAAGATGGTCAAAACGTACAAAAAGGCGAAGTACTTTTTAATGTTGATAAAAAGCGTTATCAAGCAGCGCTTGATAAAAGTAAAGCAAACACAGAAAACGCATTGTATACATGGGAACTTGCCAAGCACAAATACGAAAGACGTGTTGAGCTAAACACTCAACAGGCAATTAGTAAAGAAACTTTAGAATCAACACGCATTAATACTAAAATTGCTGAGGCAAATTATAATCTAGCCAAGACAGAGCAAACAATTGCGCAGTTAAATGTTGATAGAACTAAAATTGTTGCGCCTGCATCAGGGCAAATAATTAATTTGAATTTACGCCAAGGCAACTATGTAGCTCAAGGCACGCCTGTCTTTGCTATTGTTCAGTCAGATTCATTTTATGTAACGGGTTACTTTGAAGAGAGTAAAATACCGCTTATTTATCCTGATCAAAAAGCTAAAATAGCCCTTTTAAGTGGTGGTAAGCAATTAACAGGGCATGTAGTGAGTGTAGGTAAAGCCATTGCAAATACGAATACACAAAGTAACGGTCAGCTTTTACCACAAGTACAACAAACATTTAATTGGGTACGTTTATCACAGCGTATACCTGTTGATATTAAGTTAGATTTATTGCCCGAAAATACACAGCTTAGCGCAGGAATGACCGTCACTATACATCTCGCTACACGTTAAGGGGAATACAGTGGGCGTTGTATTACAAAATTTGTTTTTTCCAAAAAAACAGGCAATTATTTTTGCGACTAAGGGCGTTATAGCCATGGTGATGGCGCTCACTATTGCTATGTCGCTTAATCTTGAAAGGCCTTATTGGGCGTTAGTCTCGGCTATTTTTTTGCAATTACGCCCGCAAAGCGGATTGGTTATTGAAAAAGCAATTTGCCAAATAATAGGCACCATAGTGGGCGGTTTATTTGGCATATTGCTTTTAACTCAGTTAATTCTCTACCCTTATTTAGCGCTCGGTGCACTGGCATTATGGTTGGGGGTGAACTCTGCGTTATCGGCAATGGTACGCCAAGCAAACTTTGTGTATGCGTTTGCTATGGCCGGTGTAACAGCTGCCATTATTGTACTTTTAGTCATGGTTACTCCGGCAATGGTGAGCAGCCAGAGTATATTTGATATTGCACAAGCGCGAGTAAGCGAAATAATAATAGGCTCTGTATGTGCTGGGCTTGTGAGTCATCTATTTTGGCCTGTAAAGGTTAAACATTTACTGCAAACACAAGCGCGGTCGGTTATAAATCAAACGCTGCATTATTTAGTAACTGAGCTTGATTCTAAGGGCTCGCACGAAAACCGTCATCAGCAAATAGATGGCATTATGGCAACATTGGGATCAATAAACGAAGATTCCAGCGCAGTAAGGTACGAAGGACCAAAAGGTCCAGGGCGCTCGCGTGCTGCAAATCAGTTGTCGCAAAAAGTACTTTCTTTATTGGCCTTAATTCAAATAATTGGCCGCCTACAGCGAAACCACGAAGACCTTATTACACCTACTTTAGATAAATTAATAAGTAAACTTAAGCACGTATTTGCGCAAATTAAAGAGTCTGACGATTTTGATTACTGCGCCGAACAAGTTAAAACGCTACGAAAAGAGCTAACCGACTATAGAGCAAATACGGTGTGTGATTCGCCATTTGAATCTCACATGCTCAATGTGAGCTTAGAAGTGGCAGCCGACTTAACAATTTTACTACGCGCATACAGAGCGTTAGAAGAGCGTGATAAAACATTATTAAATGCGCCGAGTATGCTTACATATCGCGACCCATTAGCTGGCATTATTGTTGGATTTAGAACTGCTTTGGTATTTTCTATCGGCGCATTTATTTGGATTAATACAGGCTCTTCTGCTGCATTATTAATTATGATTTTACCGGTCATATTTTCGATAATGTTGGCGAGAATACCGTTAGCTATTTTACAGGTGGTAATAAAGCGTTTATTGGTAGGCGTGGTGGTTGCTGCTATTGTAACTATTTTTTACGCACTCAATTTATTATCACAAAGTGGTGGACAATTAGAAATATTGCTACTTGTATTAGCAGGACCTTATTTTCTGGGTTTACTGCTGCTAGCTGATCAACAAACATTGCCATATGGCTTGGGGTTTTGTATCCCATTTACGATTTTGGTAAGACCCAGTACCGATATGAGCCTTGCGTTTTCAATCGATTACACACTTAGCTCTGCAATGGCAATTTTTGCGGGGGTGAGTATTTTATTTTGGATTTTTCAGTTATTCACAGGCCCGAGTGTGCAATTACTTGTTCATCGTGTTTTTAAGGCCACTTATAAAGATTTACTCGAAATAAATAACCATCCAACCCCAAGTATTTGGTATAACCGCCGCATGGCCGATAGGTTAATTCGCCTAACTAATTACGATCAAGGTTCACACTCACGCGTAATTACTGATCTTGCACTAACCGCTCTAAATTTAGGGCATGCGTCGGTTCGATTAAACTCAATTTGTGAAAATTTGGCTGGTAATACAAAGCTAAAATATTTAAATGAGTGGCAGCGTACATTAGCCGATGCATTTATGTTGGCAACCAAGGGCAAATTTAATAATAAGTTTAAGCAAGCGTCAGATAATCTTTATGGGGAATTGGCTCAGACGGTTGACGATTCAAATCAATTAGAAGCAATAAAAGGCATGTTTATTCGCATTAATCTGACCTTTGAAAGAAGTGCGAGTAAGATAAATTAGCCCCATTTGCTGCTTTTCGAGTTCAGATGTTATAACGAAATCTGTTATACTTGCTGGATAATTTTATGGGGCTGTTATGATTTCAAAAAACCAACTCAAACTTATTCGCCAACTTGGCCAAAAAAAGTACCGAAAGCAATATAATCAATACCTTGTACAGGGTGAGAAAAACGTACTTGAGTTATTAAACAGCCCATTAAATGTGGTTAATATTTTTGCTACAAACGAATTTATAAATGCGTACCAAGGTAAGTATCCGCAAGCTAACTTTATAGAAGCTGATGAAGAGACCCTCACCAAAGCCAGCACGCTAGTTAGCAATAATGCAGCCATTGCTATTGTTGATATGCCAAAGGCAGCTTTACCACAAGCAAGTGGCTTAATACTCGCACTTGATGGCGTATCAGACCCTGGTAATTTAGGCACAATAATAAGAGTGGCAGACTGGTACGGTATTAAACATATAGTAACTAGCACCGACAGCGCAGACGCTTACAATCCAAAAACAATTAGCGCCACGATGGGCTCATTTGTAAGGGTATCGGTAAGCCAAGTAGATTTACCTGATTACCTACAGTCTTTAAATTTACCTGTTTACGGTGCTTTTTTAGATGGGCAAAGCGTGCATAAAACCCAATTTACGGGCTCAGGCGTTTTACTAATGGGCAGTGAGTCGCATGGAATACGCGAGACATGTGCAAAGTTAGTAACTAATAAAATCACCATCCCCGCTTTTGGTGGTGCAGAATCGCTTAATGTTGCAATGGCGACCGGTATTATTTTAGATAATTTTAAACGTCAAGCTTAACAATTTAACTGTTAATGAGTTAAATTGTTTGTAATCAATAACAATAATAATCGGTAATAACAATAAGATGCGCTTAAGCACTATTAAATTAGCGGGCTTTAAATCGTTTGTAGAGCCCACTAAAATTCCATTTCCTGATCAAATGACGTGTGTTGTAGGCCCGAATGGCTGTGGCAAATCTAACGTTATTGATGCAGTACGATGGGTGCTAGGTGAAAGCTCTGCTAAAAACCTGCGTGGCGATGCCATGACCGACGTTATTTTTAATGGCTCAACTAATCGAAAAGCCATATCACAAGCCTCTGTAGAGCTTGTTTTTGATAACGATAAAGGAAGTCCTTCAAACACATTTGCCGATCGAAACCAAATTGCTATTAAGCGTTTAGTAACGCGCGACGGACAGTCACTGTATTTTTTAAATGGCAGTAAATGCCGTAAGCGCGATATTACCGATATATTTTTAGGCACCGGTCTTGGTCCACGTAGTTACGCAATTATTGAGCAAGGGATGATCTCGCGCTTAATAGAGAGTAAACCACAAGAGCTGCGCGTATTTTTAGAAGAAGCCGCAGGCGTTTCTAAATACAAAGAGCGCCGCCGCGAAACACAAACTCGTATAAAAAGCACTCGCGAAAATCTTGAACGTTTGTTAGATGTGCGTAAAGAACTACAAAGCCAGCTAGATAAATTGGCTGTGCAGTCGGTTGATGCAAAAAAATACCGCGAATTAAAAGCACAAGAACGTACGCTAAAAGGCCAAATTGCCGTTTTAAAATGGCAAAAGTTACATCAGCAGCAACTTGAAAAAAGTGCCCAAATTAAAAAACTGAACGATCAAATATCGTTTTTTAAAACCGCTAACTCAGGGCATGACGATGTACTTGCAAGCCTAGAGGGGCAAGTACAAGCCCAGCAAGATAAACTAAGCGATGCACAGCATCAGCAACATGTTATACACACCGAGCTTACTCGCGCTGAGCAACAACAAATCAATGTAAAGCAGCAAACCCAAACGCTAAAACAAAATTTAATTAAATTACAGCAACGCCAAATTCAAAGTGCTGAGGTAAAATCGCAGCAGCAAATTGTGTGCGAGCAACTTAATGAAGCCCTGCAAGAGACAAGTGAAAACGCCTTAATATGTGAAGAGCAAGTTAGTGGGTTAACGCATGAACTTGAGGAATTATTAGCACTTAAGCAGCGCCACCATACTCATTGGCAAGCTTTGTGTGAGCAACAGCAACAGCTTAATAATAACGTGCAACTACATAGTAGTCACATTAAACAAACTCAGCAGCAAATTGATCATGTTAACGAACAAATTGATCAGTTAACTGTCCAGCTTAGCGAACTACAAAGTAGTGATGTAGAGCAGCAGTTAATACAGCAAACACAGCAAACACAAACATTAACTCAAGAGCTTGCCGCTAAACAAACAGCACATACGAAGTGCACTGCTAAGCTTGAGGTGCAAAATGAGCTTGTTAATAACTCACAAAAACAATATTCGACGCTCACTCAAACAATAAACGAGTTAAAAGCCAGTATAACGGGGCTTAAAAGTACATTAGGGCTTGATGAGAAAAGTGAACGTACTAATGGTTTGTTTAATCAGCTAAGTGTTAAAGAAGGCTTTGAGCTTCTAATAGAGCAAGCACTTAAATCTTTAGAGCATTTAAATGTAAGTGAGCAGCAAGCTGATAATAGTGTGTGGCCAATTAGTGGTAAGCACATTGCTGAAAATAGCTTAGCGGCATTCATAACAAGCGGCGTGTACCCAGATCATTTAACGCGCATTGCTTATAGCGAGAGCGGTGATCTAACGCTCTTAAAAGATGCTTTTTATACAGCCGTTATGGATAAAAACGGTGCTTTATATGGTCGTAATTGGCATGTAAGTGCTGAATGTAATGCAGAAAACTCATTACTGTTAAAGCATAAGCAATTGCAAGATAAAGCGCAGCAATTAAATAATACCGAGGACGAGTTACAACTAGTAACACACACTCGTAACAAACATACAGCTGAGCAAATAAAGTTAGTTAACGAGCAAAGCGAGCTAAAAGAAGCCATACATGAGCTTGCGCAAAATATAGCGGTAGCCAGTACGCGCAGCGACATGCTTGTGCAGCAAGTAGCACTATTTAAGTTACAACTAGAAAAGCTACAGCAACAAAAACAGCAATTAACCACTGCGCTTTTACAATTAAATACCGTGCTTGATGAGCAAGTAGCGCAATTTGAAGTGTTAAATGAGCAGCAAGTCAACTTAGCGGATGAAGTAGACGCTGCAAATAGCTTGCGCTCACAAAGTGATAAAAGTTATAGCGAAGCATTAAGTATGCTTGAGCAATATAAAACACAAGCACATAAGGCAACGCTCTCAGAGCAAAAGGCACGCAGTGAATGGCAGTTAAGCCAAACCAAATTGAGCCATGCAGAGCAAGAGCACGTTAGTGCATCAGAAGGTGCGCAAGAACTACTAAATGAAATAGAAGAGCTGCTGATACCAGAGCAAGAACTTAGCGATAAAATTACGCAGCTCTTAGCACAGCATCAAAAAGGTGAGCAGGCATTAGTATTGCTACAAAAAGAATTAGCTCAGGCCAAAGAAAGCTTAAACACTAAGCAAATAAGCCTTAAAAATTCACAAGGGGAGCTGGTTGGCTTGCAAGAGCAGCATCAAAAGCTAACAATTGAAGAGCAAAGCTTAGTAATAAAAGCGCAAGTTGCGCTTGAGCCATTAGAAGAGTTGAGACAAAGCTTAAAAGCAATACTTGATGAATTACCAGATTCATTAAATTTAAGTGCAGCACAAAATCAGTTAACAGGATTTACTAATCAGTTAGATAAATTAGGTGCAGTAAACTTGGCGGCAATAGAAGAGTTTGATTTAGCCAAAGCACGTAGTGATTATCTTGATAATCAATTAGATGATTTAACAAAAGCGTTAAGCACCCTTGAAGGTGCAATTCGTAAAATTGATAGTGAGACCAAAACACGCTTTAAAGCGACGTTCGATCAAGTTAACGAAGACTTTGCTGAGCTATTTCCTAAAGTTTTTGGTGGTGGGAGCGCGTATTTAGAATTAACCAGTGACGATTTACTCGAAAGTGGTGTTAGTATAATGGCACGACCACCGGGTAAGAAAAATTCAACAATTCATTTGTTAAGTGGTGGAGAAAAAGCGCTGACCGCATTATCATTAGTGTTTTCTATATTCAGGCTCAATCCAGCTCCTTTCTGTATGCTGGACGAAGTAGATGCACCACTAGATGATGCCAACGTTGTGCGTTTTTGCCGTTTGGTTGAAGAAATGTCACAATCAGTGCAGTTTATTTATATTAGTCATAATAAAATTGCGATGGAAATGGCAGGTAGATTAACAGGTGTTACTATGGCAGAACCTGGCGTATCGCGTATGGTTGCTGTAGATATAGAGCAAGCTGTGCAACTTGCACACGCATAAATTTTTATAACAAGTGTATTAGTTTTTCATTAATATACAGGTTTTAGGCATATCAAATAATAAAAGGTGAGGGGATGGCCGAACAATTAAGATGGGTTTTAATCGTTATCAGTGTAATTGTCATTGGTGGTTTATTAATACATGGATTGTGGTCAGTTAGAAAAAAAGACCGCCCAGAAGTATCGGATAATGAACGGGTTGAGCCATTACAACAAAGCGCACCAGCTTCATCTAAACCGTTTCGTACTGAGGCTGAGCCAAAAGAGCCAATGCAAGACGAACGTGATGAGCCACAATTTGGCGAGCTTAACTTTGATGCAAATGAGCCGCAAATTGATACAAGCGTGCCAGAAACACCAATTGAAGACGACCTAGAGATAGTTGATGATCTTGAAACAAAAGATCAAAGTGCTGAAGAAGCGCCTAATCAAATGTCTGACTTTGTTATTGTGCATATTCAAATGCCAGAAGAGCTTAGTATGCAGGGCAGTAAATTATTACCAGCAGTTAATACTTTAGGTTTTAAATATTCTGAGGAAGGTTTTTTTAATCGCCACTTAGATCCGGCTGGCCAAGGCCCTGTTTTATTTAGATTAGTAAATATGTATAACCCAGGTACGTTTGATATTGATAATATGGAACAGTTTAGTACCGCTGGGGTAAGCTTATTTATGACGTTACCGTGCGACGGCGATGGTCTAGCGGCATTTAATATGTTGCACAGCGCAGCTAAAAAGTTAGCGGATGAATTTGGTGCACAAATTTTAGATGCTGAGCGAAATGAAATGACAGTAGAGCGCATCAGGCAATATGTTGAACAGGTTCGTTCTTTTTCAGCGTAAATAACGCATACATTATATTTTTATAAGCCACTGGACGGTGAATCGTCAAAGTGGCTTTTTTTATGTTTATTGAGGTTTAAATGTCTAGCAGCATTAGTGAGCAAATTAATCATCTTCGTACTACATTAGAGCAACACAACTATAACTATTATGTGCTCGACACCCCCAGTATTCCTGATTCTGAATACGATAGGTTATTACGCGAATTAAGCGCACTAGAGATGCAGCACCCTGAATTTTTAACCGCCGACTCTCCGACACAAAAAGTAGGCGGTGCCGCACTGAGTAAATTTGAGCAAGTAGCGCACCAAGTACCCATGTTATCGCTTGATAACTCGTTTAGTGAAGAAGAATTCACTGCGTTTAATCGTCGTATAAAAGAGCGCTTAATGAGTACTGATGAGCTTACTTTTTGTTGTGAGCCAAAACTTGATGGATTAGCCGTATCAATTATTTATCGTGATGGTGTGCTTGTACAAGCGGCTACGCGAGGTGATGGTTTTACCGGTGAAAACATTACTCAAAATGTTAAAACCATTCGTAATGTACCGCTTAAGTTACGTGGTGATTACCCAAAAGAGCTTGAAGTGCGCGGCGAAGTATTTATGGACAGCGCTGGCTTTGATAAATTAAATACTGAAGCGCAAAAACGCGGTGAAAAAGTATTTGTTAACCCGCGTAATGCAGCCGCGGGGAGTTTGCGTCAACTCGATTCTAAAATTACAGCTAAACGCCCACTCATGTTTTATGCCTATAGTACCGGTCTTGTAGCTGATGGCAGTATTCCTGAGGATCACTATCAGCAATTAGAAAAGTTAACTGACTGGGGGTTGCCACTGTGCCCAGAAACAAAATTAGTTGAAGGTCCTAAAGCCGCGCTTGAGTACTACAGCGATATTTTAACGCGCCGTGGTGAGCTTAAATATGAAATTGATGGCGTAGTAATAAAAATAAACCAAAAGGCCTTACAAGAGCGTTTAGGCTTTGTGGCACGAGCTCCCCGCTGGGCTATTGCGTATAAATTTCCGGCGCAAGAGGAAATAACCCAACTACTTGATGTTGATTTTCAAGTCGGTCGTACTGGCGCCATTACACCGGTTGCACGTTTGAAGCCTGTTTTTGTGGGTGGCGTTACCGTATCAAATGCAACGCTTCATAACAGTGATGAAGTTGCACGTTTAGGCGTAAAAGTAGGTGATACAGTTATTATTCGCCGTGCTGGAGATGTAATCCCACAAATAACGCAAGTTGTACTTGAGCGCCGCCCTGATGATGCCAGAGATATCGAATTTCCAGTAACTTGTCCTATTTGTGACTCTCATGTTGAAAAGGTTGAAGGCGAAGCTGTCGCTCGTTGTACGGGTGGGCTTGTATGTCCTGCACAACGCAAACAAGCAATTAAACACTTTGCGTCACGCAAAGCGCTGGATATAGACGGCCTTGGCGATAAAATTGTTGATCAGTTGGTAGACAGAGAGCTTATAAAAACGCCCGCTGATTTGTTTATTTTAAAACAAGGACATTTTGAATCACTTGAACGCATGGGACCTAAGTCAGCCAAAAATTTAGTAACAGCCCTTGAAGAGGCGAAAGGCACTACGCTTGCTAAGTTTTTATATTCATTAGGTATTCGCGAAGCAGGTGAGGCAACAGCACAAAATTTAGCTAATCACTTCCTTACCCTTGAAAATATAATAAATGCCAGCATTGATAGTTTAACGCAGGTAAGTGATGTAGGCGAAATAGTTGCAACACATGTTCGAGGCTTTTTTGATGAAGAGCATAATTTAGAAGTTGTTAATGCGCTTATAGAGCAAGGCATAAACTGGCCAGCGTTGAGTGCACCTTCTGAAGAAGAACAACCGCTTACTGGGCTTACTTATGTACTTACTGGTACGCTAAATACGCTTAATCGTAATGACGCAAAAGCACGCTTACAGCAACTAGGTGCTAAAGTATCTGGTAGCGTATCAGCGAAAACTGATGCGTTAGTCGCGGGTGAAAAAGCGGGTTCAAAACTGACTAAAGCCCAAGATTTAGGTATCGACATACTCACGGAAGATGAATTAATTGAGCTGCTTAAAAAGCATAATGGTTAGGACGCAACAATGAGCCGATACGGTCCAGAATACTGGGATAAGTACGGAAGTTACCGAACTCCTATTGCATTTAATTTAAGTTTGCTTGTGCTATTACGTGGCTATTTTATTTGGGTGATTGCGGCTTTAAGTCGCAGGCCTGAACTTGATTTAATGTCGTTATTTTTTAAAAATAAAAATGATTTTTTTATTGCAATAGCAATTGGAAGTATCGCAATAATACCGACTATTTTATTTTGTTTACGCAGACCACGAGATTCACACAGTGCAAGCGATAAGTTAGCAAAAATATGGCGGCATATGCGCTGGCCCCTTATTGTATGTGCTGTTGTTGATTTAACATGGTTAAGTATTCAAGCCGCGCATAGCCATTATCGATTTTCATCATTTTTAGCAGTACAAATGATGATTGTTTTATGGGTATTGTGGTATTTGGTGAAAAGCCGTTATTTAACTGTTTTTTTTAATGATTGGCCTGAGCCGACAGAAAAAGCATCAGAAGAAAAAAAGCGACTTAAAAGGGATTAGTTGTGGACGCTGTAAATAAAAAAATAGCGATAGCTATATCGTTAATAGGCTCAGTGCTTATTATTTTAATGATTAGCACTGAGCTTTTAGAGTCTATGTGGTTTAAAGCGCTATTTGGGTTGTGGGTATTTGTTTTTTGCTCAAGCGTTTATAGGCTAACGCCCTTATTTAAATCAAGAAACAGGCTAGAGGATTTTATTCAGCGAGATGCCCAACATTTACTACTTTTTAGTTTGATGGGATTTTTTGATAAAAAGCATGGTCCAAATTGGTTAGTTATCGAGAGTATTGAACGCATAACGACAAAGGATGATGAGCTAATTATTTGCAGTAATAACGAGCGCCAAATGAGTGTTAGTTTACCTGTAAAAAAAGCAGAGCTAGATAGTTTTATTAAACGAATACTTACCGACTCAGAAAAACAAAATATTACCTTTAGCTGAGGAGATTACCTTTAAGATTGAACGAGTTTTAGTTTTAAATGGTCAACACTCTTTAGCTGATCTTTAGTGTATTAAATAACGTAATAATTAACCGTACTTCTTATAAATTTATTAAGTACGGTTAATCAACTATTCAATGAGGCTATTATGTTGAAGTGGAATGATGTTATTAACTTTGCCACTAACGGCAATCCTACCCCAAGTAAAAAAGTAGTCAAAACTGACGAGCAGTGGCGGATGCAACTATCAGAAGATGAATATTACGTAACACGTAAGAAAGGAACAGAGCGCCCAGATAGCTCGGGTAGTTGTACATTACTTGAACCTGGCAAGTATGTGTGTATTTGCTGTGATAACCTATTGTTTGATGCCGATGAAAAGTTTGATAGTGGCACTGGTTGGCCGTCATTTACGCAACCTGCGACAATTGAAGCGATTGGTTATGTAAACGATACAAGTCATGGTATGGAGCGCATAGAGGTGGTTTGTAATGTGTGCGATTCGCACTTAGGCCATATTTTTCCAGATGGCCCATTACCAACAGGTTTACGTTATTGCGTTAATGCCGCAGCAATGAAAAAGCTCTAATATTTTATTTACTAGCGCTTTGAATATCTAAATTCATTTCTTTTGCTATATGCAAAATCTTATCTAAACGCTGCGTCTGATCTGCTTGTAATTTAGCTTTATCAAGAAGGGCGTAGCATCTTCTAGCAAGATCCATATTAAATGAGCTGCCAGATTGCTTGGTTGAATCAAATAGGCACTGTAATAAATTAAGTGCGATACTTTGATTACGAGGCATGACTCTAAACGCTTGTGTAAAAGCTTCCAGCGCAGTATTTAACTGCCCTTTATTAAATTGATTAACGGCATGGTTATTAAGCTCTTTTGGACCCATTTTAATATCGCGTCGCTCACTTTGTTGCTGCTGAATATAACGCAAGTAAGTTGTGTCGCTAACTGCTGGGTGTCTTTCACAGTGGCTAATTATTTGTGTGAATAAGGTTTGCGCCTTCTGATGAAACCCCAGTTCATGAAATGCTTTTGCTTTATCAAGTGCTCCATCAACCGATCGGATATGAGTATCGTCGTCATCAAGCTGCTCAATTAGCTTTTTCGCTTTTTGATGCTCGTCTTTTAAGTAATGAAGTCGTGCATTTAGTACATCAATCTGAGCTTGATTTGCATTATTAGGAAACTGTTTTTTTAAATCATTAATGTACTGATTTGTTTGTCTAGAAATTCGTTGAATTTGATCAGTTTGATCAGTCGTTAACGCAAAGTCGATACCGGCACGTGCTGCATTCAAATATACATCGGGGTGGTCGTGTATTGAGTGCTTTGCAAAGGAGGCTATATCTTTTTGAGTTAAATAGCTTTTTTCGTAGTCGTGATTAATTAGCGACACATTACTTAACGATTTTTGGCGTGTGATGTTACGCGGTGCAATGTCTGCTGCTTGACTTAAAAAGCTTTGTGCTAGCTCAAACTGATTTAGCTTTATTTCTAATTTGCCCAACAAATCAAGGGCTACTAAACGAGTTTCTTGGCGCTCTAACATTGTCTTGAGCATTCGCTGCGCTAAAATATGTTCGTTATTCGCTATAAGTGCCTCTACTAAACCTACTTTTGCCCAAGCAAATTTTTGAATATCAAGAACGGACTTAAAAAAGTCTTTTGCATCTTGAGCTCGCTTTAAGCGGAGTAGGGCATCGCCTTTTAGGCGAAGTAGGATAGGGCTGTAATTATTATTTTTTTTATCCAGAGCGGTATCAATAAATTTAATAGCTTTTGAATCGTTACCATCATCAACTAGTGAATATACTGTTTGTAAGTCGTGTTTACGCTTTAAGATTCGTTCAATGCGTATTTTAAGCTCTTGTACTGTAAAAGGCTTAACTAAAAAATCATCTGGCTGCAGCTCAAGAACACTATGAACGAGGGAGCCACTTGTTTCTGCTGAGATAAAAATAAAGCCAGTCGAACTTTTTATAAGTTGCTTTACACGTAGCTCTTCATAAAGCTGGTAGCCATCTTGGTGTTTGTTTAAATTGAATGAGCAGACGATTAAATCAAATTCTTCACTTAAACATTGCTCTTTTGCAGAGTTTGCATGATCAGCAAAGCGCAACTGCCGAAAGCCAAGCCTTTCTAACGATTGTTTCATATAGCTTTGAGCAAGTGGTTGCTCCTCGACTATAAGTATTTTTGCTTTTGAATAGACTTTAGTTGGCATTGGCTTAAGCGTAATTGTATTTAACACAGACTATAATCAACAGTTTAACTCCTTACAAGGGAATTTAAATGATAGCTGTATTTATTAGGTACTTAACTTTGCCTAATACGTTTATCTAACTACGAAAGTACTGAGCCTAATAACATAATTAAAAACTAAATAAGTGAAATGGAAACGCTATATTTGATGAGTGCTTTGATATAGAAATTCAGATTTTAATAAAAATATGGAATGTATTTAAGGTGAAAAATAGGAGTTATTACTTTATAACTTATCATTTAAGGGGTTATCTGATGGTATTTATATGTGGTGGGTGATACTGGACTTGAACCAGTGACCCTCGCCTTGTAAGGGCGATGCTCTCCCAACTGAGCTAATCACCCACATATAATAGGTATGCCTGTTATTTAATTCTTTGTTATCAATTAACCGCTTGATGTAATTTGGTGGGTGATACTGGACTTGAACCAGTGACCCTCGCCTTGTAAGGGCGATGCTCTCCCAACTGAGCTAATCACCCAAATTACATTTTAATATACACCATTCAAGGAATGGTGGGTCGTACTGGACTTGAACCAGTGACCCTCGCCTTGTAAGGGCGATGCTCTCCCAACTGAGCTAACGACCCATATCAAATTTTAAAACGCGACTATTGATATAATAATAGGTTTATATGTGGTGGGTGATACTGGACTTGAACCAGTGACCCTCGCCTTGTAAGGGCGATGCTCTCCCAACTGAGCTAATCACCCACATATAAATTAAAACGCTACTATTGAAATAAATAGTACTGGATTTTAACCAGTGAACCTCGCCGTTACTTGTAAATAGCGGTGATGCTCTCTTTTTTCTAACTGAGCTAATCACCCATTTAGATTTTTGTAATATGCACCACTCTAAGAATGGTGGGTCGTACTGGACTTGAACCAGTGACCCTCGCCTTGTAAGGGCGATGCTCTCCCAACTGAGCTAACGACCCATATTACAACTTTAAAACACGACTATTAATATAGTAATAGGTTTTATATGTGGTGGGTGATACTGGACTTGAACCAGTGACCCTCGCCTTGTAAGGGCGATGCTCTCCCAACTGAGCTAATCACCCATATATAAATTAAAACGCTACTATTAAAATAAATAGTACTGGACTTTAACCAGTGAACTTCTCCGTTACTTGTAAGTAGCGGTAACGCTCTCTATTTTCTAATTGAGCTTAGGACCCATATAGAATTTAGATGTGAACACTTTAATTAAAAAGTGGTGGGTGATACTGGACTTGAACCAGTGACCCTCGCCTTGTAAGGGCGATGCTCTCCCAACTGAGCTAATCACCCACATCTAAACAACATTGCATTGCTGCGTTGTTGTGGGGCGCTATTATAGATAGAGTTGGAAATGTGTCAACACTTGAATGATAAAAATGTGCTGAATGAAGGTTTTATAAACAATAGGATATGGTTGAAGTCTATTTTATCATCAAATTTGATATTGCAGTTCAATTAAACACCTAATAAGCTCCTAAAAGTGAGTAGGGAATTGTATTTTATTAATCTTAAATTTAGCTTTACGATACTCATTGTTTTTTTACTGGAGTCGTTTTTATGATTATGAGCAAGATGGATTAATATTAGGGCGAGTTATTTAGTGAATAGAGCAGTCCTTTAAAAATGAATTTAATCTAAACTTCCCAAAACAAATGCTATTTCAGCATTCTAAACTCTATTTTTATACTTACTTTATTTTTATAAGCCAACCTAGCCATCTCGTAAATACGTATTCCTCGCTACTAGCCTTCGGGTTAAGACTAAATAATAACTAGGGCGTGTTGACCTTTGTGGATTCAAATTTGTTCAATCTAGGGACGATTAAATCGCGGCGCGAGGTTTGTAACCTAGTGGGCCAAGTAAAAGCCGAGCAAAGCTTCCGCTTCACCCACCAAAGATCAACGCGCCTTGAAGTTTTATACATAGAATTACGAAGCAACAGTGCTCTTTTAAAAATGCTCTTCAAACAATAATCGAATTTTTTAGTACGAGTTACGCTGGTTATTAAGCAAGTAAAGGCTGCGGGTACTCACAAACCCACATTTAAGTTTTGGTTATTATAAGCAATTGTAACTTTTAAAAGATTAAGGCGATTGGCGGGGCCTTAATTGGTAGTTTTTAGATAAGTTTAATTTGCATATAAATGTATACCTTTGCTTTGATGCAATTTTGTTTCATTAAATGGGGGAGTGGGGGTTATTGAGTATTCGCTGCAATATAGTGATGTTATTATAAGCAGTAGGGCTAGAATCTTATTCAAATTGTATTTTTTAGCACGCTTGATAGCCAGTTTGTTGAAAATTAAACCATTTAAATAAAGCTAGGTAAAAAACTGTTGACTTTATTTTGGGTGGTGCATAGAATGCGCCCCGCACTAAGCGATACACGATGTGTTTATCACGACGGGTATTGATTAAGTTGGGGCCATAGCTCAGCTGGGAGAGCGCTTCGCTGGCAGTGAAGAGGTCTGCGGTTCGATCCCGCATGGCTCCACCAAAAATTAGTGTTTTGTCCTAGGGTAGCAGTTTTCTGTGTCCCCATCGTCTAGAGGCCTAGGACACCGCCCTTTCACGGCGGTAACAGGGGTTCGAATCCCCTTGGGGACGCCACTTAACTTTTATTAGTTAAAGGCGGTTTTACCGAGAAAATAGCGTCACAATTAAAGCTCGAGTCTTTACTTGTATTAAACGCAATTACCTTAAAGCTCATGATGTGAGTTAAACTTATCAAATGTCCTAGTGACACATTTATGTGTCCCCATCGTCTAGAGGCCTAGGACACCGCCCTTTCACGGCGGTAACAGGGGTTCGAATCCCCTTGGGGACGCCACTTACTTATTTTAATAGGGAAGTGTAGTGTTATTAAGAAAGCTCGTCTGAATCGAGTTAAACTATTCAGTTGTCCTAGTGACACATTTATGTGTCCCCATCGTCTAGAGGCCTAGGACACCGCCCTTTCACGGCGGTAACAGGGGTTCGAATCCCCTTGGGGACGCCACTTGCTTATTTTAATAGGGAAGTGAAGTGTTATTAAGAAAGCTCGCCTGAAACGAGTCTAAAAATTCAGTTGTCCTAGTGACACATTTATGTGTCCCCATCGTCTAGAGGCCTAGGACACCGCCCTTTCACGGCGGTAACAGGGGTTCGAATCCCCTTGGGGACGCCACTTACTTATTTTAATAGGGAGGTGTAGTGTTGTTAAGAAAGCTCGTCTGAAACGAGTCTAAAAATTCAGTTGTCCTAGTGACACATTTATGTGTCCCCATCGTCTAGAGGCCTAGGACACCGCCCTTTCACGGCGGTAACAGGGGTTCGAATCCCCTTGGGGACGCCACTT
>NZ_JACJDW010000036.1:0-593 GCF_014163745.1 Pseudoalteromonas sp. SR44-2 | reverse complement strand
ACTTATTTTTAATAGGGAAGTGTAGTGTTATTAAGAAAGCTCGCCTGAAACGAGTCTAAAAATTCAGTTGTCCTAGTGACACTTTTATGTGTCCCCATCGTCTAGAGGCCTAGGACACCGCCCTTTCACGGCGGTAACAGGGGTTCGAATCCCCTTGGGGACGCCACTTACTATTTTAAGTATTGTGTAAAGCAGTGTGACACCGCACTCTCTATGCACGACGCTATCAAGAGTACTAATCTCTTGGGGACGGCAGTTACTTATTTAATAGGGAAGTGAAGTGTTATTAAGAAAGCTCGCCTGAAACGAGTCTAAAAATTCAGTTGTCCTAGTGACACATTTATGTGTCCCCATCGTCTAGAGGCCTAGGACACCGCCCTTTCACGGCGGTAACAGGGGTTCGAATCCCCTTGGGGACGCCACTTACTTATTTTAATAGGGAGGTGTAGTGTTGTTAAGAAAGCTCGTCTGAAACGAGTCTAAAAATTCAGTTGTCCTAGTGACACATTTATGTGTCCCCATCGTCTAGAGGCCTAGGACACCGCCCTTTCACGGCGGTAACAGGGGTTCGAATCCCCTTGGGGACGCCACTT
>NZ_JACJDW010000035.1:0-37977 GCF_014163745.1 Pseudoalteromonas sp. SR44-2 | reverse complement strand
TCCTATATTCAGGTTAACTTCAAAACACCCATTGTAAACTCATACTGTTTTTCTTTAGCCATGTTGATGATGCTTTATAATTAGGAAAAAAATGCTCAACGTGTTGCCAAAAAGCTTTACTGTGGTTTAAGTGACGTAAATGCGCTAACTCGTGGACAATCACATAATCAATAGCATGATAAGGCGCTCCGATTAAATGCAAATTAAATGTTAGCTCTCGCTTACTATTACAACTTCCCCACTTTCGCTTATAAATAGCTACTTTTAGACTCGTAGGTAATTCTTCACCCATTTGTGCGCAGAAGTACGCTAAACGCATTTCTATATATGCAGTTAGTTGCTCTTTTAAATATTCTTCAAGAAGTTGCTGATATTTTTGCGAAGTATTTTTAACGCGCGAAGAGTGTGTAATAAGCAAGCTGTCGTTACAGTTTAGTACTTCGGACTTAGTACCTTGCTTAAATTCTATGTTTACAATGCTATCAAAGATTAAAATTTGTTTGTCTTTGAGCGGGTTCTGTCTGCTATCAGCAATATTGTGCTGTTTAGTTAATTGAGCATTTACCCACACCTGCTTATCAAAAAGCCATTCTTGAATGTGTTTGTTACTAACAAACTGAGGGGCATATACAGTCACCTTTTTGTTATGTACTTTAATGGCAACCGTTTTACGTTTTATACTTTTCTTTAACTGATATTCAAACACTTTCATACTCATTAATGATATTGCTACGAGAAAATTCACCAGCAATTAATAAAACCAAATAAAGTGTAATTTTCGCTTAGTTAAGCCAATTCATTAGTTTTCTTAAGGTTACTCGATAGAAACTTAAATATGACCATATAAATCTAACTTAGTCCTGTGACAGGCAATACATTAGAATAAAAAACACCAACTAAAAAACTAATCCCTGATAAATAAAAGAAAACTAAAAGTAATAAATTCGTTATTTTATTCACTTCATTGAATTAACGGTTTATTTATTAATTAATTAGATTAGACTTGATAAATAAAGATTATATTTTGAGCCATTATGTTATCAGCTTTTTTTATCACAGACCAAGATCCTAGCTTAATCATTAATGGCGTTTACGATCCTCTATTAGTTTCAATGTCATTGCTAATTGCTATTTTTGCAGCCTTTTTCACCATTCGACTTATAGAGCTCGCAAAAGAAACTCAATTTCCTAGCTACCAACGTTTAGCAAATGTGACCGCTGCTACCGTTTTTTCGGCTGGTATTTGGAGTATGCACTTTATTGGTATGCTTGCCTTTTCACTGTGTACTAATATTGATTATGATCCAACAATCACTCTCCTTTCTTTTATACCAGCATTTATAGCATGTCAGTACGCAGTATCAATGCTAGTAAATAGTAAAGGGAATTTAAAAGTATTGTCGATTTGCTCCGTGTTACTAGGAGCTGGCATTGGCACTATGCATTATAGCGGCATGGCTGCAATGGATCTTGCTCCTTTACTTAGATATGATCCATTTATATTTGCGTTATCAATCATTGTTGCTGTAACCCTCTCCTTTATAGCCCTTTACAGTCGCTTTAATCTTGAGCGTTTTTTACCCTCTTTATCACCTCTTCAAAATAACTCAATTAGCGCTGTTATTTTAGGGTGTGCTGTTGCTGGTATGCACTATATGGGTATGGCCGCTACACGTTTTGTAGCTACATCGCCACTAATCTATGATGATGCTAACGCAACAGCAGGACTAACTTTTATCGCCATTGCAGTCGCCACAGCAACTATCGCGATTACAAGCGTGGTTGGTGTAATAAATGGTATGGTTCGCTATCGCATGCTACTTGAGGAGAAGTCGGCAAAAGAATCCCGTCTAAATGCTATTTTAGGTACCGCTATAGATGGCATTGTTACCATTGACCATGCTGGTATTATTTTAAGTTTTAATGAAGCCGCAAGTAAAATTTTTGGCTGGCAAGAAAACCAAGTTCAAGGCAAAAACGTAAAAATGCTAATGGACGATAACATTGCCAAGCACCACGACGAATACCTCTTAAATGCTCACAATGTTGATCTAGGTAAAATAATAGGCATAAACCGTGATGTATATGCAAAACACATGAACGGACATGTTTTTCCTATTCGCTTAGGTATAGGCGAAGTAAATCAGCCGGGCCATAACCCTTTATATGTTGGCTTTATTACCGACTTGACCGAACAACGCGCTTTGCAGCAAAGTTTAGAAGAGAAAGAACAAAAATACCGCTCTCTTATCGATAACATGCCCGGAGTCGCGTTTAGATGCAAGTTTGATGACAACTGGACTATGTTATTTATTAGTCCAAATATAATTGAGCTTACAGGGTATAACCCAAATGAGTTTACAGAGCATTGTATCGAGTTTAATGACTTGGTCTTGAAATCAGACCAAAAACAAATAGTTGATGAAGTCACTAAAGCTGTTGATGCAAAGTCTCAATATTCTATTGAATACCGAATTAGACATAGAAATGGCAAAATTTTGTGGTTGTTAGATAAAGGGAGTATCGACTTTGATGCTCAAGGCAACCCAAAGTGGATTGATGGTGTTTTAGTCGATATTACTGAACGCAAAGAATATGAAGAAAAACTAGAGCAAGCTAAATTTAAAGCTGAAGAAGCTGCTCATGCAAAGCAATCTTTTATGGCTAATATGAGCCATGAAATACGCACCCCAATGAATTCTATAATAGGTTTCAGCGATCTATTAATGGATACCCCACTTGATCAAGAACAACAAAAGCACTTGGTTACCGTAAATAATGCAGCGCGTTCATTGCTAAGATTGTTAAATGAAATTCTCGATTCCGCAAAACTAGAACGCGGTAAGCTCACCATTGAGCCAGTCCACTTTAGCTTAAAACCAGTGATAGACAGTATTATTTCTACTTTTTGGCTAGAAGCTAAAAAGAAAGATTTAGAACTTAAACTCCATATTAAAGAATCAGTAAGTTCTACGTACTACGGCGACCCAGATCGACTCAGACAAGTACTCACTAATCTAATTGGTAACGCGATTAAGTTCACCGAAGAAGGCTCTGTTACGGTCACCGTTGGCATGACACAAAATCAGCATCTGTTTTTTGAAGTGCAAGATACCGGAATTGGTATTGCAAAAGATCGTATTCAAGCTGTATTTCAACCTTTTGAACAAGCCGATGGCACTACTACCCGCCGCTTTGGTGGTACAGGCCTTGGTACAACTATAAGTAAACAACTTGTAGAGCTTATGGGCGGAACAATAAACTTAGTAAGTGAGCTAGGTAAAGGCACCTGTTTTTACTTTTCATTGCCACTTACTTTAGGTGACGAATCTAAAATTGATTATTTTGATGGTCTACACACCCAACTGCCTGCACTTAGACTACTAGTAGTTGATGATATAGAGCAAAATACAGAACTACTGTCTTTGCTTCTGTCACGCGATCAGCATTCAGTTACCAAAGCGTCAAACGGACTTGAAGCGATTAAAGTATTTGAAGAGCAAGACTTTGATGTCATATTAATGGATATACATATGCCATTGTGTGATGGCATACAAGCAGCACAAAAAATAAGAGCAATAGAAAACCAAAGGCAGCTAAAGTACACGCCAATTATCGCGCTCACAGCAAGCGTATTACAGCAAGATAAGCTTACGGCTAAAAAAGCAGGCATGAATGGCTTTGCCAATAAACCCGTCGATATAAACCAGCTTAACCAAGAAATAGCGCAAGTGCTGGGGCTTGGTATTGCAAAAGAAATGGTTATATCGCAAAGCGATCCTAAAGCGCAGCATATAGATTTTGAAAAAGGATTAGCACTTTGGGGCTCTAAGTGTAAGCAACTTACAGAGATTACTAAGTTTGTTAGTGATAGTGATAAGCGGTTTGAGAGATTATTTAATGATAAATTATCAAACATAAAAGATGTCGATAGCCTCATTCACACACTCAAAGGTGTTGCTGGTAACTTAGGGCTAACAACGTTAATGAAGTTATTAACCGATTTAGAGCACAAGCAAAGTGATGCTAAAGTTATTAGTCTTTTAGACGATATCAAAAACGAACTACTTATTATAACGCAACTACTGTCATCAAATACTTGCGATGAGCCAAATAGCACGCCTAAAGATGATAGCTCCGACACTCTATCAATAGATGAGATTAAGCACTTGTGTGAAACACTTCATCAAGATGCGCAAAACGCAGAATTAAATGATGAAGTACTCGCAAAGTTGCAACGCGGCGCACCTTCTACCTTTCAAAATGAAGTTGATGATATAGCCGAAGCCTTTGATGAATTTGATTTTGATAAAGCACACGTAATACTAGACACCTTACTTGAAAGACTAACAAACAATGAATGAGTATTAATTAATGGATTTTACGACAGATAGGCCACGGGTATTAATTGTTGACGATGAGCCTGCAAATCTAAAAGTAATGCGCGAAGTGTTAGGTAATCAATATCGTATGTCGTTTGCTAAATCGGGTGATGCCGCACTGGCACTACTTGAAAAAGAACTACCAAAACTAATTTTGCTCGACATAATGATGCCAGATATGAATGGCTTTGAAGTGTGCCAAATAGTTAAGAAAAATCCCAAAACATCACACATCCCCATTATTTTTGTAACTGCACTTGGCGATGAAAGCGATGAATACAAAGGTTTTGAGTTAGGCGCAGTAGATTATATTACTAAACCAATAAGCCCTGCCATTGTAAGAGCAAGGGTTAATACTCACTTGTCGCTAGTACAAGCAGAGCAATTAAAGCAAGCTCATGTAGATTTAGTCGCACGTCTAGGCCGTGCAGCTGAATATAAAGACACCGACACGGGTGAACACATAGTGCGCATGAGCCAATACAGTAAAGTATTAGCGTTAGCACTAGGTATGGATGAGCAACGTGCAGAACTTTTACGTCAAGCCGCCCCAATGCACGATGTAGGGAAAATAGGTATTCCTGACGCTATCCTACTCAAACCTGGAAAGTTAACCTCTGAAGAGTTTGATCATATGAAAGAACACGCCACCATTGGCGCGCAAATTTTAGCAAACTCATCATCTCCTTTACTACAACTTGCGCATACACTTGCAATTGAACACCACGAAAAATGGGATGGCTCAGGCTACCCTAACGGGATAAAAGGCGAAGAAATATCAGTTGAAGGTAGAATTGTTGCTATAGCTGACGTATTTGATGCACTTACCTCAAAACGCCCTTATAAAGAGGCTTGGAGCGTAGAGAAAACAGTTTTGCATATGCAAGAGCAAGCCGGAACTCATTTCGACCCAGCTCTAATCGAACTATTTGTAAAAAACTTAGACGACATTATTGCTATTAAAAATGCAAATCAAGAAAGCTAATTCTTTTTAACATTATGAGAGCCAAGCTCAACATTTGGGTAATAAGATTTTATATAACGATAGTCATGGGACGTAATTTCATGGCTATTGCCACTTTCATCTTTAAAGTACATAGAAAACGTTACACCATGATCTGCTAAAACTACTTTTATATTTAAACTCTCAAGATGAATACGCCATTGAATAAATTGATCCCCAGAGGCCAAAAATGCAATCCCTTTACTGCGCCCCTCTCCTTCAAATAATGCTAAACGAGTGGTTGAACTAGTATCTTCAAGTGTTAAAGGGCCTCGCCCTTGCTCATTCCAAAAGGCCAGCTCTGGCACTACACTAAAACCTAAAACCCGCTCATACCAATTAACGGCACTCAATAAGTTATCAACATTTAAATGGCAATGATCAATGCCAGATAATTTCGGTATGCTTGTATTATTCACGTCACTCACCAATTTCTGACTTTAATTGCTCTAAAAATTCATGCATATACCTTGTTCGTCTGTTCGCCTCTGCTTTAGCTGATGGCGTATTCATACTATCGGCAATATGTAATAACTTTATGAAAAAGTGATCAAGCGTGTATGTTTTATCATCAGCCTCGCGTTCAACACAAAAAGGGTCATTTGGGTTATATAATAGCCGTCCAATTGAGCCACCAACTTTCATGCATCGGCTAACGCCAATAGCGCCCAGTGCATCCATTCTGTCGGCATCTTGTACTATTTGCGCTTCAACTGTTTTAATTTTTATATTTGCGCTGAAGCTATGCGCCGCAATAGCATGATGAATCTCATCAAAGAGTGATTCATCATAATTAATCGATTTTAAAAACCCCAACGCCTTATCGGCTGCCATAGTAGAGGCTTTTGCACGATCAGGGTGGTTTTTAGCCACCGCCACACAGTCGTGCATCCACGCTGCAGGTAATACTACTGACATGTTTGCCTGCTCCGCATTACATAACTGTATTGCAACGCGCACCACTCGCTCTATGTGAGTAATGTCATGAGCTACATCTGCATGCACTAAAGAGGCGATAAACCCTCTACATTGTGAGTCAAGTATTTCTAAATCAGGGCTTAAAGCGACGTCAGACAAAGTTAGGTTCCAAAAAGCTAATTAATCAATGAATTATGCATACTTTACCGTGCTTTATGCCCCCCTTGCAAAACATTCATTGTATGTTGCTCCTCGCTTGACTAAAATACAGCGCTTATTTATTACTACTGAGAAGCCTTATGTCATCTGCCGTTTACCTACAAGCTGGTCGCGATAAATCATTAAAAAGAAAACACCCTTGGTTATTTTCAAAAGCCATCAAAAAAATTAAAGGTAAACCTGGATTAGGCGACACAGTAACGATTCACGACAGCGAAGGTAAGTTTTTAGCAACTGCTGCATATAGCCCTCACTCACTAATTCGTGCACGTGTTTGGAGCTTTGACGAAAAAGAAGTCATCGATCAACACTTTTTTGAACGCCGTTTACGTCGCTCATTAGAAGCCCGTAGCCAAGTTATTGAAGAAGGCGGGTTAACGGGCTTTAGATTATGTGCTGCTGAGTCTGATTACTTACCAGGCGTTACAATAGATAAATTTGACAATGTATTAGTGTGCCAGCTATTAAGCGCCGGTGCCGAGCGCCATAAAGGCGAGATTGTAGGCGCATTGATGTCTATTTTCCCCGGCTCTAGCATATATGAGCGTTCTGACGTAGATGTACGTACTAAAGAAGGCTTAGAACCAATTAAAGGCGCACTTTGGGGCAATGAACCAAAAGAGCCTGTGCTTATTGAAGAAAACGGCTTAAAAATCGAAGTTGATATAATTGAAGGTCACAAAACAGGATTTTACTTAGATCAGCGTGACAGCCGTGCTGCACTTGAGCGCTTCTCAAAAGGTAAAACTGTCCTTAACTGCTTTAGTTACACAGGTACATTCTCGTTGTATGCCCTGCGTGGTGGATGTGAGCATGTAACTAACGTAGATGTATCGCAACCCGCTTTAGATACAGCAAAACGTAATGTTGAGCATAATAACTTAGATTTAAACAAAGTGAGCTTTGTAAAGCAGGATGTATTTAAATTATTACGCCAATACCGCGACGAAGGTAGACAATTTGATACTATCGTAATGGACCCACCAAAATTTGCTGATAATAAAGCGCAGCTAACGGGCGCGTGTCGTGGCTATAAAGATATCAACATGATTGCCATGCAAATACTAAAACCAGGCGGAACACTATTAACATTCTCATGCTCTGGTTTAATGGAACAAAACTTGTTTCAAAAAGTAGTAGCCGATGCAGCACTTGATGCAGGTAAAGACCTACTGATAATGGAGCGATTAAACCAGGCAGCCGATCACCCAATTGCTGGCAGCTACCCTGAAGGCTTTTACTTAAAAGGCTTAATCTGTAAGGTTTTTTAATATCTACTATTGAGTTTAACTGAATTCGATTTAGTTAAACTCAATGATTTCAAGACCTGCTGTTACCGTGCCATCATCTTCTTTGCTGGCACGTATTACTTTTGCTGTTGCATTTAAAGGCGCAATACTTGGATGAGTCGAATCAATGTTCACCGTCAGTAAGGTATTAGGTTCAAGCAATTCATCTAAATGAATTGATAAACCTGTTGCACTTAAATCCACGCACTCTGCGGCAAAATTTAAACCCGCTATTGGTTCTATCGTTGTTAAATTTGCAGGAGTGTTAATCTGCATGCGTCTAAAATTTCGCTTATCATCAGTAAACATATGTTACCTCTAAACAACCGTGTTAATTTCTTCCAACAAAGCACCCACTGAAAATGGCTTTACAACATACGCGTTACAACCAGCATCAAACCCTGCTTGTTTTTCAGATGGGGACTCTAGGCCCGATACCATAACAACAGGAATATTTTTTGTTTCAGGTGTGTGCTTCAGCATTCGGCATGTATCATAACCATCAAGACCAGGCATACAAACATCAAGCAAAATTATATCTGGCGGACTCGCAATTGCTGATGCAAGGCAGCTTTGCCCTGAATCTGCGTAACTAACATCAAATTTCGACGCTAGTGCGGCTTTGAGCATTTCAAAATTAAAATACTCGTCATCTACCACTAAAAGTCGCTTTGTTTTATGTTCAATCGATGAGGACATAACTATGTCGCTTCCTTTTCAAAACAAAAATAAATCCTTCTATTAAGGTACTAAGCTTAATAGAAAATGCAAGTTTTATTCTATCTCTTTTATCGCATTAAGTACCCGCTTGGCTGAAATTGGGTAAGGCGTTCCTAGTGTTTGAGCAAATAACGACACTCTAAGCTCCTGTTGCATCCAAAAAATAGCGGTTACCTCTTGTGGTATAGGCAACCCTTTAGGCGTTTTATTAACTACTTTTTTATACTCTTGCGCAACTTTATCTAGCTCTAGTACGCATAACCTATCACGATTTGGATCCACAGGCAGCTTTTCTAAACGTTTTTGAATCGCTTTTAAATAACGAATTAAATCCGCTATTTTATCTGCGCCATGCGCGCTCACAAAACCTTTAAATATAAGTGACTCAAGCTGTGACTTAATATCGCCGTGCGCGGTTATCATGGTTAAATCAACGCGCCCTTTCATTTTTTTATGCAGCGCATGAGCAATACTTAATACTTGCTCAACTTGCGTTGCAATCGATACAACGGCATCGCCCAGCTCACCGCGTATTTGCTCTTTTACTGTTTCAAATGCTTTTTCGTCGCGTATATCACCGTGTTTTACTAATAAGCTATCAACACCTGCGGCAATACAGTCATCAATTAAATCAGCTATTTTACCAAATGGGTTAAAGTACAAACCCAGCTTTGCCTTATTCGGTAAGTTTTGTTGTAAGTACTTAATTGGCGATGGCACATTCAATAGTACTAAACGGCGCAAACCTTGTTGATGTGCTTGCTGCGCTTTTGCTTCGCTATCAAAAAGCTCCACTGCAGCGGCTGATTTTTTATCCACCAGCGCAGGGTATGCTTTTATCTCATATTGACCTTGCTTTTTAACGTATGAAGCGGGTAACTCACCAAAATCCCATTGTGTTAGGTCTGACTTTTCAATGCCTTTATCGGCTACTTTAGACAGTGTTTCGGTTACTTCACCTTGCAGCTCTGCTTTAAGTTTGGCTAAATCAAGTCCACGAGCAAGTAACTTATCGTGTTCATCACGTACTTCAAACTGCAATCGTAAATGCGGTGCAAGTGCGGTTAAATCCCACGCCTCGGGATCAACCCTCACACCTGTCATTCTTAATAAACGCGTGGCTAAAGCATCAATTAAGCTACCTTGCATTGGCTCAATAGCTGCCAGCACTGCATCAGCATAGTTTGGTGCTGGCACAAAATTACGACGAAGTGATTTAGGCAATGACTTTATAAGCCCACTTATTAGCTCATGCCTAAATGCGGGTATGTGCCAGTCAAAACCACTTTCTTGTACTTGATTCAACAGCGCGACCGGTATTTGTACCGCAACGCCATCAACTGCTTGGCCTGGGTCGAAATGATAAGCAAGCGGCAATATAATATTGTCTTGCTGCCATGTGTCAGGGTAGTCAAACTCAGTGATATTACTTGCACCATGCTGCATTAACTCTTCACGAGTCATGTGTAGGTAATGTTTATTTTGTTGCTTTTGTGTTTTATACCATTTTAAAAATGCAGCGCGGTTATTAATTTCTTTGGGTATTTTTTTATCGTAAAACTCAAATAACGTTTGCTCATCAACTAAAATATCACGACGACGTGACTTATTTTCCAGAACTTGAATATCTTCTATTAGCTCACGGTTAAACGCTAAAAAGCCCTCGTTTAAGCCCAGTTCTTGCTCAACTAATGCAGTGCGCACAAAAAGCTCTCGACTCACTTTAGGGTCTATGTTGCTATAAACACAGCGGCGTTTATTTACAACAAGTAAGCCGTATAAAGTTTGCTGTTCAAACGCGATTACCGCACCTGGCTTTTTCTCCCAATGAGGTTCTGTGTAACTACGTTTAACTAAGTGCTGTGCTAATGGTTCTACCCAGTTAATGTCTATTTTTGCATTTGTGCGGGCATATAACTTACTTGTCTCTACCAGCTCCGCTGACATGATCCATTTAGGGCTCTTTTTAAATAAACCTGAACCCGGAAAAATATGAAACTGACTATTACGTGCGCCTTTGTATATTTGTTTTTCATCTTTAAAGCCAATATGGCTTAGCATCCCGCTTAACAACGCTTTGTGAACAAGTTCGCCATCAGCCGCTTGGCTGGTTGCTTTCATGCCCATTTCGTTACACACAGTACTTATTTGATAAACAATATCTTGCCATTCACGCAGGCGCATATAGGCTAAGAAGTCTTTTTGACACAGCTTTCTAAATTGGCTATTAGTCAGCTCGCTTTGCTGCTCTTCTAGGTAATTCCATAAGTTTAAAAAAGCGATAAAATCAGAATCTGGATCATCAAAACGACCGTGTTTTTCATTGGCAGCAGCACGTTTTTCTTGTGGGCGTTCACGTGGGTCTTGAATAGACAACGCCGCCACAATAATAATCACTTCACGCAATGCGCCAAGTTTATGGGCTGTTAGCACCATTTTTGCTAAACGTGGGTCAACGGGTAATCGACTAAGCTCTCTGCCCGATTGAGTTAGGCTGGTTTTACTATCGCGTTTAGCTGGTTTTACCGCTTGTAGCTCTTCAAGCAATGTTAGGCCATCATTAATATTGCGGCTATCTGGCGCTTGTACAAACGGGAATTGCGCCATATCACCAAGCCCTAGCGCCAACATTTGTAAAATAACAGACGCAAGGTTAGTACGCAGTATTTCAGGGTCGGTAAACTCTGGACGTGATAAAAAATCATCCTCAGAATACAACCTAATACAAATACCCGCTTCAACACGTCCACAACGACCCATACGCTGATTAGCACTTGCTTGCGATATAGGCTCTATTGGTAGGCGCTGTACTTTTGTACGATAGCTGTAGCGACTTATACGCGCAGTACCTGGGTCTATTACATAACGAATACCTGGCACGGTGAGTGACGTTTCGGCTACGTTAGTCGATAAAATAATATGACGACGAGAATGCGGCGCAAATATACGGTTTTGCTCTGCGTTAGATAAACGCGAGTAAAGTGGCAATACATCGGTGTGTTTTAAATTACGCTTGCTAAGTGCATCTGCGGTATCGCGTATTTCACGCTCACCATTTAAAAATATGAGAATATCGCCAGGGCCTTCAGCGCACAGCTCATCAACGGCATCAAAAATACCTTGTAGCTGATCGCCCTCCGCTTCCATATCATCTTTATTAATATCAGTAATAGGGTTGTAGCGCACATCAACAGGGAAAGTACGACCCGATACTTCTATAATGGGCGCATCATCAAAGTGCTTTGAAAAACGCTCAGGATCGATAGTCGCTGAGGTAATTATTATTTTTAAATCAGGGCGTTTTGGAAGCAGGTTTTTTAAGTAACCTAAAATAAAATCAATATTTAAACTACGCTCATGCGCTTCATCAATAATAATCGTGTCGTATTGATTTAAAAAACGGTCTTGCTGAATTTCAGCCAGCAAAATACCGTCGGTCATTAATTTAATATACGTATTATTAGATACCTGATCGCTAAAACGAATTTTAAAGCCAACTTGCTGACCAAGTTCACACTTCATTTCTTCAGCAATACGATTAGCCACAGTACGCGCTGCTAATCGACGTGGTTGCGTATGACCAATTAAACCATCAACACCACGACCAAGCTCTAAACACATTTTAGGTATTTGCGTTGTTTTGCCTGAGCCCGTCTCACCAGCAATAATAACCACTTGGTTATTTGCAATGGCGTCTTTAATTAATTCCTTTTTTTGACTTACCGGCAATTGCTCAGGGTAAGTCACTTTAGGGAGGCCAGCTAAGCGTTTATCGCGTAATTCTTGGCTACGGGTTATATCAGCCGCTATTTTTTCAAGCGCGTTGGCATGCTTGTTTTCATCGGTTATTTTTTTTACGCCATGTAAGCGTTTTTTGAAAATGAATTGATCTTTTTTTAAGCACGTTTTTAGCTCGCCAAACAACTGACCTAGGTTTACCACCCGCATACCTTATAAAATTAGTTAAAGAGCCGTAATTGTATCAAATTAAACGGCTGGGGTTAATCCTACAAAATGCATAACGCGGGGTTGTTTGTTATATAAACGCTGCTATTGAACTAAACTGTGAATAATAAATTTATTTTAAACAATTATTTTCAGGGCTAACTACATTGAATAAATTAAATGACGTTGGCTTATTCGTCACTAAAAATGCCCACGTAGGTCGCTTGCGTATTCGATTTACTTGCCCGATACATGCCAGAGGTATTAAACGGTAAGCTAATATTACCCTTTGTATCAATAATAATTACGCCGCCAGTGCCACCAATAGGCTTAAGCACGCCGTTTATAACTTCATCCCCTGCCTCAGCAATGGTTTTACCTTGGTACTTAACTCGCGCACATATATCGCTTGCTACGTTATAGCGAATAAAATATTCACCATGCCCTGTTGCCGATACCGCGCACGATTCATTTTCAGCAAATGTTCCGGCCCCAATTACCGGCGCATCCCCCACACGACCATAACGTTTTGCGGTCATACCACCTGTTGATGTACCTGCCGCTAAATTACCATTTTTATCAAGCGCCACTGCGCCAACCGTGCCCATTTTGTAAGAGTTAGGTAATGCTTTGTGCGCGGCTTGGTACTCTTTACTGGTTGCTTTGGCTTTATCTAATTTTTGTTTTGCTTTTAAAAGCGCTTTGTAGCGAGGCTCGGTATCAAATAAGTTATTTTCGACAAGCTCAACACCTTGCTCTTTAGCAAACTCTTCAGCGCCTTGCCCACTAAGCATTACGTGTACAGAGTTATCCATTACCAAACGCGCTAAGTTAATTGGGCTCTCAATATGCTTTACACCCGCAACTGCGCCTGCTTCACGGTTTCGACCATCCATTATGGATGCATCAAGCTCATGCCCGCCATCGTAGGTGTATACCGCTCCACGCCCTGCATTAAAATAAGGGGATTGCTCTAATACTGCAATTGCTGCAATCACCGCATCTAAGCTTTCGCCGCCTTGGTGTAATACTTCATAACCTGTCTCTACTGCTTGCGTTAATTTTGCACGATACTCTTTTTCTTGAGCGGGTGTAAATCGTGCTTTTTCAATTGTCCCTGCCCCACCATGAATCGCAATGGCAAAAGGAGTCTCTGCAGCTACTGCGCTATTACTTAAAGCAACAAGGCTGCTCGCAAAAATCGCTAATAATGGTGTTTTCATAATGAGTTCTTTTATGGGGAAGTTATAAACTAATGTGAATGGTTACGGACTTAATTTCAACTAAAGTGAGTTTAATGGCATAAAAAAAGCGCCTTAAGGCGCTTTTTAAAACTTTACGTGTTTGTAATACCAATTTTATTAAAAACATGGTCATTCTAGCGTATTAAATAGCTCACTAACTACGTTGAAAATTATTTATATAGAACAACTATGTATCATAATTTTAGCCTTGTTATTGAGCCATTTTCTTATCGCTATAATAGGTCACTAATTTAATGCAATTGGTATAATTAAGCTTGTTTAGCTTTTAAACGCGCTAAACGTGCTACTTGGTGAGTAGACGTTAAGAACGAGTAAATTGGTGCTAAGTAACCACGTTTACGAAGCTCTAAGAAATCAGCATCGCTTAACTCGTTTAGTTTTTTCTCATCGATAAGGTAAATACCGTTGATGTCTTTTTTCTCGCCTTTAATGTCTACTGTTAGCGTTTGCGCAATTAGTAGCTCTTTATCAGCAAGGAATTTAGTGAACGCTTCAGTTACTTGAGAAAACTCAATAAATGATACTAGCGCTTCTTTACGACGTTTTAGGTAATCTGTTTCTTCGCCGTTTTCAAATAATGCGTTACCTTCGTCTTCACCAACAAGCGCACTTGCTTCGTCAATTACGATACCGTATTGATCTTGATCTGGGTGTTTAACTAAACCCAGTGGGTAACGAGTAGATGCCATAGGTGCAAATGCTGCAGTCCATTTACCATCTTCTACAAAAAGGTTTTCGCCTGGCTCTAAGCCAAACATAGCAACTGCTTGAAAAGTGCCGGTTTCGTTATTTTTAACGAATGACATTGGAAACTCGTTTGCTACACGTGCAAACTCATGTGCAACTACTGGCACTAAGTGTTGAGTTTTCATGAATTCTACATTGATGCCGTTTTGAATTTTAGTGTTGGCATGTTTTTCGTTGTGTAAAGGCTGTACTTGTTGCTCCGCCATGTTACTGCTCCGTTTATTTTAATTTATATGTTTCATTGTTAATGCCTTTAGGCTAATGCTTTTGAGCTAAAAAAGGAAGGGAAACTTTTATGACAACAACCATGAAAAAATAAAATTTAACCAAATCTGAACGTTGCTAAAAAACATACAGCTCAAACTCATAAGTTTTGTTCAAAAACAACACACTTCGTGGTTAATTTTAATACAAATTAAAGTTATTCATTAACATTGGTTAACAGTTCAAAGCTATTTTTTGCAGTGTTTAGGCTTAAATTTAAGCAAATAAAAAAGGCCGCTTATATAAGCAGCCTTTAAAAGTTAAATTGGCATCTAAATTAAGGTGCCCAATATACTTCAATATTTATACTTGGATGGTTAAGCACAGCGCGTAGTGGCATGTCATTCACATCGCCGCCCGCTTTTGCTTGCTTATAAACAGCGAGTTTTTCTTCGCCGCTAATTAAAAGCTTAACCACTTTAGATTGCGCAATGGCATTTAACGTAAGCGTCATTCGCTCAGTAATACTACCCGTCACATCACTTTGTATCGCATTAATTGCACATACTGTTTGCTCAGTTGTTAAACCATGCTCTAAACCGTCTGCATTTGGGAATAACGACGCTGTATGGCCATCTGGACCCATACCTAAAATAGTTACATCATATGGGCTTTTTAGCTCGCTATAAGCCGCTTCACACTCTTGTGCGCCCTGTTGAGCCGTTGCTGCAGCGTTCTTCATAGTAATAAAGTTGGCAGCACTACCATGATTTTGTAATAAAGTACTTTTAATAAATGCTTCATTACTTTTTTCATGGCTTGGGTCTACCCAACGCTCATCAACCATAGCAACATCAACATGTTGCCAATCTAAATCAAGCGTTGATAAATGCTTATAAGCGGGCGCAGGAGACGAGCCGCCCGACACCATTAATACAGCACGGCCATCGTTTTTAATACCATCACGTAATGATTGCTCAAGCGTTGCAGAAAGCTCAGCTGATAACGCGTCTTTATCATCAAAAAACTTCTCAACTAGTGTTGCCATGCTTATACCTTATCGCCTGTGTTAAACCATACATGATTGTTTTCTGCCAATAATTCATCAGCATCATCAGGTCCCCAGCTACCAGCACGGTAAAGCGCAGGCTTGCCTTTGTCTTGCCAACGATCGATGATTGGATCAATCCACTTCCACGCTTGACGAACTTCATCACGGTGAATAAATAACGACGGGTTATCAGCAGCGGCATCAAGCATTAAACGCTTGTACGCATCTGAGTGGAAACCATTGCTGTAAGCTTGTGAAAGCTCGATATTCATTGTTACTGGCTCAAGTTGCATTTGAAGATTATCAAGGCGCTTAGACATAAGCGTTAGTTGAATTGTTTCCTCTGGCTGCAAACGAATAACAAGACGATTTGGCTCGATATTACCCACGTTATCTTCGTAGATATTGTGAGATACTTTTTTGTATTCAACCACAATTTCTGCACAGCGCTTAGCCATACGTTTACCCGTACGAAGGTAAAATGGAACACCTGCCCAGCGCCAGTTATCAATATGCGCGCGAATAGCTACAAACGTTTCTGTTTTACTAGAACCTTCATTTAGCTCTTCTAAGTAACCCGGTACAATTTTACCGCTTAAGTCACCTGGTACGTATTGACCACGAACAATATTTTCATCAACATCACCATCTACAAGCGGGCGAAGTGCTTCTAATACTTTTAGTTTTTCGTTACGAATGCTGTTAGCGTTAAGCTTATTAGGCGACTCCATTGCAACTAAGCAAAGTAGTTGTAATAAGTGGTTTTGAACCATGTCACGAAGTGCACCGGCTTTATCATAAAAACCAGCGCGGCTTTCAAGGCCAACCGTTTCTGATAAGCTAATTTGAATATTATCAATAGATTTAGCATCCCACATATTTTCAAACAATGAGTTTGAAAAACGCAGCGCCATTAAGTTTTGTACTGTTTCTTTACCTAAGTAATGGTCAATACGGAAAATTTGTTCTTCATTAAAAAACTCTGCAATTTTTCCATTAATTGCTTCAGCAGAATCACCGCAATAACCAATTGGCTTTTCAACAACAACGCGTGATGTAGGTGTAATTAAACCTTTAGTCGATAATATTTCACAACATGTGCCGTAAACAGCAGGCGGAAGCGATAAGTAAAACACGCGAGACTTAGTGCTTTCGTGCTCATCTAAAATGCCTTTTAGCACATCCCAGTTGTCGTCTGCTTCTGTAACATTACTTACCACTGGCACTAAAAAAGTAGAAAACGCTTTCCAATCTTTAGCGTTAAACTCACCTTTGCTTAAAAATTCTTGTAATGCTTTATGCGCTGTTTCTATGTATTCAGCACGTTTCGATTCTTCGCGCACTGTTGGTAGGATACGTGAGCCTTCAGGTAAATTACCTTCTTGATATGCTCTGTACATTGCAGGTAGCAATTTGCGTAACGCAAGATCACCACCGCCCCCAAAAATTATAATATCAAAAGGATTAAGCATAGTTACTCTCTACGTTGTGATACCCAGTACATTTTAATAAATGCGCGGGTATGCCTATTTATTACTAGATTAGATGGCTTTTATAGCTGTATTTAAATAAAAGCCTGCTGAATTGTTCTGTATCGATGATTTATTATTATTGTTTATCATTGCGCTTATTAAATGAGCCTTAGGGGCCCTGTATTTCCTCTCACAAAAATACAGACCCTAAGCACTCCAGCGCTACCCGTTCAAAGGTACTCGGTTTACTTACTTGCGTAAGCGAATTTTTTACTGCGTACGGTTTTGTTTATAGTACGCCATTAAGCCGTTTGTAGAACTATCATGAGCGTGTTTCACGCTATCATCAGTGAGTTCACTCTCAATTTTAGATGCTAAACCTTTACCCAGCTCTACACCCCATTGGTCAAACGAACATATTTCTAAAATAATGCCTTGGCAAAATATCTTATGCTCATACAGTGCAATTAAACGGCCCACTGTTTTAGCATCTACTGTATCTAATAGCATAGACGTTGTAGGACGATTGCCTTGATGAATTTTATGATTTAATAACTCATCAATCTCTGCTTGCGATTTACCCTTAGCGGTGAAATCAGCTGTAACTTGCGCTGCATCTACACCACTCATCATCGCTTCTGTTTGTGCAAAAAAGTTCGATAATAAAATATCGTGATGCTTATCAACATTCACTTGTGGCTTAACTGATGCAATAAAATCTGCAGGTACAATTACATTACCTTGGTGTAAACACTGATAAAAGGCATGCTGGCCATTAATACCCGTCATGCCCCAAATAATTGGAACCGTAGTATAAGGTACCGTTTCGCCTGCAAAGTTAACGTGTTTACCGTTACTTTCCATTTCGCCTTGCTGTAAATACGCAGGCAACATATGCAGTGCTTGATCGTACGGTAATATAGCTTGCGCTGTATAACCTAAAAAGCTCGTATTCCATACACTAAGCAATGCCATAATTAATGGTATATTTTGCTCAAACGGCGCAGATTTAAAGTGCTCGTCTATTTCAAACGCACCTTCTAAAATTGCTTCAAAGGCGTCGTAGCCTAAATATAAAGCAATTGGTAAGCCTATCGCACTCCAAAGTGAAAAGCGACCACCAACCCAATCCCACATAGTGAATACGTTTTCGTCGCTGATACCAAAGGCTGCCGTTTTTTCTAAATTTGTACTTACTGCAACAAAATGCTTTGCAATTGTACTTTCATCTTTTGTTGTTTGTAAAAACCAGTCAACCGCGGTTTTTGCGTTTGTCATGGTTTCTGACGTAGTAAATGTTTTTGACGAAATAACAAATAATGTCGTTTCAGGGTCAATGGCTTTTAATATAGACGAAATCTGTACACCGTCAGCATTAGATACGTAGTGAACATTTAACGTATCATCAGCAAGTGCTTTTAATGCCTCAGTTGCCATTTGTGGGCCAAGGTTAGAACCACCAACACCAATACTTACAACATCTTTTACCGCTTTGCCGGTATAGCCTAACCATTTACCGCTACGAACTTTTTCTACAAACACTTTAATTTTAGCTAATTCGTTGTCTACGGCTTGTGTCACGTTTTCCCCATCAACAATTAATGGAGTGTGAGCACGATTACGAAGTGCCGTATGCAAAACTGAGCGGTCCTCAGTGATATTTATTTTTTCACCGCTAAACATTTTATCGCGCCACGATGCAATATCGCATTCTTTAGCAAGCGACATTAAGTTAGCAAAAACATCGTTATCAATAAGTTGCTTAGAATAGTCGAATAATACGCCTGGTACTTGAGTCGAAAACTGAGAAAAGCGCGTGTCATCTTGTGCAAATAACGTTTTTAGATGTGTTTGTTTCATCTTAGCTGCACTTTGTTCTAGTGCTTGCCAACTTGCTAGTTGCGTTCGGTTAGACATGGAAATATCCTCTATTTTTTTCAATCAATTGATTTAAAAATGTTTTTTATAAAAGCAAAACTCTTAATACTACTTATTCACACTAAATTAAAGCGCAAATAGTATAACTAAAAATGCAAAAAAAGTGCTGTGTTTATAATTTTATGTGCAGATGATAACGCAATTTTTAGCTTTTGACACCGGTATCATAAAAATTTTATAAATTAATTTACCTGTAATTTTAAAGGCAACAGCATAGCTTAATCAATCAAAATGAAATATTAATGAATTTTTATAAGCGCTGCTAATTACTTTTCATAGTTATTCACTAATTACTGTAATTGTTTGCCTTGCAAACAAATAAACCTTAAAAACAAAAAATCGGCTATAAAGCCGATTTTGTATAAATTACAATCTTTGCTTAATTACTAAGCGCTAGCCCACCACTTAGATTATAAACCGTTTTGTATCCTAGCTGCATTAAATTGCTCGCAGCAACCTTTGAGCGGTTACCACTGCGGCATAATAAAATATAGTTGTTATTTTTACTTAACTGCCCTTCAAATACCGCATTTGCCATTCTGCTAAGCGGTATATTTAATGTTTTTTCATCAAGTGTATTAAATAACTGAGCAACATTATTTGCTCCATGTTCATACGGCTCCCGAGTATCTATTAAATATGCATCGCTGCTGTTTAACATTACTTTAGCGTCATCAAAATTTAATTGCTGTGTATCAATCTCAGGCAATGCATTTACATAACCACACAATTGCGTGTTATTTACTTGCTTTGAAGCGTCGTACTGCTGCTTTTGTATAGTAAATTCATCAACTGAAATACTGCCGCTTACTAACGCATTGAGTAATGGCGTTTGGTTTTGTTGTACAGCCCAGTTCATGGCAAAACATTGTTGGTAGTCGTGCCCTGAGCAAATAATGCTGGTGCTATTAAGTTGCTCGCTTATTGCTAAAATAGAGCGTGCCATTGCTTTTGCATCCCCACCTATAAGCGATGTATTGCCAAGCCCTGCAGGCAAAATTAAATCACCACAAAAACAATAACGCGTTTCGCCATTACTATTTTTTAATAAATAACTTACGCTATCTTTGCTGTGCCCAGGTGTCGCTACTTTTTCAAGTACGTCATTTGCTAAGCTAATACTTTCTGCATTTAGTGGCCAACCTAAAGCATCAACTTCACCTTTTACAACTCTTGATGCAAGAACACTGGTTAATAAATGAGTCGCTGACTCTCGCTCTTGATGCAGATGTGTATTAAGCACCGCTGATATAGTTAAGTTTTGTGTATTGGCTATTTTTTCAAAGCGCGGAATAAGCTCAACAATCGGGTCTATTATAACTGCGTGCTTATCATCGCTTACATAAAGCCAACTACATGCTCCTTGGTGCCTAAACTGAGTAAGGCCAAGTGCGCACACTTCTTGTTGTGGTGTAGTGCTATCAGATACAATTAAACAGTTAGCCTGTAGTATTGCTTTAAGAGCGCGAATCCGCACACAAGCATCATCAATATCGTGTTGTGTTGCTGCAGGTCCAAACGATAGCCTAATCGCGTTTTCGCTTTGCCACTTACTTGCACCCATTGCATCTAAAACAAAACTTGTAGATGCACCCGTACTACAAGCCGAACCACCACTTACGCGAATGCCCGCAGCATCAAATAAATCAATCACTTCTTTGCTCGTTAAATCGTTTACCGCAAAGTTAAGTGTGGTAGGTACGCTATAAGCAAAATCATGATTAAATGTAATATCGCCAAAGGTGTCTTTTATCGCGCTTTGTAACTGGCTTCGATAAGAGTTAAGTATGCTAATTGGTTTAAATGTATCGTCTGATTTATCAAGCAACATACTAAATAGTTTATTTAACCCTGCAATACCGGGTAGATTTTCGGTGCCTGAACGCATTCCACTTTCTTGACCGCCACCCGCTATAAAAGGTGTGTACGCACTGCCACTACGAATATATAAAAAGCCAATACCTTTAGGTGCGTAAAGCTTATGCCCCGAAAAAGGAGCGTAATCAATAGTTGTATTACTCAGTGCGAGCGCTTGTTTACCGAGTGCCTGCACGCAATCCACCATCCACGATACATTTTTGTTACGGCTACGAATTACCTGCTCTATAGCGGGTAAATCTTGATATACACCGGTTTCGTTATTAACGGCCATGGTGCAAATCATCAAAGCGTTATTAATATGCTCTGCGATAAAATCTAAATCTAAAATACCGTTACTATCAACCGGAATAGCAAGCACCTCAGCATTAACGTCAAGTACGCTATTCCAGTGCTTGAGTGTATTTGGCACCGCTTTATGCTCAGTAGCGCCATATAATAATACAGGGTTTTTAATAGACTGCTTTTTAGCATTAATTAATGTAGAAACCACCGCAGTTTGAATACCCTCCGTTGCACCAGAGGTAAATAGGATATCGCCATTAGTTGCGCCAATAACCGTGCGTGCCTTTTGACGTGTTTGTTCTAATAAATGCTTGGCTTGAATACCTGTGATGTGCGGGCTTGAAGGATTACCAAAACATATTTGCATGGTATGAGAAACAACATCAGCAATACAAGGCAACACAGGGGTCGTTGCATTTGCATCAAGGTAAACTTGTTTTACTGGCTCATCGTGCAATAAAAACTCAGACATTAAAAAACGCACCTTATTACTAAAAAATATATCTTATTACCAATAGTACATAAATTTACAGGTAATGAGTAATAATCAATTAGCACTAGAGGTGCGTTTACTATGCTTTTTTAAACTAAAAGTCTGTTTGCTTAACTATTCACTGAGCTCTTTGCTGATCTCTTCGTGCGTTGACGACCAAGCTGTTATTAGCGCTTTTACTAATGAGGCCAGTGGGATGGCAAAAAATACGCCCCAAAACCCCCATAAACCACCAAAAAATAATACCGCGACAATTATAAATACCGGATTTAAATCAACTGCCTCAGAAAACAACAGCGGTACAAGTACATTGCCATCAAGCGCCTGAATAATTCCATAAATAATTAAAATGGTCCAAAACTGCGTTTCTAATCCAAACTGAAACAGTGCAACTGCCGCTACCGGAATAGTGACGAGTGCCGCGCCAATAAATGGAATTAATACCGAAAAGCCAACAAGCACACCAAGTAAAGCTGCATAGCGCAAATCTAAAACAGTAAATGCAATGAAAGACACACCACCAACAATTAAAATTTCGAATACTTTACCGCGAATGTAATTCATAATTTGTTGGTTCATTTCGTTCCACACTTGTAAAATCAAGCGTCGTTGCTGCGGGATCAGTTTAGCTATACTGCCTGTCAGCTCCAGCTTATCTTTAAGCATAAAAAACACCAGTAACGGCACAAGTACCAAATATATAAGCCAAGCAACAACATCTTTTAAAGACGTAAGTGAAAACGATAACACCGCTTGACCAAACTCAATAATTTTAGCTTCTACGGTTGCAACAATAGCTTGTACTTGTTCTATATTAATTAAACTTGGGTATTGTTCAGGTAAAGCCATTAAATAAGACTTCCCCTGCTCTAGCATATGCGGTGTTTCTTGCACTAAGTTACTGGTTTGCTTCCAAAGCACTGGGCCAATAACTAAAATAAGAGTGAGCATAATGCTAATAAATATCAACATTACAATAATTGTTGCAGTAAAACGTTTTAAGCCAACACGCTCTAAATGAACAACCGGCCAATCTAGTAAATAAGCGATAACCAGTGCAACAAGCACAGGAACAATTAACGCGCCAAAAAAGTAAAGTAAGGCAACTGATACCAATAATAAAAATAATAAGGTAGACGAATGAGGATCCGAGAACTTCCTTTCGTACCATGTTTTTACGTATTCAAACATGTAATGGCTCCACTAATAACAACCCACGTTGTTTATCAAAATTGTAACTATAAGCATTTTTTTGCAAAAAACGTTCAATGTCGTTCGCACTTTCACCTTTATTAAGACTAAAAGTGATGCGTTGTTTTGATGACTGTGCACTTCGAAGCGCAAGCTTAAACTGCACAAATTGCTGAGGACACTTAAACTCTTTTAAATCGCGCTCTACCATAACTACTTTATCCGTATAGTAAATGAATAATAAGTCGCATATTTACGGTCTACGTATTTATATACTCAAACCGTTGTAACTTTTTGTTAAAACAATTCCTGCAATAGTTTATCCTTATAACATAACTAGCAGTAAGGATAAGTTAATGCCTGGCACGCATAATAAAGCGCAACTACCAAGTAATCCAACACTCAAAGAGATTAATTGGTTTAAAAAACAGATTAATTGGGGCGAACTACCTCCTTTTTATCACCTTGTTGCCTCATCAATAAGCGAATCAGAAGGAATTTTAGATCATGGGTTCGACAATGCAGTTAAACAACTTTTAGATAAACGCAATTGGAACTTAGATTTACTAGAAGGCTATGAAGATAACTTAGGTGAAATACATACCAAACATAAGCCACGTATTGCGCTGCACCAAGTATTTACCGACAGAGGCTTTGAGCTATGGGCACAGCCTTATGCTAAAGATGTTATTGTTGATCAATACATAAAAAACAATCGCTTTATGGAATTTAGAGTGTGGGACCCACATTCAATGAAAAACTTGATCAGAATAAGTCAGTTACATAAGTTTATTGGCTTTTATTTCGAACGAGGCGACAAAGCAGATAAAGCCATTATTTTACATGCTCACAAGGTAGTACATAAAATTATTACTTTTTTGCAGCGAGAATTGAACGTTGTAAAGCTTGATGGAGTCACAATAAAAGAACTATACCAATTGTGCGAAAAAGACAGCCGTGCAAGCAGTGACGAAATAGACATAGCCAAAATTGCAATTGGCGAACAAATTAACAAGGAATAAAATGCAGCTAAAATCAGCATTTATCACTTTATGCAGTGCTGCGCTTACGTTTAGCTTATTAATAAGCGAACCTTTAAAAGCGCAAACCAACTTTACGCTTCCTGATTTAGGAACTTCTGCATTACAAGCACTGCCACTCGAAAAAGAACAAGCCATTGGCGAAGTAATGATGATGCAAATACGAGGCTCATCACCAGTAATAAATGACCCAGTGCTTGATGAATACCTCACAACTATTGGCCGTAAACTCGTTGCTAATGCTAATGACGTGCGCTTTCCGTTTTCGTTTTTTTGGATAAACAACTCAGAAATAAATGCCTTCGCCTTTTATGGCGGCCATGTAGGCGTGCATACAGGGTTAATAGCTCAAGCCGATAACGAGAGTCAGTTTGCCTCAGTGCTTGGTCACGAAATTGCTCACGTAACACAGCGCCACTTAGCACGAAGAATACAACAACAACAAGATAACAGCGCGCTGACTATTGCCGGTATGATAGCCGGAATATTAGCAACCGTTGTTGCACCAGATGCGGGTATTGCCATTATATCTGCCAGCCAAACACAATCTGCTTTTAGTCAATTAACGCATAGTCGCTCAGCCGAGCAAGAAGCTGACCGCATAGGCATGCAAACGCTTAACAATGCAGGCTTTGATGCTCGTGCATCGAGCGAATTTTTAACTAAACTTGCCGCGCAAATTCGTTATAAATATAAACCACCTGCGTTTTTACTTACTCACCCATTACCAGAGAGCCGAGTATCAGATGTGCGTTTGCGTGCAGAGCAATTTCCTGTGCGTCATATGAGTGCCAGTCTTGAGTTTAATTTAGCTAAAAGCCGCGTGCTTGCGCGCTACGACAACAAACCAGAAAACGCCGAAGACCTATTTAGAAAACGACTTCGCGAAAATAGCTACGATAACACCGCTTTAAAGTACGGTTTAGCTATTAGCTTACTTGATCAAAAAAAGCTTGATGAAGCAGCCCCAATACTAGATGAGCTTTTAAAAAACGATCCTAAAAACCTATTTTATATAGATACCCATACCGATTTACTCATCGCGCAAAAAAAGGCAGATGAAGCCGTAAAATTTTTAGCTGATTTAAATCAGTATCGCCCTAATAATCAGGTAATTACGCTCAACTATGCCAACGCAGCACTTGAAGCTGAGCAATATGAACTAGCCGAAAATATTTTGAAGAGTTTTTTACTCGAAAAGCCAGATCATAACCTAGGCAAGCAACTTCTTGCTGATGCGTATAAAAAACAAGATAAATTAGCCTCATATCACGAAGCGAACGCCGATGTATTGGCTCAATACGGTGCTTATTTAAAAGCCGCAGACGAAGTACAAAAAGCACTTAACTTCGTAGAGCCAACCGAACTTGTAAAGCAACAACGTTTAAAAGCACTACTTACCCAGTATCGACTTTTACAAAAAGAGCTTGCAAGACTTTAAGTCTGCAAGCGCTTACCCTAAAATAGACGCAATTCACACTTTGGAATCATTTTATGTCTGTTACTATTTACCACAACCCACGTTGTTCTAAATCACGCGAAACACTAGCGCTACTGCAAAGTAAAGCGATAGAGCCAAGTGTTGTAGAGTATTTAAAAACCCCTCTTACTCACGAGCAAATTTCAACGCTTGTAATCCAACTTGGTTTTTCATCCGTACGTGAAATGATGCGCACAAAAGAAGATGACTACAAAGCGCTTAATTTGAAAGATGAAACAAATGAGGATGCACTTATTAATTCTATGGTTAAATACCCAAAATTGATTGAACGCCCTATCGTAGTTAGTAACAATAAAGCAGCGATTGGTCGTCCACCAGAAAACGTACTAAGCGTTTTATAATGAGTGCAACCATAGTGGTGCTTTATCACTCAAGCCATGGCTCAGTTGAAGCAATGGCTCACGAGATAGCAGAGTCGATAGAGCAACAAGGTGCTAGTGCACTACTTCGCACCTTTGTGGCTAAAAATGCGCACGATATTGTGATCACCAAAGATGATTTAATAAATTGCGATGGTTTAGCATTTGGTACACCAACTCGATTTGGCATGATGGCCTCTCAAGCAAAAAGCTTTTGGGAAACCACCAGCGACTTGTGGTTAAAAGGCCAATTAATCGATAAGCCAGCGTGTGTATTTTCGTCATCAAGTAGTATGCATGGTGGAAATGAAGCAACCTTACTTAACTTATCTTTGCCACTATTACACCACGGCATGATGCTTATGGGCGTGCCGTACGATGTACCCGAACTACTTGCAACACAAACCGGTGGAACACCATACGGTGCAACACACGTCGCTGGCAGCGCTAACAGTGCACAGCTAAGCAAAGACGAAATTAAAATATGCCAAAGCGTTGGTAAACGCCTTACTCACATTGCGAGAAAACTTAAATGACTACAGCTGACAGTCCAGCTAAAAAGCCGATTACGGTAAAATTTCAACGTGCAGCACTATTTGGCTATGTTGGTTTACTTATTCTTATTCCTTTGTGGATGTATTTTGTCCCCCCTCTAGACGGTAATACTAGTTGGGTGTCATTGTTTTTTCCTATCATTCCTTTACTGCTGCCGCTAAGAGGCATAATTCAAGACAACACATATACCTATGCGTGGGCTAACTTTATTGTAATGCTTTACTTTATCCACGGGCTTACTATGCTGTGGGCCGCTCCTGATGAATTAATTTGGGTGTTGTTAGAGCTGGTATTTGCATCATCTATGTTTATTGGCTGTACTTACTACGCAAGACACCGCGGACAAGAACAAGGTTTAAAAATCCGTAAGCTTAAAGAAGAATTAGCTGAAGAAAAAGCAGCAAATGAGCAGGGTAAATAAGGCTTAACCATAAACGCTATATACAAAAAAACGCGCTTAAATTGCTTTAAGCGCGTTTTTTTAACTGTTTAAAACTAGCTAAACTAAGTCGCTCAAGGCAGCTAGCACCACAATACTCGCCAACCCTATTTGAGCAATTAAGCTAATAAACGAAAAGCCTCTAAGCACAAATAAACCCCAAGGGTGTTTAATATGTGGATATAGCGCACAGCGCTTTAATGTGGTCGCAAAGAAAAAACAAATCACCGCAGTCATAGTTAAACCCAGCGTCAGCTCACTTTTAATTGAGAGGGTTTCATCAAAAAAGAAAAACAACTGTAAAGGCAGCAATATAGTCACAATAGCATGTAGCACATGCACTTTTTTAATGCGATCGAACTGCCCTTCTGGCGAAAGTTCTTTAATACCAAAGTCACGCTCTAAACATTTAACTAAGTTATTAGCTTTAATACTCACCGCTAAACGGTAACAGCTTAAACCTTCTTTATTACGTGCTCTAAAATCGTATCCGGCTTTAATAAGCAGCACCATTAACGACTCATTTTTAGCAAACACAGCATAATGAAGCGCAGTATTACCTAAGTTATCTGTCGCTTTTTTGTCTTGCTTTGCAAGTAGTGTTTCAACCACATTTACAAAGCCTTTTTCGGCCGCCCACATAAAGGCTGTTTTATTGTTTTCATCAGCAAGTACACCAGTAGCGCCTTGCTCAATAAAACGCATTGCCATTGTTTGCTTAGCTGTTTTTTTACGTAAATGAGTAAGCAAAGCTTTTTCTAAGAGAACAACAGAGTCAACATCAGGAGAAACCTGCGTCAGCAGCGTAAAATAGTCTTTACCCGCTGCCACTTTTTCGCTGGCAAGTTCACAAAGAGTACCTAAATCAGCAATAGACTCTGGTATAAACGCACTTAGGCGCTCTCTAAAATCAACTTCTTTCCAAAGCGCTAATGTGTCCTTTGCCGAGAGTTTACTTTTATTATTTAACGCATGCTCAATTAAGGTGAAGTAGCGTTTACTAAAAAATAAATCAACTAAAGACAGTGGCGTATCTATGGTATTTTGTGCAGCCACGCTTGCGTATTTTTCAAGGCGCTGGCACAGCATAAGCACTAAGCTTTCAGGGGTGTATTCATTATCGTAGTAATGGCTTTTAACCGCACTAATATACGCTTGTGCGTCTTCGTCATATTCAGAGATATGTTGAAAGTAACATTCTTCAAATGGCTCCAGCGGGGTTAGCCATGCCAAATAATAAATAGGTGGCAGCACGGTGGTGCATACACCATCGTCTTCATTTGTAGAACGACAAGCAGGCCAAGCTTCCAAAGCATCTAAAATAAAGGCACCGTTTTGTTCTACCAGTCCTTTAATAAGTAATGGGTATTCCTTTGGCCAAATCAGTACATTTTCCATTAAAACAACACAACTCCAGTGTGGCTTGGGGGTGGTAAGTTATATCAGTTTTAAGCTGACACCACGCTTAATCAAAGTGCCGATATTCTAGCACACCTTTGTTTTGCTGCTAGCGCAAAATTACGCAATAACAACAATCCTTTAGGATTATAACAATTCGCTTAATTAAGTGATTTATTTTGAGGTAGAAAACCGTGTGATAGCAAGGCAAAAATTTCGTTATTTAGTTGTTCTAAATGATTAAGTATTACTGTGGATTGGTATTGTACTTAGCAAAAATATAAAAACGGCCAAGTACATAAGTAATTGGCCGTTTTTGAGGTTGGAGTTGGGCTTAATCAGAGCCAGACAAATAGTCTATTTACTTTTTAACTCGCTAATAACTTGCTCTAAACCCACATCAGAAATGCGTTGAATAATCTCTTTTTGTTTAGCACTTAATAGTGAAATGCCTTCAGCAACAATATCGTATACTTTCCACTCATTGTTTTTACCTAAACGAAGCTTAAAGCTTAAGTCGATAGTAGGCGCATTTGGCTCAATAATTTGCGTATTAACTGTTGCGTACTCAGAGTCACTTTTTGCGTTATTACGCTCAAATACTACTTTTTGACCCGTGTACTTCATTAGTGCACCGGCGTATGTGCCTGTTAAGTAATGCTCTACTGCATCTATAAATTGAACAGCTTGCTCGCGCTCAATACCTTTAATGTGTTTACCTAATAATTTAAACGACACAAACTTAACGTCAATATGTGGCATTAAACGTTTTTCAACAATGGCAGCCATCGCGTCTTTGCTGGCTGTACCTTTTGAGTTTACTTGACCAATATCTGCAAAAAGCTTGTCGGCTACCGATTCAAGTAACTGATCTGGTGATTGCTGAGCTTGTGCAAATAACGAACTGCTAAAAAAAGCAGTGGCTAAAACGAATAGTTTAAAGAGTTTCATAATTGTATATGTCTGTGTGATTAAGATGGCTGTAATTTACGCGAACTATACGCAATAAAAAAGGCACAAATAAGCAACTTATTAATGCCCAATTAGCACCAATCAAATAAATAAAATAAATTCAAGCAGTTAGAAAACTCCATTAACAGCTCATATACAACCGGCATTTTGTCCTCATTGTAATTGTTAACAGGCCGCCCTTATCATTTAGTTATCAACTTAAATCAAACAAACATTTGGCACCTATGAAAACGTCACTTAAAACACTTATTATCTCTTTTGTATTAGTAGTTTCACTTTTTGGCAAGCTTGCTTTTGCTCAATCGGACCACGGTTATGCCGTTGACTTTCTCAAAGGCGAAGGTAACGTAAACGGCGTTAAGCTTGCGTATCAGTATCATGCACCTGGTATGCAAAACCTTATTGGTGATGCACGCTTTTACTTTGAAACCAGCGTAAACATGTGGGAATACCGCCACGGCGATGAAACACAATCAAACCTAGTACTTGCTATGTCACCTGTACTACAATTTCCTGCTTTTAGTTTTAACAACACCCCATTTTATGTAGAAGCAGGGATTGGTCTATCACTGATTGATGAAACGCAGTTTGCCGGTAAAAACATAAGTACTCACTACCAGTTTGAAGACCGCATAGGCCTTGTAGCCGATTTTGGCCACACCAATGTTGCCCTTCGCGTTATTCACTATTCAAACGCAGGCTTTAAAGAGCCAAACCCTGGGCTTAACTTTTTAACGCTTTCGGTAGCGAGACGTTTTTAACGTTATTGATCGTATTTTTGAGTAATTTAATTGCTGTTATAGCGCAAAGCGGTCACACTTAAACGTACTAAAGATAAGGTGATACTGCGATGCAAACTTGGCAAATTGTAATTATTGTCGCTGTTGTTCTTGCCATTATCATTGGTAATATTGCGCTGATTAGACTCTCTGCAAAACAGGAGTTTATAAAGCCCAACGCCAATATAAAAAATACAACAGACACAAAAAAGCCCTGATCAATCAGGGCTTTTCAATAATACCAATTCGCTAAATATTTTTGCTAATTTAGCCTACTAGCCAATGCGCCATTAGCGCAATAACCGGTAAAGTAATTAGCGTTCGCAAAATAAATATAATAAATAGCTCTAAAATATTTACCGGTATTTTACTGCCAAGTAAAAGTGCACCTACCTCAGACATATAAATAAGCTGAGTTACACTCATTGCGGCAATAATAAAGCGCGTTACATCACTTTCAATAGTCCCTGCTGCTAATATTGACGGAATAAACATATCAGCAAAACCAACCATAATAGTTTGCGACGCTGCGGCTGCTTCGGGTACTTGCAATAGCTCTAAAAATGGCACAAACGGCATACCTAAATACTGAAATATAGGCGTATGCTCAGCAATGATCAGTGCAAATGTGCCTACCGCCATTACTACAGGTAACACACCAAACACCATATCAAGCGCGTTATGTACGCCCTCTTTTATAGTGCCTTTAACACCCGTTGAATTATCTGCTTTAGCTAGTGCAACATCTAACGAATGGCCAAATAAAGTTTTATGACCCGGAATTGTTTCTGCGTCTCTATCTGGCTCAGTGCCATCAATGAGTAAGTCTTTTTTAAAGCGCAGTGGCGGTAATCGCGGCACAATAATAGCGGCAACAATACCGGCTAAACATACCGTTGCGTAAAACGGTGCAAATAGGTATTCAAGTTTAACTTGCCCAAGCACCACTAAACTAAATGTAATTGAAACCGCTGAAAACGTAGTACCAATAATAGCCGCTTCACGTTGTGTATAATGCTTTTGATCGTACTGCCTTGCAGTCATCAAAATACCTACACTGCCATCACCTAACCACGATGCAGTACAGTCAACCGCGCTTCTACCTGGTACACCAAATACAGGGCGCATTACTTTGGTCATTAACGTACCAGCAAGCTCTAATAGACCAAAGTTAATTAATAGCGGCAGTAATAAGCCCGCTAAAATAAATACCGAAAACAACACAGGCAATAAGTCATTTAATACCAGCGCGCCAGTATTGGCCGAGGTAATCATCTCGCTGCCTAGGCTTAAGTACGTCATTAAACCAAACGCCATACCAAATAAGCGTACCACCAGCCATGTCCTGCTCACGTCAAATAAATGCTTTAACAAAGGTGAGTTACATATAGCGGCGGGTTTAAACACTTTAGTAATTACAGAAATAACCCCTGTAATACAAATAATGAGGGTAATAATTGCTTGAGCAGAGCCAAGCATCATTGCTTGAACCGCTTTTGCCATAACGGCAATAGGAATGGTCATCCCTTGCGAAGTACTAATGGGTGTCATAAATAAAAACACACCAATTAACGAAGGAACCAAAAAAGTAAACCAAGTGCGCCACGTATAGTGTGAACGTTCAGGTAGCTGAGACATATTGTTTAACCTATAAAAACCACAAAAAGAGCATAGCGCTCTTTTTGTGGTAAAACTTATTATTATTTAAATTTTAATGCCGCGCTGAATGAGTGCTGCTTCTAATGCTTGTTGTAAACCATTCATAGTACCTGGCTCAAGCGTTTCGCCTTTATCATCCATCCACGTTAAGCTAGTACCGCCTTCTTTAGTTTTACTTACTAAAATTTGGTATTGGCCTTCATCAATAGGTAGTTGAGCTACGTCATCACCCCAAATTGAATCCCAAACGCTTGTTTCTGGTTTAGTATAATCTGCAGTAATTAAGCCCGTATCTGGGTTAATTTCAACAATAGAGAACGACAAGCGCTCTAAAAACCCAGAGAAACGGTCAAACACAGCGTCGTAAGATTGCTCAGTTACAAGTGCTGCATTACCTTTATTATCAAAGCCCATTTCAAGAGAAATAATACCTTGGCGTTTACGCATATCAACTTCAAGTTGACGGTAACGGTAATCAAACTCGCTTACTACTTGGTTAAGCGCACGTACTTCTAGCTGCTGCTTGAGTAAGTCTGTTAGCGTTTTATCACCTTTAAAATCAATCAGCTCTACACGTAAAGACGCAGTGCGTTGATGTGATTTTTCTTCAATAGTGAATCTAAACTTTTCTAAATCATCGTTAACTTCATCGCCCCACCACCAAAAACCTTCTTCGGTTTTAATGATTGAGTACCAATCAGTTTCAATAATACCAAGTAGCTTATCTTCTTTAGTTGTGCCCGCGTTATTATCAGCTAGGACAGATTTAATCGTATCCCAAAGAAACTCATCTAAATCAGCAATGCCATCATTTTTATCAAAATAAATACGCGCTTGTTTATCTGTCTCTTCTACCCAACTGCCTTTAGCAATTGTTAATACTTGTGCCGGTGGGCGGTAATTTGTAGCTTCAGGATTATTGTCGTATTGACCTACATCCATTTTATAAACTGGGTCTTGAGCTGGTTGAGATAACGACGCTGGTGCTTTTACAGGCTCATGCGTACGATAGTTACGTTCGTCATGTGCCTTATTAATAAATACACTACACCCTGATAAACTTACCAATACACTTACTGCAAGTGCTTTTGGGATCCAATACTGCACAGATATTTCTCCTTAGCATACCCTTTAATTGTTTTAACAAATATATGAGTGGGTAATACCGATTTGGTTCAGTGTAAAATCAATATTAACTTTACATTTATTATTTGGCTGCCTAAATGCAATAAAGTTCAGCACTTCAACTTAGTAAGCAACTAAGCGCAAATAAGCAAATTTTAGCTATGGTACTTTCCCGTGCCAGTAAAAACAAGAAACACCGCACTTTAAAAGCGCTTAATTAGCGTGTGCTGTAGTTTAGAGCCCTTTTTGTGTTAAACTTCGCCGCCGTGCAACTTCTCGTGTGTATTTTTGGTGTTGCCAACTCGGTTGATATAATCCAAGTAACAAGGTATTTGAACTCATGACTGCATTTTCAAATCATCAAATTGTTTTAACAGCGATTGGCGAAGACAGACCCGGTATAGTAAGTGAACTAACCCAACTGGTTAGCGATTGCCACTGCAACATTATTGACAGCCGTATTGCTATTTTAGGCTGCGAATTTACCTTCATAATGCTACTTAGCGGCGACATGTCGGCAATAAGCCGCATAGAGCACGTACTGCCCACTAAAGCCATGGAACTTGGCCTGCTAACCATGATGAAGCGTACAGCAAGTCATACTCCTGAGGAGTTTTGTGCAGGTTACACACTAGAATACACAGGCATAGACACCCCTGGTACATTGAGCAAAGTAACGCGCTTTTTTGCCGACAATAATATTAGTATTTGCTCACTTAAGTCAGACACTTATTCCCAAGAAGACAACATAAAGATGCGTTGTGAACTTGAATTCAACATACCTGTTGATGTAGATATAGATCAATTTAAAATTAGTTTTGAGAGCCTTTCTCACACACTAAACGTAGATTATATTTTTAAACGAATTCGTTAAGGATGCTAAACATGAACACAATTAGTCCATTACAAGCTGGCGATACTGCACCCGCTTTTAGCCTACAAAACCAAAACGACGAAACAGTAACATTAAGCGAGCTGTTAAAAGAGCAACAAGTGCTTGTGTACTTTTACCCTAAAGCGTCAACGCCGGGTTGTACTGTACAAGCCGAAAACCTACGCGATGAGCAAGCACAGCTTGCTAAATTTAACACCCGCGTTGTAGGTATTAGCCCAGATCCAATTAAGCGCCTTAAAAACTTTGAAACTAAAAAAGAGCTTAATTTTGACCTATTAGCCGACGAAGACCACGCCATTGCTGAAGCATTTGGTGTATGGGGCTACAAAAAATTTATGGGTAAAGAGTACGATGGTATTCACCGCTTAACGTTTTTAGTAGGCCAAGACGGTAAAATTAAACACCTATTTGATAAGTTTAAAACCAAAGATCACCATCAAGTAGTGTTGGACTATCTCGCAGCAGAATAAGTTAGCTGCAGAATAAGCTAGCGGCACAGTAAGTTAACTACCAGCTATTAGACAAATACAGAAAAGCGTTGCTCAAGGGCAACGCTTTTTTTATGCTAGTTATTAAGAATTTTTGTTAAGTGAAAGCATGATCGAGGGAGGGATAAATAGGCAGTCAATAATTTTGATGTATGAAGTCAAGATTTGACCCCTTTGGTTTACAAGCATTTGATTAGCTTTTTAATCAAATTGAGCGGTTTTAATTAATAATTTATCAACCATGCCTAATGTTCTCCTTATTCTTTGAATATCTGAAATATTCGATTTACCCAGACTATTATCTATTAACGGATTATTTTCAGCATTTTTTATAGCTTTTTGATATTTTTTATATTCCTCAAAAAAATAACTACCTAATAGTATAATTTCACCTTCATATGCCGATAAAAAATCGTTTAAACGATAGACCTCTTTAATCAAATAAAGATAATCACATGCTAATTTACTCTCTTCATCATCTGTGAGGTTACAAAAGTCAGAATTTTCAAAGCCTATGGCGAAATAATCAATTTCCTTTTTATACTTTAAAAATTGTGGGTATATTTTTGATACAAATACAGCCCTTATCTTCGCTTGCTCTGAATACTTCCATGTATTTAACGCTTTGTATGCAATCAGCACTGCTATTATAGAGCTAAGAGTGGAAAATATTTTAATAAATTGCTCTTCAGATAATGAATGTCTACCCAAAATATAGCCTAACCCTATTAATAAAACACAGGTTATCAATACGATAAGATCTTTATTTAAAACCTTAATTATGTAATACAAGGATATGTCCTGTTTTCTAAAATACCTTTAAGGAATTAATAGTTTGAGCTAGCGAGCTAAAAGAGCACATCTAAAACCAACCTATTCTTGAGATTAACTTTTATATAAAGCTTTCAATAGTAAAAACCTAGGGTGTTGCTCCGTCACAGAATATCTAAGATTGAAGTGCAATCACCTAGACTTTCGAAATTTGTATCTTGATAATTCATGCCAAAAGCCTCGAGCATTCTATTTGCAAATTTATCCTTAGGCCCATCACTTGGTGAGTTTAAAACTCGATTTACGCTACTAGTAAAAAGATCTGCTATTTGCATAAAAATCAGCTCTCTAGAATCTACTGCACGGAAGGTATCTAAGTAAAGTTCGTGCTCATATTTAGCGCCAGAGTGTGTCGCTAACCTCTCTTTTAAACTCGCTAGCATTAGCTTATCTGGTCCTTCACTTTCTAAGTCTTTACTAAAAGATAAACTACGCGGAAGAGGAGCCCTATCTGTGGAGTTCTCATGTTCAACCCCCAAGCAAAGTAGATTAAAAAATAGCTGTTCTAGAGCTTGAACATTATGCTTTATACCAGAACGGCTAACATAAAGAGCTTTAAAGCTAAATGTTGTCGCGTGCTCAACTAAAAGGTCGACTAATTGAAGGTGAATTTCTAAATTTCCTTTATTAATGTTTTTAAAATGAAACTCACTTGAAATCGCGTTCTTTGTCCTAAAGTTAGTTATAGTATCAACAAGACTCCTAGTACCAATGCCATTTAAAATCCAAAAACTTCCAACAACTAAATAAGTCTGAGTTTTACCACTTTCATCTGCATAAACATTATATGATTTTGAAGGTTTTTCTCTAGATACAGCTGCGTTTCTTTGGTCATCATCAAGTTTCCCCCGATGTTTCCTAACATCTTCAGATGCAAGAAATAATTTATGATCATTTTGTATTACGGCCCGACTTCGAGCTAAGCTGGGTAGCCTTGTTGCTTTTTTATAATTATCTAAATCAATATAACTGCCACCAAGTAAGTCTGCCTCAAATACTTTCCAGTATTCAATTTGTAAAACAACATCAGAGTTACGTGTTTCAGGCTTATGGTTCAAAAGCCACGCAACTCTTTGCTCTAAAGTATTAAGGTTACAGTTATTTATATCATTAAGTAAAAGCTCTTTTTTTATCGCTAGCTTGGCTTCTTTTTCTTGAAGTTTGATTTCTTCTTCAGTGAGTTCTTCATTGAGAATATTCAGAGAGGTTTCCATGATTCATCCTTAAATATATTTGGTCATCCATGATCGACAATTTTATACTGACTAATCTACAGTAATGATTTCAAATTAAAAAGTCACTCAATATCTCAATAACTTCATTCCCGTCATCATGTGACAAACCCAAAAAAGATCTTGCTGGTATGACGGCTAAGCGGGGGATCATATGAGCCACAGGAGCCACAGGGGTCAAATCTTGACTTCATACATCATAATTAATTAGCTGTTTATATTCGCCGAAACTTAAATAAGTTACTGTGTCGGATGGCACTTCACTTATCCGACCTACGCTTTCAAATATATAATGCGGGGTTATTGGGTGTGGGTAAAGAGGCTTTGAAACAAGGAGCTAAAAGTGGTTTTTATATTTCAGTATTTTTTTCTGTGACTCTAAATAGCATTAGTTGGCTTTTTGAAGAGGATTATCGTTGGACAAACTGGTTGGCTACAACGAGTACCGATATCGTTAAAGCTGTTTTAGGAGCCATAGGAGGCATTCTCTTTGGCTTATTAATTGCTGTAGTAGCAATAAGTGCTGGTATTATTGTGGGAGTTGGTATTAGTATCTTATTAAATCAAGCAGATATAAAACTTAAAATTACCGAATCATTAATAAAATATTTAGAACAAAGAGAAAAAGAATTTATGAGAAGAGCTTCAATAAATATCGGAGAAGAGCTTCGTAGAGTCTATTTAGTTACTACTGAATCAATAGTGAAATCCGTTAAGATTAAAGTAAAAAAAGAGTTGAATGGTTTTATAAATGAGTTAGTTAACCCATGGTAAAAAGTTTAAAACAACGATTTAGTAATATCGACGCTACTTTTTTAATTGCGTTAGTTATCGCAATAGCCCTTACTATTTTAGCTACATGGTTTATGGCGTCTTATGTACTCAATGAAATAATACAAGGGCTACTATATCCATACAGTGGTTACCCTGTAATTGTCTCATCGAGTGTTGATATTCTTATTTTTTCTGCTTGGGCTGTAATGTGTTTAGCTGTGTTAATAGGTATTTCTGATGTTTTATTTGACTTAACAGAGAAACCTTTTTTTAACAGTTTAAAAAAGAAATTAGGGTTAGCTGTTGGTGTAATGCTAGTAGTTACAATAGTAACGCTTATTGCGAATTATGTTACTTGGCAAATTGCTGCTCGCGCTAATGGTTATACCCAATGCGCTAGTGGCAGTAAGCTTTTAGTTGGAAGCAAAACGTCTTCAGTGTGGAGTAAAGAAGAGTATTTATGCTACGACTACAATGTAGATAGACTTTTACCTACAGGAACTCATGAGCAAGTGCTTGAGGTAGCTGAGTACCTAAATAGAGATTAAATTAAAGGCGTGCGACCCTTCCTAAACTTTAATCAAAAACTACTTATATGTGGCGGTATCCAACTTTGTTTGTGTCTGATGTCGATCCGCTTATCCGACCTACGTTTTCAAATATATAATGCGGGGTTATAGGGTGTGGGTATTGGCCGTGGATATGGAGGTTCGTTGGGTTTCGCTACGCTCTACCCAACCTTGTATCTCTTCTTGATGAGTGTTTAGCTAGCACTTGTCACATCGGGAAGACAGTGAGCTCGTACCTGTAGTGGCATAGTTAATTTGGCCACCCATTAAGAAAGAAATGTTATGCTAATAAGCATACAAATTTGGGTGAAAAAATGACGAAATTAACACGCGCAACGTATTCTGCTGCAATCAAATTAGA
>NZ_JACJDW010000034.1:0-40007 GCF_014163745.1 Pseudoalteromonas sp. SR44-2 | reverse complement strand
AAGTTTTATGTCTTTCGACAGCTCAATGAATTCTGAATTTTTTAATATCTTTCGATATTGAATTGACTGTGCCGAAGCAACTTATAAATAAGTTACTTCTGTTGGTCACTCAGTTTTCAATTGAGGCTCTAATTTGTTTGCCTCGCTACCTAAGTAGCTTAGCTGTTAGAACTCAATCTGCACGAGTGCCCACACAGATGATTGCTTTATATTGTTAAAGAACGTTTTGAGTCGCTTTAGCGCCTCAAGGGATGCGAATAATACACCCTTTATTTTTCGAGTCAACACTTAGTTTTAAATTTTCTTTTGGAAGATTTAAAACCGAAGTTTTATTTAACTCTGTGAGTAGTTCGTGCCTTGCTATGCTTCGGCGTTTCCCGTCTCAGTGGGGTCGCATTATAGGGAGAACAGATTTTTACGCAAGCGTTTTATTGACAAAACTTTAAATAAAGCACTGTTCGCTGAGAATTTGAGCTAAACGCATTAAAAACACAACATAACTAGCACTTTATTAACATTTAACGCCTATTAAAGTGTTTGTTATGGCCTGCGCTATCAAAAAAGACTGTCTACAGACCAGCTATTAAGTCATTTATCTAAAAGCTATAGTTAAAGCCCGCGTAAAAACGACGACCTGAGTAGCTAGTATTGAGTAATCGCGCATCGGTGTCATTTCCTAAACGCGTTACTGATTCAGATTTAGTTAAATTAATAACCGCTGCGGTAAGGCTAAGCCCGTCGTATAAATTTACAGATGCATTTACATCGATTTGTTCGTAAGGGTCTTGGTATACATTTAATCCGCTATTTAAACCGAGTACTGTTTCGCCGCGCTTATTATAAGAAGCACGTACATTAAAATAACCTCCCTCATAATAAACAGAGGTGTTGTACTGATACTTTGCACTACCTATTAAAGCCGACTGACCAAATTCTTCACCATTAATTGTTACATCTGCTTTATTGGTTTTGTTATAAGTGTAATTTGCGTAAAAGCCAAAACCACTATCAAAGGCATGCTGAATAAATACTTCCGTGCCTTTTGATACTGCATCGGTGCCATTACCTACAGTGCTGTAAGGGGCTATATTAATAGTCCCTGCATCCACTATATTATTTTTACCAGCAAAGTTTTGCTCTACGTCGATCACCAGTGGCACAACAAAGTTATCTACTTTTTTATGAAAAAGTGCCAGCCCAACAGCTGAACCTTCGCCATAATAATACTCAATAGATAAATCGGCTTGAATTGATTCAAATGGTTTCAAATTTTTATTTCCGCCACTACCGCTAAAACCAGGAAGCTCGTTAAATGCGGCTCTATCTTCTGCCCATTCATCTGATACAAATGTAATGCGCTGCTGCGCACCTAAATCACTATAGTCAGGACGAGATATTACTTTAGCTATTGCCCCACGAATAACTAAATCGTCAGTTGCATCCCACGCTATATTAAAGCTTGGTAATATTTGAGTGTCTTTATTTTGCTGAGAAACTAATTGATAGTCTTCTACAAAACGAGCGTCACCTGTTACTGGCTCACCTGTTTCATCATTTGTGTGATCTAATTGGTAGGTATATAAGTCAGTAGATGAAGTAAGTGTTTTTGTTTGCACAACACGCACACCCAAATTACCTCTTACTTCACTAAATTCAAAATCACCTTGTATATAAAAAGCCGATATTTTTTCTTCTATATCGTAAACAAAATTATCTTCAATGCGCGTATAAGGTACATAACTAGCAGTGACCATATCGCGGTATTTATTCCAGTCGATACTTGGCATTTGGTTTATATCAAAACCACCTGCAATATTATTCTCACTAGTAAATACATTTTGAGCTAATGGCATTCCACCATTCCATTGGTAGCTATCAAAACGGGTAATACCTTGCTCACTTGCTTCCCCTGCAGCAATATCAAAATTTGGATCTAAAAAGAAGGTGTTGCCGGTTTCACGGTGAAGAATTGAGTTGCGGTACTTAACACCGGTTCTAATTGTTTTTAAAAAGCCCCAATCAACATAAAAATCCACATCAGCTTGGTAGTAATCTTCTTCTAGCTCACTGCGTACAAAGCTTGAGTTTGAAGAGCCCGCATCACGACCGCCTCCAACTCCATTTTGTAAATTAACTAATGTATTAGGGTCGATATTAAGTGACACATTATTTTGATTGAGCGACCAGCCAGCCGTTTGAGCTGCGTTTTGAATAGTGGCTGCGTTTTCGCCCGCGTTAGAACTTTTATACGCCGCTTCCCAGCTTTCTTCTGGGCCGCCCTCTGATTGTGTATTACCAATTACAAAGCGCGCTTTAAAATTATCACCTTCATAGGTTAAATTAAAATCAAAGGTATCGGAGGTAGATTCCTCGCGTACGTAGCTGCCACGCATCCACGGAAATTGCATATCATTTTCGACACCACTTACCATTGCATCGTATTGCATACCAGTAACAATAGTGCCCGACTCATCAAGGTTTACATCCGTTAAAAAATCAGGATTTAAAGACCACTCTGGTATATCAATCACAGATTCTGTTCTGTCTTGCCCAAGTGTAAAACCAAAATAATTAAAGCCAAGCTCTAAACGATTTGTTGGTCGCCACTGTGAACTAAATTGAATCCCTTCGCGCTCACGTTTTTCGTTAAGAACAGAACCTCGAACAACTTGCGGAAACCAAACGCCATCGTAACTGTTGCCGTTTGCATCATTAATAGTATCCCAACCGTTATTGTTATCAACTGTATTACCATGTATATCTGTTGTTTGCCCAGTGCCAGTATAGCGCCATACATTAGCATTAGTACCGCCCGAAAGCGTTCTGTTTGTCCGTTCCTGATAGGTATAGCCAACTAATACACCAAAGTTTTCGTTGTCGTTTTTCCATGAATATAAACCCGTAAACTGGGGTTCGTACTCTTTTGTAACATCAGCGTAAGTACTCTCGATATTAAAGACACCCGAGTTTGCATCCATATTTAAAGGTTTTCGGCTGTGCATTAATACAGTGCCACCAACCCCACCTTCATCTAAGCGTGCCTCTGGCGATTTATAAACCTCGACGCTTTCAATCATTGAAGACGGTAACAAAGCATAATCAAACGAACGCGAAGGCTCCCCCGGAGAAGATGCTATAAAATTACCATTAAGCTGTGTAAAAGTAAGTTCTGACGATAAACCACGAATACTGACAGATGAACCTTCCCCGCCATCACGCTCAATTACCACACCTGGAACACGTTGCAATGAGTCAGCCACATTTTTATCAGGGAACTTTCCAATGTCTTCAGCGGTAATTGCATCAACTACTGAGCCAGACATACGCTTAACATCTAAATTTTCGGCCATGCTGGAACGTATTCCGCGCACTTCTATTACTTCCATCTCTTTTTTATTTATTGCATTTAGAGCTTCTTGATCTGCATAGGCGTAACCTGAACCAAGCGCTGAAAGTACAGATAAATAAAGTGATGATTTAGAAAGTTTTGAAAAAGGGAGAGAAAAATGGCGTGTTAATAACATGAGAGAGGCTGTTCCATTTAAACTTGCTTTGCACAAGCTAAAGCAAATAGTTAATCCTTTTACGTAATTATGTTACGTAATGGCAAATTTGCGCCAATTCTACACAGCCAAACTTAACCGTTTGTTAACCATCAATATTAAACTAAATAAACATCTCATATAACTGTATTAATACCTATTGAATGAAACTTAAAATCCAACCCACACATCAAAACCACTCTTAATTAACAAGCTAAGAGAGGCTTTGTTGAATTTAATAGCTTAATAAAATAATTACGGTGCATAAATCATCATAAAGTGTATACAAAAATACGAAGGGGATAATTAGATGTGGTAGTCAGCAGTTTATACTTTAAAAAGCAAAACTGCCGGATGATATTTGAAAGAAGTAACAATTGCTAAATAGCGCTTGGTTAATCAAGCGTAGCAATAACCTCTGAAAGCTCTAAGAGTGTAGGCTTTCCACCATAATAATTTGTATCTATATGATAACTATTACCAACCCAAAAAGGCGCTTTAGTTGAGTTATGTCCATGTATTGAAAAGTCGACTCCATGACTTTTAACTACCTTATTTTGTTTAACTACTTCGCGATCCCACAATAAAGATTGCACGATTAGCGATTTATCATCAGGGTAATTTTCCCAATCCCACGATTGTGCAAATGTATGAGACAACCCTATTGTATAACCACGATACTCAAGTACTATTGAAAGCGGTTTAGTTAGTAACTCATCGCACATGACACTGAGCTTTTCACTTGATACCGACTTGTGCCAATTACCACCATTATCAGTCCATAAATTAAAAGCCGCTTTATCATTACTTAATAATGATTCCAACATTAAATGCTCATGATTACCTAATATCATACATGCCCTAATGGCTTGTAAGTATGTAAATAAGTCATATGTTTTATCCCCGCGATCAACAAAATCGCCAAGGCAAAACAAAGTATCTCTTTCAGGGTTAAAATTTACGTTATTAAGTGCGTTTTTTAAGGCCGGTAAATCACCATCAAGATCGCCAATTACAAATACTCGGCACTCATCATTAATAAATATGGCTTGTTTTGAAGATACAGCCTGAATAGCGTTAATACCTATATCCAAAATAGACTCCTATAGAATGCAATCTAAAACCTAGATTAATACTTGAGCTTATAAAGCCTTAAGGTAACACAATATAGTTGATAATTAATGAAGGTAATAAGATTTGATTGAAACTAAAAATGCATGGCAGAGGACCTTAGCTACAACCTAAATAAGTAATGTGAGTAGTGTTTTTAGCTTAAATTAAAAGCGGCTTAGCAAAATACCTGACCAGCTATTTTCAGGTTAACCGCACAAATTTTTCTGCTAGTTCGTCCAAGGTTTCACGCTTATTCGGATCGGGCTTTATGCAGTCAATAGGGCAAACACTTACGCAAGTAGGTTTATCATAATGCCCTACACACTCAGTACATTTACTACCATCTATTTGGTATATTTTAGCGCCCATATAAATAGCCTCATTAGGGCATTCTGGGTCACACATGTCACAGTTAATGCATTTGTTATTTATGAGTAAAGCCACTTATAGCCTCATTAATTAGAGCTAGTACTTCTAGCACAAAATTACAGCCGTTAATTATGCCTATTTATCTTTGTTGCTTTGTTGATCTCTGTCAATAAAAATAACCGTAATGCCTTAAGTTTAAACAGCATAAAATGTTCATTATTCATTGTAAAACCGCCATAAAAACATATAAATAAAACTCAATCTGCTGGTATACTGTTCTTAATCACAGAAGGTATTATTTTAGTATGGTTACAATTAAGCAAGTAGCAGCCCACGCTGGTGTTTCATTTAAAACTGTATCTCGTGTAGTAAATCATGATTCCACAGTAAAAGATGTCAATCGTGAGAAAGTGCTCAAAGCAATTAAAGAGTTAGGTTATCGCCCGAACAGAGCTGCAAGCCTAACAAGGCGGAAAAACTCCAATATTTATGCGATCATCGCCGATGAGCTGCTCAGTGTTCCGTATACATTTGATATAATCCGCGGTGCGCAAGAAATTGCATGGAAAACAAACAAAGAACTACTTATTCTTAATGTAAACGACAGCCAAGAAAGTATAGATAGAGCAATAGAAAGCCTCTTAGAATACAGAGTTGAAGGCGTTATATATTCAGCTATGTATCATCGTGCAGTTCAAGTTTCTGATGAATTAAAAAAAATCCCAACCATTTTAGCCAACTGTTTCCCAGTTGATAATAACTTACCTTGCGTGGTGCCAGATGAAGTGCAAGCGGGTGAAGAAATTGCTTCCGCATTAATAAATAAAGGCTATCGTAGAATTGCGTTTCTAAATTTGAATGAAGACATTGTGGCTGCAAAAGGCCGAAAAGAAGGCGTAATAAAAGCATTTAAACAGCACGGTTTACCATTAAGCGATCTGTTAATAGAGTCAGTTATAGTGACGCACAATGATGGCGTTGAGCGCTCAACATCTCGAGAGTCTGCGGCCAGGATTATTGATAACTTCAAGCCCGATGCAATAATTTGTGGACAAGACCCTATGGCGATAGAAATTTACTTTGTAGTCCATGACAAAGGCATGATTATAGGTGAAGATATTGGTATCGCTAGTTTCGATAACTGGGGCAGCATCCCTGAGTTATTACAACCAAATTTAACCACTATGGCACTACCACATCATGAAATGGGCCGCTGGGCTATGGAATATCTCATTGCATGCCGCACAGATATTGTTCATCAACATTTACCGTTTAAGTTGATCAAACGAGATTCTTTTTAGCAATATCAGCTTTTAACACAAAACACGATACCACTATGAACACACACACAATCATTCCTAGATATTGATAAGTTAGCGCATACCCTAACTGATCATATATCCCGCCAACTATAATTGCTAATATTGATGCCATAAGCTGTACCGTAAATTGAAAACCAATAATATAAATCATGGCTGAGTACTTAGCCTCAAAGTGCATATTTATATATTTAAATAGTGCAATCAGCATTAGCGGAAGCTCTATTGCGTGCGTTAATTTTAAAAAGCTTATACCCCATGCATCCTCAACAACTCCGGAAAAATAAATTCTTAACGCCATTAGCACACCACTTAATAGTAATGAACTCTTTACGCCTAATTTATTGACCCATTTAACGGCTAAGTACATAGCAAAAGCTTCTAAAATCACTTGTGCGGATGTTAAGTAACCAAAGTATTCACGCCCTAGTTCTTGTGTTGCAAAAAATGTCGTGTAGTAAATTGCAAACTGTTGATCAAAAACACCATAAATACAACTAACACCAACCACAAATACACTCAACCGCCAAAGACCTGTTATTTCCATAAACTCTTTGCATTGACGAGATATTGAAACAAAACAAGGTTGTGATACGTCTTGGTTTGGTAAGTTAACTTTAACAAAAAATAACAACCCGATTAAACAAACGGCAGCAATACTAGACAGCCAATAATTTAGATTGGGGTCATGGTTAAACGAGAGTCCTGTAAAATAGCTTGCTAGGGCCCAACCAAACGATCCCCACATTCTTGCTTTTCCAAATTCAAAATTGGCAATTCGGCTTTGTTTATCAATATAACTTTCTAAAACACCGACGCCTGCTAAAAATGCAAATGAAAAAACCAGCCCCCCTAGTACCACTGCAACGTAAAAGTAGTTGTGTAATAAAGGCTCATAAACATAATTAACAAATGGGCCAATTAACAACATGAAAGATACAATAAAATACAGGAGCGTTTTTTTAAGGCCTAACTTATCTTGGAATATGCCGTAGTAAGGCATAATAAATAAAGCCATAAGTGAGTTAATACTAAAAACGATACCAACTTCTTCGCCACTAAGGCCAACTTCTTGACTAAGCCAAATCGGAAAGAGCGAAAATGAAAAAGACCATGCCATAAAATACACGAAAAAAATTACACTTAATAGCCGGTAATTGCTACTCATAAATCGCATAGCCTCAGACAAAAAATAGCGGCTCTAAATTATTTTAGAGCCGCTCGAAAGTTAGTTATTTCCAACAATATTATTTAGTTGGATTTCACTCAGAGATACTTCCTGTGCTGCATTTACATTCACTTTATGATAAGCCTGCGTTGGAAAAATAATAGATGTCATTGTACCTATTCCTTGATTTACAAATACTTCTATTGAGGCTTTATCAACCCATACTTCAATATCATATTGCTTAAGACCTTTGTCGAGTGGTCCCGTTTGAATGGATGCAAAACCTGGCTCAAAGTCACTTAAGCCTGCCTGCGTCCTGTCTAAGGTCATAACCCCCTTCACAGGGTCAAGTGTTAGCACTGTCTGCTCACCTGAGTCAGCACTCAATATAATATCAACAGCTTGGTTGTCATTTATAAAGTTAAAACTAAATTTAAACTGCCCTGGGATAATATTAAATAATTCATCAAGTTGATAACTATTTTTACCCGTGAGCTTAGCTTTAATTTGAGGCTCGGACAGAACGCTTTGTAGTTCTTTAACTGGCTCTGATGCTACACGAATCCCTTGAGGCGTATCCACTAACTTTAGTTCTCGGGGAATTGTCATAGCGCTACGCCATGTAGTTGTTGGCACAACATTAGCGTATTGCCAATTACTCATCCACCCCATAAACAAATGACGATTCTCTTGAGTATCAGAAAAAGTTACACCTGCATAATTATCAGTACCATAATCTAACCAAATTGAAGGTTCAACCTTTGCTTTGGCCGCTTCATCTGAGAACGTTATATCTGCAACTTTGACATGCCCCCAGTCACCTTCCTCGGTATCAATAATTTTTATTTGTCCTTGTTTAGCTTTAAGATTACTAACATCCCAAGCTCTCTCAACCATATTACCTGAATTATCCCCCTTAGCACTTTTAACTATTTCACCATTAATTAATAGTTGCATTACGGTGCTATTTTCATGCTTTCCACCAGCTATTTTAAAATTGATATAGTCATGGTTGATTGTAAAAGGCTGAGATAATATCGTACCCGTTACTTTATCTGATTGATTAAAAGAACTGAGCACTGCATTTCCTTGCTGGTCATTTTCTACATGGAATGCATTACCTGTTACCTGCCATTTACTTAAGCCATTTTTAAAGTCTGAAAAATTTAGCCCTTTAGGAAAGGCAGCAGGTGTAGAAGCCAGCTTCTGCTGATATTCTTCGTCCAAAGTAAATTGGTTTCCATCAAAATCGCCAACAAAGTACTGTGTTCCCGAGCCACCATTTGGTGCCCCTGGATTAATACTAACTAATAAAACATATTTATATTGATCCGTTCCCTCTACTTTCACTCGAATCAAGTCTGGGCATTCCCATACTCCAGCGTGACTCCCCCACTCCAGTCCAAAATTACTTTCAAACTGCCAATCTTTTAGGTTTTTTGATGTATAAAAACCAATATGATCATCCTGGGCAAGCACCATTGTCCACTGCTGAGTTGGTTCATGCCAGTTTACTTTGGGGTCACGAAAATCACGAATGCCAGGGTTTTTTAAAACTGGATTATTTTCATATTTTTGCCACGTGCGCCCTTTATCTACACTGTATGCTAATCCTTGAGTTTGGAAATCAATCGCTCCTTGTGCAGCTTTTTCCTCATCATGATAGGTATACATCGCAACCAAAGGTGGATTTTCTTTACTGCCAAAACCACTACTGTTTTGCCAATCAACTACAGCGCTACCAGAAAATATTGTTCCATGCTCATCTGGATAAAGCTTTATTTCTTGATGCTCCCAGTGAACCATATCTTTACTTATAGCATGCCCCCAATGCATTGGGCCCCAAACTGATGAACCTGGATTATGTTGATAGAAAAGGTGAAATTCGCCTTGGTAGTACACCATACCATTGGGATCATTCATCCAATTTTTAGGTGGTGTAAAGTGATATGCAGGACGAAACAACTCTGTATCAGGCTGCTCAACTAGTTTTTGGGTGCTATCATTAGTCTGATTATTCATACCACACGCCGTTAAAAATGATGAAATTAAAATTAAATTAACCGTCCGCATCTAATACTCCATGCTTATCTTTTGAATTAAGTGAAATGTCCTCTAATGAGCGCCCTTTTGTTTCAGGCATAAACCAAGCAACAAAAATCAATTGCCCTAACATCATTAAAGTGAAAAAACCGAAGACTTCTGCTGGGCTAAATTGCTCTAAGAAAAATGGCATAAATAGTGTAATAGCAGCAGCAAAAAACCAATGTGTACCTGAGCCTAGAGACTGCCCTTTTGAACGTACTGTGTTAGGGAAAATTTCAGCAATAAAGACCCAAATCACGGTTCCTTGGCCTATCGCATGCGCCGCTATAAATACAAAGACAAACGCAACAACCGTCAAACCACCAGTCCCCGTACTAAACGCCCATGCGATAACAGTTAACGAAAGAACATAACCGATTGACCCTATGTACATCAGCGAACGGCGTCCAAATTTATCGATTAAAGATAAACCAATCATGGTAAAGCATAAGTTAACCATACCAATACCAGCACCAGACAATAAAGATTGGTTAACATCTAAACCCGCGAGTTCGAAAACACGTGGTGCATAATAAATAATGAAATTAATACCTGATAATTGGTTGAAAGCAGCAAATAGAAATGCAAACCAAGCAGCTTTTTTGTAAGCGCCACCAAACAGTTTTGACTCTGTATGCTGTTTTTTATCACTTTCAATCGCCGCTAAAACGCTATCAGGATGTGCTTCACCTAAATCAATCAAAATTGACCGCGCTTTACTTATTTGATTTTTCTTTTGAATCAACCAACGAGGACTTTCAGGTGCTTTTAAAATCATTAGTAAATAAATTAAAGCCGGAATAGCCTCAACCCCAAGCATTAAGCGCCAATCAATCGCTGACGTACCCGCTATTAAAAAATTAGAAACAAACGCAACTAAAATACCAAACACAATCTGAAATTGATAAAGAGCGACTAAGCGACCACGAAACTTGGCTGGCGCAATTTCTGAGATATAGGCAGGCACAACAATTGATGAAATACCGACTCCAATTCCGCCAATAAATCTTAGCAAGGCAAAAGTATAAGGGTCTTGAGCCATTGCAGATCCAAGTGCTGAAATAAAAAATAGCACGCCAACTAAAATTAACGTTGGTTTTCGACCCCACTTATCACAAGGATAATTTCCACCTAATGCGCCGAGTAATGTTCCCCACAATGCAGACGACATGATAAACAAACCGTGAAATAACGAACTTGTATTCCACAAGGCTTGGATCGGTTTATCTGCTCCAGATATAACCGCCGTATCAAAGCCAAATAAAAAGCCAGCTACAGCGACCGTTATTGACCAATAAATAATTTTTTTCATAATGACTCTTTTTGACTTAATGTTGCCGAAGGTGAGCTAGGCTCACCTTCGCCTACAGATTAGTAATTTGGGTTCTGTGTATAAGAGCCACCACTCAAAATCATTTGCTGATTTGGAATAGGTAAATACTCATGCTTCCCTTTGGTAAAAATAGCGTCAACTAAATAAGGTTTTCTAACAGCCTCAACTGATAAGTAACCGTCAATAGTTTCTTTTGCTATTCCCCAACGTACTAAGTCAAAAAAGCGATGACCTTCTAATCCTAATTCAAGGCGGCGTTCAAATCGCAATGCAGTGCGCGCTTGCACTTTAGAGTCAAAGCTTGTGTATAAGCCGATGTTATAAATACTCGCATTGTATAATTTTCCTGTGCTCTGCTGAGCTCTTGAGCGGATGCGATTAATAATAGTCAAGGCTTCGTCAAATCGATCTAACTCAATTAACGCTTCTGCTTTCCAAAGCAGAACATCTGAGTATCGAATCAATGGCGTATTAAGCGAGAAGATAGGGAAAGGACCATTTTCTCCGCGGCAGCTACAATCAGGATGTTCTAAATCTTTCATCGCTGTAAAATTGCCATAAATTCCTGGCGCCCTCGCCCAACTATCACCACCATGAATTAGCGTTTCATCGTATTTAAACGGTTTACCTTCCATTGCGACGGTATGATCCAAACGAGGGTCAACAGAGTCACTGGTCATGTCATAATTAAAGTCATTAAATGTTTCAAATTGTGGTAAACCCTGTTCGTCGGTTTTAAAAGCATTTACAAAGTTTTCAGTTGGAACATGAAAACCACAGCAGCCAAAACCTCCAGCCATTGGCGCGTTTAACGCACTTGGCCAACTCCCTCTGCCATCGGGTGAACCGTCATTTAAGGAGCGCTGAATGGCAAACACTGATTCTTTGCCATTTTCACTTTCAAATAAAAAGTTATCAGCATAATCCTCAAACAGGTCGTATACGCCCACAGCCTCAATTTCATCAACAAGCGTTACTACTTTCGCTAATTTATCCTTATTAATATTAACTACTTGGTGTAAATCATCTTGTTCATAGGCCTGAAACAATAGTGTTTTAGCTAAATAAGCCTTAGCAGATAAAGCAGAAGCTCTACCAACATCCTCTTGGGTATTTGGCAAGTTATTGGCTGCAAACTCAAAATCTGCTGCAATCTTATCCCACAGTTCTTGGTCCGTGAAATCACGGTTAGTTGCAGTTAATATTTGATCTTGACTCATGCTCTCATCAATCCAAGGAATATGCTTGTGATGAATTTTCAGATCAAAGTAAAAAATGCTGCGAATAAATCGTAATTCAGCTTGTTTAGCTGCACTATCTTCGATCTCTGGTGAAGCATTTTGTATAACAGACAAAGCGGCATTAGCACGAGATATACCTGTATAATTACGCGTCCACTTTTTGTTATTCAAGTCAATTAGATCTGGCGGAAAAGACTCCATATCAGGCACTAAAGGTTGATACAAGGATAAGGCATGATAAGCAAAAATATCTCCTGGCCCGTTTCCACCTTTATGAGCATCACCTGCACGTAGGTTACCTGTCGGCCAAAGAAAGTTTGGCGCAGTGTAATGGTCATTACCTAAATATGAGTAGGCTGCAATAATTAACGCATCTACATTTTCGCTATTAGAAACCTGCTCTTGTGTTAATACTCCTGATGGTGCCACATCAAGATCAGAACCACCACACGACGCTACAGAAAGGGCCAATGCTGTCGCTGCAAAAACTGTTTTAATTTTATTCATAATTTGTGCTCGTATCGTTGTCGTTTTAATTAAAAAGAAAGGTTCACGCCTAACGTGATACGTCTTGGAATAGGGAAAGTACCATCTGGTGTTTCTGGATCTTGGCTAAGCGTCCCAGAAGGTGTAATTGTTAATAAATTACTACCTTGTAGATAAATACGCGCAGAGCTTATACCGTATTGGCTCAACCATTGCTCATCGGGGCTGTACCCTATAGATAAGTTACGTAATTTAAGGTAAGTTCCATCCTCCCAAAACAGGCTTGATTGACGACCTTCCCCATTATTATCAATGGCAGTTAAAGCAGGAACGTCAGTGTCAGTGTTATTGATTGACCAAGCATCAAGTACACGATCCCCGTAATTAGAACCTATATTGAGTGAAGTGAAGTCTGTGAACCCACGCCAACCATTACGAATTTGGCCGCCTTTAACACCTTGCCAAAACATAGTGAAATCCCAATTTTTATACTTGAAGTTCATGTTCAAGCCATACATAAAGTCAGGATCAGTGTCAGCAAAAAATGTCTGATCGTTCTCATCAATGACGCCATTGCCATCAAGATCTCTCCAACGCACTCTTCCTAAGCCGGCACCTGATTGCGTTGCATGGGCATCAATTTCAGCTTGGTTTTGAAATAAACCGTCAGCAACATAACCATAAACTGAATTAATTGAGTGTCCGACGATAGTTTTATCAGCTCCATTACCGCCAAAAGAATTCACTACATCTTCAGGTAAGGAAACAACTTTATTTTTAGCGGAGGAAACATTAAAACTTATATCAACATCAATATCATCATCCAAGCTATCGAATGTAAGGTAATCAGCATAACCAATAATAAATTCGAACCCTGAATTTTCAATTGTGCCGCCATTAACCCATTGTTGAGCGCCTTCGCCAAGCGTAGCGATAGGGTTAGTAAGCGTTAAGATATCTTCAGTGGTTTTTTCAAACCAATCGATGCTGCCGTAAATCGTGTCATAACGCATACCAAAATCAATGCCAATATTTGTTTGCGTTGACGTTTCCCATTTTAGGTCATCATTGCCTGTTTGTGCCTTAACAAAACCTGATGGTAGCGTTCCACCATTTGCACCGCCTATATCATAAGCGGTACCTTCATCTTGTAAGTCAGTAAACAATGATTGCGTAGCATAACGACTAAGATAGGTTGTATATGTTGCGTCAGTGGGAATTTCTTGATTACCTGTTTTACCCCAACTAGCTCGTACTTTTAAGGTGCTTAAAAACTCAATGTCATAAAATGATTCATTACTTACAACCCAGCCAGCTGAAGCCGCAGGAAAATTACCATAACTGTTATTACTACCAAAACGTGACGACCCATCGCGACGAATTGTAAGCCCAGCCAGATAGCGATCATCATAATTATAGTCCATTCGAGCAAAATAAGAATTAAGTGACCACTTGTCACCATCACCTTCAACACGCACATCTCCCGTTGCTTGTGATAAATGTGCATAGTCACGATCATCAGAGGCAAAACCAGAACCAAAACCTACCGAACCTTCGTACTCATAATCTATTTGTTCCGTACCCGCTAAAAAAACAAAGCTGTGATTATCACCAACGTCTAAATCATACTGTGCTGTATTTGTCCAAGTGAAGCTGCTATTCCAGTTTTCAGTCACTGAAAGCTGATCTCCATAGTTCAATGAACCAGCTTGAAAAGCACGGGTATAGTTTCGAAAGTAATATTGACCATAATCAAGGCCCACGGTGCTTTTTAGGGTTAACCCTTCTATAGCTTCATATTCAACAAATATATTACCCATCAACTTATTGAAACGACTAACATTATCGCGGTTCATTTCAATTATTCTAACAGGATTATCACGATCAGTAACACCAGGAACAGGCCCACCCCAGCCACCTTCATCATTGTACACAGGCACAATAGATTGCTGTTCTATTGCCAGACCTAAAATCTCACCCGCTCGGGCATTTATTAAGTTAGATTCTTGATTAGTGACAGTGAAGTTTTCACCCACTTTTAATTTATCGGTTAGTTGGTAATCAGAGTTAACCCTAAAACTAATTCGTTCAAACTCCGATCCATCAACAACACCTTCTGAATTAAAGTAACCTAAGGAACTATAAATAGAGGCGTTTTCAGAGCCGCCTGATAATGAAAAATTAAGATCTGTGACCTTAGCTGTGCGAGTAACCTCATCAAACCAATTAGTGTCAGCAGGACGCTGAACTTGTTGCGGATCTGTATAGGTAGGAATGATCACTGAATTTAATTGAGGGTTATTGTAGTCACCATTCCAATCATAGCTGTATAAAGGGCTTGCTGCGTTTGGATCTGAACCATCGTTAACAGCCGCCTGCCATACAACCTGCCCACGTTGTCTAGTATTGAGTGGATTTAGGTCATAGCTGTAGTCATCTTGAGACTGATTAACTGAAAAATTAAAATCAAGCCCTTCACTGCCCTTTTTTGTTGTAATAACAATTACACCGTTACCTGAACGCGCACCAAATATACTTGCGGCTGCGGCATCACGTAAAACCTGAATATCAGCAATATCATGACTATTAAGCTCATGCATTCCTGATTTTGTAGGAATACCATCAATTACATACAGCGGGTCGTTATTTCCAAGTGGTCCTAAACCTTGACCACGTATCCTTACCGTTGCAGTAGAGTCAGGAGAGCCATTAGTTGTAATTTGTAAGCCAGGCACTCTACCTTGTAGATTTTGCATGATATTACCAGAGGGCATATCAACGACATCTTCCAACTTAACCGTACTTATTGCGCCGGTTAAATCATCTTTTTTAACACTGCCATAACCATAGGAAACTTCGATAACTTCAATTCCATCCCCCTTTGCTGGCTCTGGTGCTTCCTGTGAAGCTACTATAGAACTGTATGGTAAGATCAAACCTACTAATACAGTACTTATGCTCGTAGCAAGTTGCTTTTTGCGAAATCTTTGCATTGTGTGTGTCCCCATTTGTCAAATTCATTAAGGTAGATACTTACATATTAAACAACGTTGTCTTTTAACTTTTAAATAATCCCCAAAGTTAAAAGCTCTACTAGGTGAGTAAAGCGCTAACAGCTCCAGAATATTTTAGACAACGTTGTCTTTTTAACACTAAGAAAACATAACTTCAACATAAATTACAATTTCTTTTAGGATACCTTTACTCTAAGGCGCTATTATTCTTTATTGCGGTTCAATAAAAGCATTTATTAATTGATGAGATAAAATCGGCGTAGCCCCTTGCTGTTGAGCGACCATTGCCCCAACAGCACAAGCAAAATTTATAGCCTGTTGTGGTGGGCTTTCCATGCAGAGTTGATATATAAGTGAGCCTAGAAATGAATCCCCAGCCCCAACCGTATCTACTACATCAACGTGATAACCAGAATTATAATAGTTTTTACCTTTTATAGACAGCAAAGCCCCGTGATTCCCTTTGGTAACACATAAATAGTCTGTATGTGTTTGTTTAGCTATAAATGCTAAATTCTGTTCAAGTGAATGATATTTACTCCCCATTAACTTAGCAATCTCATATAACTCATCGTCATTGAGCTTAATGAAATCAGCTTGATTCATTAAAGCGACTAATTTTTCTAATTGATAGTGAGGTGCACGTAAATTAACATCAAAAACTTTAAAGTTCGTGTCAGCTAGAAGTTGATTTAAAGTATTAAAAGACCCCTCAGTTCTAGCAATTAAGCTGCCAAAAACAAAAATATCAGTATTTTTAACTGTACTCCTGATCTGCTCAGTTAAACTAATATTATCCCAAGCTGTATCTGTAACAATTTGATACTGAGCAGAACCATTTTTATCCAGTACCACTTCGACAATACTAGTTGGCTTAGATTCATGAACATAAATTAATTCTGTAGAGAGCCCTTTTTCGTTAATTTCAGATAGTAATGCTTGACCTAATTCATCGTTTCCAACCGCACTAATCATATGCGCTTTTAAACCTAGTGAATTAAAGCGAAAACACATATTTAATGGCGCACCACCTAAACGCTTTCCAGAATAAAAACAGTCCCATAGCACTTCACCAAAACATGTTAAATTGATTTCTTTAGCTCTTTTTTTGCTTATTACAATACTCACCGAGTTGCCCTCTTATAATATTTAGGTCATTTGCCAAATAAGTTTTTACACCATAAATCAGCAACGATATCTTCGAGCCAAGTCAGGGAAATGGCGACGAATAGTAAAGTTGTTCTCGCAACATGATTAAGATTATTATGTAAAATTCATGTTGCAAAAAATAAAGATACCATCTACCTTAAAAAAAGACAACGTTGTTTATTTGAGGTTGGTTACTCTGCAACAATAAGAAAAGCTGTGGAAATAAATATAACGCCACCCAAAAAGACAACGTTGTTTATAAAAAGTTACTCTATGACGATAGAAAAAGCTAAATAAACAAATACTTTAAAAAAGTATATTCAACAACTTAAACACACACAGACACAACAATAATAGTTGTGGAGGAATAAGCATGAAAACAAAGCAAGACATAGCATTTTGCTGGAAAAAAACGGGGCTCGCGGTACTTATATCTTTAACGGCAGCCTGCTCTGGTGATAACAAAACCCAACAAGAAGATGATTATGCACTCATCATTCTTGAAGATGGACAAACTGTAGATGACGTCATAAATAAAAATGAAAATGATAGCGATGACGAGGCGAATACAGATGACATTCCAATAACTTCCAACCCTGAAAGCGAAGGTCAGCCATTATTTATCAACCCAGAAAATTCTGAGCAAGCACTGTCTGGCTTTGAATTTTGTTGTGGTGGAAATAACACCTTTCAGATTCACGGATTTGAACAATTAACTGGTGATTTTTCTAAGTTTGATGGTGGCTTTTGGGCTGCAGATATCTCAGGCCATTTAGGAGAACGCGTATTTTCAAGCTTTGCGGATGGGTTTGATCTAGAGGGGGAAGCTCTTGGTCAATTAGGCTTTGCTGCAACAGGCTCAATGCTCAGTCCTAAATTTACAATTCAGGCAAACTATATCAATTTTTTAATTGGTGGTGGTAATAATGGTGTAACAGACGCTAATACAACTGCAATTGCGCTTTTAATTGATAATAAGATAGTCCGTCAAGCAAGTGGAACCAATGCTGCTATGCAAGTTGACTGGCAAACATGGGATGTTAGCGAATTTAGCTCTCAAGAAGCGCAAATTAAATTTATTGATCATCACTCTGATGATAATTCAGATACTGACTTACCTTATTTATTAGTCGACGAAATTCGCCAAGCTGACAGTGCAGCCAAAGTGCCTAGTCAAAATAGTAAATTAATAAAGGCTATACAAACAACCACCGCGCCTGCGAGTACGGGTCAAACCGCATTTTCTCGCGTGTCAAATGCAGAACAGAATATTGCGGGATTTGAATTCTGTTGCGGTAAATTTAATACCTATGCAAATCATGATTTTAGAGCGACTGGCGATATGGCCAAATTAGATGGTGGTTGGTGGGCTGCAGACATCACTAATCATGTTGGTGAAAGAATTTTTTCTAGTAGAGCGGATGGTTTCCTCGCTGACGGGACCCAGCTAGGTTGGATTGGAAACGAAGCCACTGGCACGCTATCTTCACCACCATTCACAATTACACATAGCTATATTAACTTTCTAATTGGCGGTGGTACAAACCCATTTGATAGTGAAAAAGCAACGGCAATTGTCCTACGAATAAATGGCAAAATAGTTAGGCATGCCATAGGCAACGGGCTATCAGATAAGCTCGACTGGTTTACTTGGGATGTTAATAGCTTAATCGGTGAAACGGCTGTTATTGAAATCATTGACCAAGATAACACTGCTGACGAAGCAGCACTGGCATTTATTATGGCAGATGAATTTAAATTATCCGATTATGCTGCCGTTGAGCCTTTGAGTGAAAGTATCGTCACCCAACTGAATCAACACTCGATACCGTTACCATTAACTATGGCAGACCCTAACCCAGTATTTTTAAACGGTGAGTTTTATATTTATTATTTAATTGATACAGCATTTCATGATTGGTATCTAACGCGTACTACGGATTTAATTAATGGTACATTTCCACAACGAGTGCTAGAAGCGACGGGCGATGCACAAACACAAGACCAGTGGACGGGTTCTGGTAGTGTTATTAAAGATAATGACAACATGGCTCATTTATTTTACTCAGGACACAACCTCGATTTTTCTCCTGTCGAAGCTGTTATGCATGCAACAGCAACAGATAACACGCTGACTAAATGGGAAAAGCAAGTTAATAACACATTCAGTGGTACAGGATCATACAGCGACTTTGATTTTCGTGATCCTGAAGTCTTTTATAATGAACAAACTAACAACTACTGGATGTTATTAACGAGCCGCTATAACGAAGATGCAGCTATTGCTCTTTATACTTCTAGCGATCTCAAAACTTGGCAAGCACAACAGCCAATTTATACTGCAGATAAACCACTTAACTTTGAAGTTCCTGATTGGGTGAGTTTCAATAACGGACAAGCAATCATTTATTCTGATCAAAATGACCATGAGCGAGATGTAAAATATTTAGTAAAAAATGAAGACTCGTGGATACCTGGTAAATACCCTTCACTCGATGGAGAATTTTACTATGCAGGTAGAGCTGCAAGCTCCCCTACTCAAACCTTGATGTTTGGTTGGGTTGCCCATAAAAATACTCGTTCGAATATAGGCCGCGCTGATTTTGGCGGTGACTTAGCAATCCATCAAATATCAATGACTGAATCGGGAGAACTAGCGGTATCAATACCTGAGCAGTACTTAAGCGCATTAGCTACACCAGTAGATGAAGATACACAAACCCAATCAGCACAAACCAATAATGATAATTCACTATTGGTTTCACCAGGTGATCAAGTGCTACTAGGTAGTAACAATAAAATCAACCGTCTTCATTTTAATATTTCAAGTGACGATACCGACAACCGATTTGCTCTGGTCTTTCCCGCCTATGAAGAGAGTACGCAAACGGCTAGTATAGAAATAAACACAGCCACAGAAACAGCCACTTTTTATTTCGGCGATTCACTCTCTCAATCAAGCTCTAACGTCACCCTCACACCTGAACTAGAAGGTGAACCTTTATTCCGTCGTGAAGAAGATCTAACTCAGCATATAGCTGGTTTTGAATTTTGCTGCGGCGGTTATAACACCCTAGCAGCCCACGGTTTTACTAATCTAACCGGAGACTTTTCTAAGCTAGATGGAGGTTGGTGGGGTGGCGATGTAAGCAACAATGTTGGCGAACGAGTTTTCTCGAGTTTTGCAGATGGCTTTGATGAAGATGGCACAGCATTAGGCTGGATCGGAAATTCTGCAACAGGAACAATGGATAGCCCGTCATTTGTGATCTCACAGCAATATATTAATTTCAAAATAGGTGGGGGTTCAAACCAGTTCGACCACCCAAAAGCAACTGCAGTTGTGCTTGTAGTTGACGGCCAAATTGTACGCAGTCAATCAGGTAAAGATACGCAACCCGATGAGAATAATAAACTCAGCATACAGTGGGCAACCTGGGATGTTGAAGAGTTCATTGGAAAAACAGCCTTTATACAGTTTATTGATCTACATAATGACGACGGCTCAGACAACAGCTTAGCTTACCTTCTAGCTGATGAATTTAGAGCAGCAGCATTACCAGCGGTAGTGGGTGAGCAATCAGCGCCTACTTCAGAAAGCCGAATGGACTCACAAGTTGTCGTTCCAATTGATTTAAAACAGGGCATAACAGTGGATCTTCTTTTACAACCAGAAAGTGGCTTTGGCACCGCATATATCAATGATTTTAGAGCACTAAGCTTTAGACTTTATGATTTAGATAAACGTCAAGTTGGCATCTATAGTAAACAAGGCACACTTAATATAAGTGAAATGACGCGTTTCACTGAGGCAACAAAACCTTAATAAACTACCTCAGAGGTTGGTAACTAGCGCCTCTGAGTTTTTTAAAGGTTCCAACTTCAAATAACTGGGGTCAAGCTAGCAACGGCTTTGCTTGACCTCTTGCTTACAGCTAAGTTTTTAAACGCAAAATCAATATTAATGACGTTAATAAACGCAGTTCCAGATGTACTTGAACAATTTAGCTCGCGCCTAATAACTCGCCTCTGTTGTCAATAAAAAATTAAACCACATTCAAATTATCAAATCAGTTATAACTGCAGTTATTTCTAGCTTAAAAATACAGCTAAACAGCGTGCTTAAACGGATTACGTGTATCTTGGTGATCCTCAAGATTACGCATTAAAATAGCGTGATCTAAGTTAATGCTCTCATCTAGCGGGATTTTTACAATGTGACCAGAACCTTTAGCATCGCTAATACTTTTGCCTCTTTTGTTTTCCATATATTCAAGCGTAAAAGTAATGTTACCTTGTGGTGTCATAAGCTCTAAAGAGTGACCAGTACAAAATTTATTTTTAACGTCTATTTCAACTAATCCATTTTCGCAGCGCCCAAGTACTTCACCCACAAATTGCTGCTTAGTTGATACAGAGTGACCGTATTCGTAGTTTTGATAGTCTTGATGGGCGTGGCGTTTTAAAAACCCTTCGGTATAACCACGATGCGCCAAGTTTTCTAATGTTTTAAATAAGCTAGTATCAAATTGTTTACCCGAAGCCGCATCATCTATTGCTTTACGATAAACTTGTGCAGTGCGCGCCACATAATAAAATGACTTAGTACGCCCTTCTATTTTTAAACTATGTACCCCCATTTTTGTTAACTGCTCTACGTATTGCACAGCGCGTAAATCTTTGGAATTCATAATATACGTGCCGTGTTCATCCTCAAACGCAGGCATATACTCACCAGGGCGACCTTGTTCCTCTAGAATAAATACATCGTTGCTTGGCGCGCCTTCACCCAATGTAGGAATCACCTGTTTGGGGTCAATTTTATGTACCATTTCGCCAGTTTCGTTCTCAACACCAGGTTTTACATCGTAATCCCAGCGACATGCATTAGTACATGTGCCTTGATTTGGATCGCGCTTATTTATGTAACCAGAGAGCAAACAACGCCCCGAATACGCCATACACAGTGCGCCATGTACAAATACTTCAAGTTCGGTGTCTGGGCAGAGTGTGCGTATTTCAGTTATTTCTTCGAGCGACAGCTCTCTTGATAAAATAACCCGTTCGATCCCCTGCTTTGCCCAAAATTGTACACTCGCGTAATTTACCGCATTTGCCTGTACTGATAAGTGGATTGGCATCGCAGGCCATTTTTCACGAACAAGCATAATTAAACCAGGGTCTGACATAATCAGCGCATCAGGCCCCATAGCAATAACAGGTTCAATGTCACGTAAATACGATTTTACTTTCGCGTTATGCGGCGCAATATTAGACACCACATAAAACTTTTTATTTTGCGCATGCGCTTCACTAATACCAATTTGCAGGGTCTCTAGGTCAAATTCATTATTGCGCACACGCAAACTATAACGAGGCTGCCCCGCATAAACCGCATCTGCGCCATAAGCAAACGCGTAGCGCATGTTTTTTAAACTGCCTGCGGGGCATAATAATTCAGGAATAAAAGGCATTGAAGAAATAACGGGTAACATGTGCGCTCCATACATCGAACTGGGTTTAAACCAGTTGCATGAGTTTTACCAATTTGATTGAAAAATTAAGCATTAATCCAGTGAAATTGGTGTTATTGAAAAATACATAAACACAAGCGCAGCAGTATAAATATGGCTAATAATTTAAATTTGATCGAGATCATAAAACAGCAATCAAACTGGTTTTTAATAAAATTAGGATTTTTCACTTAAAACGCGTATAATTCGCGCCCGTTAATATTCACACTTTTACTTAAAATTATTGGAGCATAAAGATGGCTTTAGAGCGTACTTTCTCAATCGTAAAACCTGATGCAGTTGCTAAAAACCACATTGGCGCTATCTACAACCGTTTCGAAACTGCTGGCCTTAAGATCGTTGCAGCTAAAATGGTTCACCTTTCACAAGAGAAAGCTGAAGGTTTCTACGCAGAACATAGCGAACGTCCTTTCTTTGGCGCTTTAGTATCTTTCATGACATCTGGTCCAGTAATGGTTACAGTTCTTGAAGGCGAAAACGCTGTTCTTAAAAACCGTGAAATCATGGGTGCTACTAACCCTGCTGAAGCACTAGCTGGCACTTTACGTGCAGACTACGCTGATAGCATCGACGAAAACGCTGTTCACGGTTCTGATGCTGTTGAATCTGCTGCTCGCGAAATCGCGTACTTCTTCGCTGACGAAGAGCTTTGTTCACGTACTCGTTAATTCGAATTCGTTAACAAAATGAAAAGGGCTTTCGGGCCCTTTTTTAGTCATTACGCAAAGTATCCATAAGTGCATTTTTTGATATTTTACTTAATGATTAAAGTGAGTGAATTGTGTACAATTCGTCCTCGTAAATTTTTATCTCCACCGTCACCGATTGAGGTTGTTTCATGACCGAGCAAAAAAAGATTAACTTATTAGATTTAAACCGAGATGCAATGCGCGAGCTATTTGTATCGTTCGGTGAAAAGCCATTTCGTGGCGACCAGGTGATGAAATGGATTTATCATTTTGGCGTAGATAACTTCGACGAAATGAGCAACGTAAATAAAAAGCTTAAAGAAAAACTTAAAGCTGAGTGCGAAATTGTTGCGCCAGAAATATCTGTTCGCCAACAAGCAAGCGACGGCACAATCAAATACGCATTAGTACTTGAAGGCGGCCAAGAAGTAGAAGCTGTGTGGATCCCAGAAAAAGAACGTGCAACGTTATGTGTATCTTCACAAGTTGGCTGTGCTTTAGAATGTACGTTTTGTTCTACCGCCCAACAAGGCTTTAACCGTAACTTAAAAGTATCAGAAATTATTGGCCAAGTATGGCGCGTAGCTAAAGATATTGGCCTTGATGGCAACAGCGAAAAACGCCCTGTTACTAACGTAGTAATGATGGGGATGGGCGAGCCATTACTTAACGTTAAAAACGTAGTACCAGCTATGGAATTAATGATGGACGACTGGGGCTTTGGCTTATCTAAGCGTCGCGTAACATTAAGTACATCGGGTGTAGTACCTGCACTTGATTTATTAAAAGAGAAGATTGACGTAGCACTTGCTATTTCACTTCACGCACCAGATAACGCACTGCGTGATATTTTAGTGCCTATTAATAAAAAGTACCCTATTGAAGAGTTTTTAGCAGCATGTCGTCGTTACATTGATGGCTCTAAAGCAAATAAAGACGTTACAATTGAATACGTAATGCTTAATGGCGTAAACGACAGCACTGATCAAGCGCATGCTTTAGTACAAACGTTAAAAGGCACACCGTCTAAGGTAAACCTAATTCCGTTTAATCCATTCCCTGGTAACGAATATACACGTTCGAGCAATAGTCGTATTGATCGTTTTTCAAAAGTATTACAAGCCGCTGGCGTTACATGTATTGTTCGTCGTACTCGTGGTGACGATATTGACGCAGCGTGTGGGCAATTAGCTGGTGATGTAGTTGACCGCACTAAACGTATGGCGAAAAAGAAAATGCGCGAAGATAACGCTATTAGCGTGAATATTCATCAGGCATAATTGCATTAAGTGCTCGCATGTTAATTAAACCTGTGAGCACTTAAGTCGTTTATTTTTAAATAAATGATGCAACGTAAAAGCTTTTAGGTAATATAGACGCTATGGACAAAAATAAAGAGACAAGGTAATGCGATCTATACTTGCTATAACACTATCAACACTTGCCCTAAGTGGCTGTGTGAGCGAAAGTAGTTATAACGGCAGTAATAAACCCGTCGTCGAAAATAAAGTTAATAATACTGGCGCAGCACGAACACGAATTGCTTTAGCCCTACAGTATTTAAAAACGGGTAATAATTCTCAAGCCAAATACAATTTAGAACGTGCAGCAGCATTTGCTCCTGACCTACCTGAAGTACATTACTCTCTTGCTTATTACTACCAACAAGTGGGCGAAAACCCGCTAGCTGATAAAGCCTACCAAAAAGCACTTGAAATCAAGCCAGACGATCCTAACACCCTCAATAACTACGGTGTGTTTTTATGTGGTATTGATGAATACGATCGTGCAACTGATCAATTTTTAAAAGCCATTGAAGTACCAAGTTATATTCGCGTTGCCGAAAGCTACGAAAATTTAGCTCTGTGTGCTATTGAATTTGATGATTTTGAAAATGCAGAAAGCTACTTTCAACAGGCACTTAATCACAGCTCTCAGCGTACATCCACATTAATTAGCCTAGCCGCACTGTACTACGCTAAAAGTGACTTGTACAAAGCCAGTGAGCTTTTAAAACGTTATGAAAGTACGGGTCGAGTATCTTCTCGCGCATTAATGCTTAGCTACCTTGTAAAAAACCGAATGGGCAGAATTGAAGAAGCTGAAAAAATTTCCAACACTATTTTGCAAACTTACTCTACCAGCAACGAAGCCTATGCGTTAAAAGAGAAAAGAACACGTTTTAATGAGTTTGAAATACTGCGAGAAAAATACCGTAAAGCGCAGTTAAAAGAACTAAAAAATGACGCAAACGGCGCACACGTTAGTTCAAAACCAAAAATAAAAGTTATAAGAAAGAAGCGTTCCTCAGAGGACGGTTCAACAAGCTTGGTAACAAACAACGAGCAAAAAACAGATAAAAAGCTCGCAACAGCAAATAACCAAGATGTAAATCCAGTTATAGCAAGAGAAAAGCAAACTCAAGCATTGCAAAATACGCTCATTACGCAAGCCGACGAAGCAACCGTAATAGCAAAACAAGTAACAACCCAAAAAGAAGAAGCTCCTAAAGTCGTCGCGCCAAGCAACCCTACCGATACATCGGCTGTTATGCTTGCACTTACTACTGAGCACGACTCTGCAGATTCTATAGTAGCAGCGCCTGAAAAAGCGCAACCCGTTTTAGAACCTAAAAAAGAAGTTATACCGACAAAACAACCGGCTAAAGCCGATGACGAGGTAACAATAATCTCGTTTGGCGCACCTAAAACAGGCCAGTTTAATTCGCAGCAAACTAGTAACTACAGTAATTCTGCACCTGCAGTTACAAATCAAAAAAACAGTAGTGACGTGGTATTCTACGAAGCGACTAAAAACACAACCGTTTTTGAAAACAGCAACTATCAAAATAATGCTGATATTGAATTTAAAAGCTACGAAGCAGTGCAAAAAACTGAGCTTCCAATGCTTAATCCTAAAGTATCGCCTTTACGCGTGCCATTTCATGTAATTGCTGTTGGCGAAAACCTATTTAGCATTTCGGTGCGATACAATGTTAAACTACAAAAACTCCTGCAATGGAATGGTTTAAAAGAGTCGGATCGGGTAATGAATGGAAGTAAAATATACCTAAACGATCCTAATATTTATTACGAAATTAAAGCTGGTGATTCCCTTTACGATATAGCTACCCAGCGGCATGTATTAATTGATGAATTAATGCGATGGAATAAATTAAGTCCTGATATAGCACTAAAACCAGGGCACAGACTTTTACTAGTGGATCCAGACTCATACACATTATGAATGAAGAAAATACGCAAACACAGAGCGAACAGCCAACAGTAGGCCAAATACTAAAAAATCATAGAGAGCAAGCAAACGTTAGCATCGCAACTATCGCTGCACCGCTAAAGCTGTCTGAACTTCAAATTAAACGCCTTGAAAATGATGAATTTGCGTTACTAGGCCCTATCACTTTTGTTAAAGGCTATATAAAAAATTATTGCCGTGAATTAAAAGTCGATAGCGCACCTATATTAGCAATGATGCCGGCTCCACCAGAGCCGACCAAGCCCGCTAATATGCAAAGCTTTTCGCGCCGAACAGAAAAAGAAGCAAGCGACAGCCGTTTAATGTTTTTTAGTTATTTAATTTTAGCGATTGTTATTGGCTCATCTGCTTTATGGTTTTGGCAAAACGCCACCCCCATTGAAGAGCAAACCAGTAAAATAAACGTTGCCAACTCAATAATGAGTGAACGACAAGCAGCTCAACCCAGTATTTTACAGCAACAGCAACAAGCCGAAATTAACGACGAATCACTATTAGAATCAAAAGATACGCTTGAGACATCAACAAGCTCAGAAGCCGTTACAGAAACGGCTCCTATTACATCTAATAACGAAAGCCAAGAAGATGTTAGCAGTACAATTGTTATGAACTTTAACGGCGAAAGTTGGGTTGAAATTTACGATGGCGAAGGCGAAAAAATAGCATTCGGCGTTAAAAAAGCAGGCTACATTATGACCGTAAGCGGAACGCCTCCTTTTTCAGTTGTGCTTGGTAAGCATGACGCTGTAGACATTACTTTAAACGGCGAACCTGTAGATGTTTCTGCATTTCCTAAAAACCGTTTAGCCAAATTTACATTACCACTAGCAGAGTAGTCGCTATGTTTTCAGAATCCCCAATTAAACGCAGAAAATCCACCCGTATCAATGTAGGTAACGTCCCTATTGGTGACGGCGCCCCTATTGCGGTGCAATCAATGACCAACACCGACACCATGGATGTTGATGCAACCGTTGCACAAATTCAGGCAATACAAGATGCAGGTGCCGACATAGTGCGTGTATCAGTACCGACTATGGACGCAGCTGAAGCGTTTAAAAGTATTAAAGAACAAGTGACTATTCCGCTAGTAGCCGATATTCACTTTGATTACCGTATAGCCTTAAAAGTGGCAAAGTACGGCGTAGATTGTCTGCGCATAAACCCAGGTAATATAGGTAGCGAAGAGCGTATAAGAGCTGTGGTCGATTCGGCTCGCGAGCATAACATTCCTATTCGTATTGGTGTAAATGGCGGCTCACTTGAGCGCGACTTACAAGAAAAATACGGCGAGCCTACACCTGAAGCCTTATTAGAATCAGCAATGCGCCATGTAGATATATTACGCCGCCTTGATTTTGACCAATTTAAAATATCGGTAAAAGCATCAGACGTATTTTTAGCGGTAGGCGCCTATCGCTTACTCGCTAAAGAAATAGACCAACCACTGCATTTGGGTATTACCGAAGCGGGCGGCATGCGATCTGGCTCGGTTAAATCAGCCGTAGGTTTAGGTATGCTACTTGCCGAAGGTATTGGCGATACACTGCGAGTGTCTCTTGCAGCTGACCCTGTTCAAGAAATTAAAGTAGGTTTTGATATTTTAAAATCGCTGCGCATACGTTCGCGCGGAATTAACTTTATTGCCTGCCCAAGCTGTTCTCGTCAAGAATTTGATGTAGTAAGCACCATGAACCAGCTTGAAGAGCGCCTTGAAGATATTATTGAGCCTGTATCGGTTTCGGTAATTGGCTGTGTTGTAAACGGCCCAGGTGAAGCACTCGTTAGTGATATAGGCCTTGCCGGTGCAAACCGTCGCTCTGGCTTATACATTAATGGCGAACGCCAAAAAGCGCGCATTGATAACAACAACATTGTTGACCAGCTTGAAGGTTACGTGCGCGACTTCATTGCTCAAAAAGAGCAGCAAACACCTATCGACGTTAAAATAGTCGAATAAATACCGTATAAAGCGCCAAACAGCGGTGTTTGGCGTTTACCTTTATGGCTAAAACGCTATAATGTCAGGTCAATTTTTAGCATTCTTGTTGTGTAAGCATTTTTTATTACACATAAACAGCATTTAGGATTTATCAGTGGCAAAACAAATTCAGGCAGTTCGCGGTATGAACGATTGTCTGCCGGGCGATACACAAGTTTGGCAGAAAGTAGAAAGCATTTTACGCGAGACAGTAGCATCGTTCGGTTATCAAGAAATTCGTTTTCCTATTGTAGAATCAACCGACTTATTTAAACGCTCTATTGGTGAAGTTACCGATATAGTAGAAAAAGAAATGTACACCTTTGCCGATCGCAATGGCGACTTATTAACACTTCGCCCAGAAGGCACCGCAGTATGCGTACGTGCTGGCAACCAAAATGGCTTACTATATAACCAAGAACAACGCCTTTGGTACATGGGTCCAATGTTTCGTCACGAGCGTCCGCAAAAAGGTCGTTACCGTCAGTTTCACCAATTTGGGTTAGAAACATTTGGTATTGCCACAGCCGATATAGACGCAGAAGTTATTTTATTAACAGCGCAACTATGGGAAGCCTTTGGTATTGCTGACCACGTTCGTTTAGAGCTAAATTCTTTAGGATCTAACGAAGCGCGTGCAGATTACCGTGATGCGTTAGTAGCCTACCTTGAGCAACACATTAATGTGCTTGATGAAGACTCAAAACGTCGTATGTATTCAAACCCATTACGCGTACTTGATAGCAAAAACCCAGACGTACAAGCAATTTTAACTGATGCGCCTAAACTATCTGAAAACTTAGACGCTGAATCAAAAGAACATTTTGAAAATTTATGTGAACGTTTAGACGCTGCTGGCGTCTCATATACGGTTAATGAAAAGTTAGTACGTGGTTTAGACTACTACAACCGTACCGTATTTGAATGGGTAACCGACAGCTTAGGCGCACAAGGCACAGTATGTGCTGGCGGTCGTTACGACGGCTTAGTTGAACAGCTTGGCGGCAAAGCAACGCCAGCTGTTGGTTTTGCAATGGGTCTAGAGCGCTTAGTGTTATTACTACAAGCGCTTGAGTGTGTAGGTGACATTCGTCGTAATGCTGATGTATATTTAGCAGCAATGGGCGACAAAGCAAGCATTCAAGCTCCTGCAATTGCAGCGCAACTACGTAAAGACGTACCAGGTTTACGCGTTATGGTGCATGCGGGCGGCGGCAACTTTAAAAAACAATTAAAACGTGCTGATAAAAGCGATGCACTTGTTGCAGTGATTATTGGTGAAGATGAATTAGAAAAAGGCGTTGTGACCATCAAGTATTTGCGCGAGCGTAAAGAACAAGTCACATTAGAATTAGAACAAGCTAAAGCGCTATTAGCTGAGCTTATTAACGGCTAAGCGAACATTAGAGGTAAGAATGGATATTTATTCAACAGAAGAACAACAAGCAGAAGCCATTAAACGCTTTTTCCGTGAAAACGGCATTTCACTTGCACTAGGCATACTTGTTGGCCTTGGTGGCTTATATGGCTGGAAAGCATATAACCAAAATCAAATTACTACCGCTGAAAAAGCATCAGATTCATATACAGCGCTTGTTGAAAGTGATGATGTATTATCTTCAGCTGATGCGTTTATTAGCGAAAATAAAGATACAAACTACGCAACACTTGCTGCATTTGTTGCTGCAAAAGACGCTGTAGAGGCAAAAAAATTAGACGTAGCAAGCGAAAAGTTAAGCTGGATAGTGTCTAATACTGAAAATACAGAATTAAAAGCAATTGCGATTACACGTTTAGCGCGAATTCAAATTGCACAAACTAACTATGACGATGCATTAACTACATTAAATGCACCATTACCTGAAGCATTCAATGCAAACGTTGCCGAGCTTAAAGGCGACATTTACACACAGCAAGGTAACAAAGATCAAGCACGTACTGCATACCAAGCAGCAATAGATGCGGGTGGATTAACAAGTAACCCACTATTACAAATTAAGTTAGATGACCTAGCAGTAACTAGCCCAGCGGCATAAGGTTTTAGGTATGAAAAAATTTACAACAGCAGCCCTTGCCCTATGTATGGCAACACTAATGGGTTGTTCATCAAGTGATGATGAAGATGAACTAGTACTTCCTGAAATTGTAAACCAATTTGAAACTGACGTTGTTTGGCAAGAATCTGTAGGTGATGGCGTAGAGCATTACTTTTCTCGTTTAACACCAGCTGTTTACAAAGATACTGTATATGTTGCTAGCCGCGAAGGCCAAGTAGAAGCGCTTTCGCTTACTAACGGCGATACCAAGTGGGAAACCGATGTACGCCAAGATTTATCGTTTTGGCCATGGGCTGACAACGGTAATGCAAAATTATCAGGTGGTATTTTGCAAGCCTATGGTAAAATTTATATAGGTTCTGAACACGGCTTTATTATTGCCCTAGATCGCGAAACCGGTGAAGAAGTTTGGCGTAAAAATGTACCAGGCGAATCACTGTCTAAACCAACAGCAGGCGATGGCTTAATATTTGTAAATTTAGGCTCTGGTAAATTGTTAGCCCTTCACCCAGATACGGGCGAAGAGCGTTGGAGTTTTGAACAAGAAGTTCCACCACTAACATTACGCGGACAAAGCTCGCCAACTGTTGCTAACGGTGGTGTATTAGTAGGCCTTGAAACAGGCAAGCTAAGCGTTTTAATTTCAGACAGCGGTTACTCAGCATGGAGCGCAGAAATTGCGGTTGCAAAAGGCGCATCAGAATTTGAACGCCTAGTTGACGTAGACACTCAACCACTTATTAGCGGTCCATACGCTTACGCTATAGCTTACAACGGCAACTTAGCTGCTGTAGATATTCGCTCTGGCAACGTAGTGTGGAAACGTGAGTACAGCAGCTATCGCGAAATTGCGATGGATGCACAAACAATTTATTTAGTAGATAGCGATGGTGTTATTTACGCATTAGATAAAAATTCAGGTATTGAACGTTGGAGCCAACCCGCTCTACGTGGTTGGTACCTAACAGGCCCTGCAGTTGCAGGTAGCCACTTAGCTTTAGGTGACCAAGAAGGTAACCTACATTGGCTAAATAAAGAAACTGGCGAGCTAGTATCTCGAGAAGACTTTGACAGCTCAGGCTTTTTTGTTGAGCCAGTTGTTGCCGACGATAAGCTAATTTTATACACCCGTGATGGTGAAGTTAGTATGGTAAAAATACCAAACTAAGTTACTAATAGTCATATGGTTTTTTTAAGGCTTCGCACTGCGAAGCCTTTTGTTGTTTTTTAAAGAGGTAGTTTATGCTTCCCGTGATCGCTCTAGTTGGGCGACCCAATGTGGGCAAGTCCACATTATTTAACCGTTTAACACGTACTCGTGATGCACTCGTAGCCGATTTTCCAGGTTTAACACGAGATAGAAAATATGGCCAAGCTAGTTACGATGGCTATGAATTTATCGTGGTAGACACGGGCGGTATTGATGGCTCAGAAGAAGGCATCGAAATCGAAATGGCAGATCAATCTCTGCTAGCCATTGAAGAAGCCGACATTGTTCTGTTTTTAGTAGATGCTCGTGTAGGTATGACCGTAGCTGACCAAGCCATTGCTAATCACTTGCGTAAACAAGAGAAAAAGTGCTTTGTTGTTGCCAATAAAACCGATGGCATTGATGCAGATTCAAACTGTGCTGAATTTTACCAATTATCATTAGGTGAAATACATCACATTGCAGCTGCACATGGCCGTGGTATTACCCTATTACTTGAACAAACACTTCAGCCGCTTATTGCTGAACTAGCTGCTCAAGATGAAGAAGTAACAGGTGATGACGAAGAATTAATCGATCTTTACGAAGAAGGCGAAGGTGATGATACTGATCATCAAGCGTTTGCAGACAAACCTGTAAAGCTTGCTATTATTGGTCGCCCTAACGTTGGTAAGTCAACACTTACAAACCGTATATTGGGTGAAGATCGTGTAATTGTATATGATATGCCTGGTACAACGCGCGATTCTATTTATATTCCAATGACGCGTAACGACAAAGAGTATGTGTTAATTGACACAGCCGGTGTTCGTAAGCGTAAAAAAGTAAGTGACGTAGTTGAAAAGTTCTCAGTAATTAAAACATTACAAGCAATCGAAGATTGTAACGTGGTTTTACTTGTTGTGGATGCGCGCGATGGTATTTCTGATCAAGACTTAAGCTTATTAGGTTTTGCGCTTAACTCAGGTCGTTCACTGGTTATTGCCGTTAATAAATGGGATGGCCTTGACGACTACGTTAAAGATCGTATTAAAACAGAGCTTGATCGCCGTTTAGGCTTTATTGACTTTGCACGCTTACACTTTATATCTGCACTTCACGGTACAGGTGTTGGTCATTTATTTGAATCAGTTGATGAAGCGTACGAGTCAGCAACTAAGCGTATTAGCACCGCAATGCTTCGCCGTATTATGGATATGGCACAGGCTGATCACCAGCCGCCACTTGTTCGTGGTCGTCGTGTTAAGCTTAAATATGCGCATGCCGGTGGTTATAACCCTCCACGTATTGTAATTCATGGTAACCAAGTTCACGATTTACCAGATAGCTACAAACGCTACCTGATGAACTATTACCGTAAAGCACTTAAAATTATGGGCACCCCAATCAAAATTGAATTTAGAGAAGGTGATAACCCATTTGCAGGGCGTACTAATAAAGTAACGCTTTCGCAAAAACGTAAAATACGTGCCTTTGCAAAAGAAAACCGTAATAAATAAAATGCATAAGCGTTAATTTATTTAAAAAAAACGGCGTACTTTTTAGTACGCCGTTTTTGTTTTAATACGTTATTAAGAGTTACAAGCCAAGTAAAGCTAAGCGCACCAAGTTCTCAACCGTGGTTTCATGCGCACTTTTATTTTTATTAGTTGGCATAAACCTAGACGCAGGCGATTTAATAGTTATAAACCCATGATTGGTTGCCATTTCGTGAGCTAACAGCTTTCGCTCTCGGGGGGTTAAATGGTTTTCGTGTATTTTTGCCAGCTCGCCGCTATCAAGCCATATGCCTGCACAACCTGGGCATTCGTCTATTTCAACCACTTTAAGCGGCGAAAAATACCGGCGCATCATTACTATACTTGTGCATTTAGGGCAGTTTACTCGCGATGATACATCGCCCTCACCTTCAATGTAATTACTCAAATACTTAAGTAACACCTGACCATGCTTTAACTCTGGTGAGCTAAATTTAAAAATTTGGCTGTTATCAAAAAATACGCCGCCTTGCGCTGACGTAAAAACAGTAATACCGCCAATTAATAACGGCTCAAGAGAGGTATTTGTGCGTGGGCATAACATTCTAAAATCCTTTTATTTTAATACTTAACTTACACTACTTTACTCAAGCGCTTTGTGAATAAGCCCAACAAGCGGCTCTGGCAATGTAATATTACCTGCAAGTACAAACTCATGCGCTTCATCTGACATTTTTTGCCATGTACGGCGAATAATCCCAATCCATTTTTCTTCATTGTAATCTGGCTTTGCATTAGCAAACCCAAGCATGTAATGCTCAATAAATACAAGGCTTGCTACGTCTTCTACTAATTGGCTGTCTGGATTACGTTTAATATTTTTTTTAGCGACTGCATTGTACACTCGGTTTTGCTCAACATCGCTGTACCCAACTTGCTGCATAAGTGCAACAACACTACTTGCATGAAATATATAAAGTGCACTGCGCCACTGATGATAGCCCTGTTTGTTCATTTCAAAGTCACTACGTGGCGACTTCCAACGCTGAATATGCTGTGCACGCACTGCAATTTGCATGAGTTCATCGGCATCGGGTTTAAATCGGCTAAGCATGTTGCTCATACGCTGTGAGTATAAATACTCTTTAGGAACACTCTCCCCATTAAGTTGCTCACTGTTAGGGTCTTGGTTGTTTGCTTCATCAATTAAGGCGATTACTTTATTAAACATGACGGTCATTTTTTATAATAAGTTTTAATCATTCTAAACGCTGGTAAAACAATAAACTAGTGTGTCACTCAGTTACGCAGTGAAATTTGTTCAATCAAAAAGTTATACTAAGAAGTACAGGTTATAAAAGTAAGCGCATTGATTAAATTAACTTGTTATTATCTTAGAAACAAAAATAACATATGTGCGTAAACTAATAAAAATCAACGCGCTAAAAATGAGAATAATATGTTTAAAAAAAGTATTTTAGCTATTTGCTTAGCTGTTACATCGCTACCAAGCCTTGCCGACAGTAACAGTGATTTAAAAACCATTATTGATAACCACTGGCAAAACGCCAAAGCTGAAAAAATTTTTTTTCGTACCGACCCAGACGGCTGGAAGCCAAACGGTACATTGCCAAATTGGAGCGAGCAAGCCATTGCAAAGCGCCAAGCCTATAACAACAGCGTACTAAAAAGCTTAGCCAGCATTGACCCAAAAACGCTCAACAACGAGCAGCTAATGAACTACCGCTTATTTAAATATGAGCGAGAAACCGAGCAGCAAAGCTACCTTTATCAAGATAAGTATTTTCCGGTTAATTTTTTAAGTGGCTGGCATACTTATTTTGCCGAAGCACCGGCTAACATGGCATTTTTAACACCCGACGATTACAACGCATTTTTAATCAGCCTTGCCGACTACCCTCGATTTAATCAGCAAAATATTGATTTAATGAAAGAAGGTATAAAAACAGGCTTTACTCATTACTGCAAAACCTTTGAAAATTACAGCCAAAGCATTAGCGCGCATATTGTTAAGCAACCTGAAAACAGTGCCCTTTACGAGCCCTTTACACGTATACCAAACACGTTTACAGCAGAGCAAAAAGCCACATACCAAAATAAAGCAAAGGCCTTAATCAGCTCAAAAGTAGTCCCTGCTTATCAGCACTTTTACGACTTTTTTGAAAACGATTACATGCCTAACTGTAGAGCACAGCCGGGTATTGCAAGCGTTAAAGGCGGGCTTGAGTATTACAAATACACAGTTAATTACTACACCACAACCAATGCCACACCAAAGCAAATACACGAACTAGGCCTTAAAGAAGTCGCGCGTATAAAAACGCAAATGCAAAACATTATTGATAAAGTAGGTTTTGATGGCACATACAGCGATTTTTTAGAATTTTTAGCGACCGATGAGCAATTTTACGCAACAGACGCGCAAGACCTGCTAGAAAAAACCGCTTTTATAACGCAAAAAGTGTATGGTAAATTACCAACCTACTTTAATCATTTACCGCGAAATACCTTTACTATTAAAGGCTCAGCGAGTCGTGGCGCGTTTTATATGCCACCTGCTGATAACCGCTCCCCTGGCACTTATTTTTTAGCCTCAACACCTAAACTACAGCCTTTATATAATTTAGAAGCACTTAGCTTACATGAGGCAATACCAGGGCATCATTTACAAAACGCTATTGCTATGGAGTTAAATGTACCCGAATTTAGACGCACACTTAGCCACTCTGCATTTGGCGAAGGTTGGGCACTATACACAGAGCGCTTAGGTAAAGAAGCCGACTTTTATCAAAGCCCGTACAGCGACTTTGGTCGTTTAGGCTACGAAATGTGGCGTGCAGTAAGACTTGTTGTTGATACCGGCATTCATGCCTTTGGTTGGAGCCGCCAAAAGGCTATTGACTACTTGGCAGATCACACTGCTTTGCCACAAAGTGCGGTGGAGGATCAAATAGATCGTTATATATCATGGCCAGGCCAAGCGCTTTCGTACAAAATGGGCGAAATAAAAATACGCGAACTGCGTGCAAAAGCGGAAAAAGAACTAGGTGCTAAGTTCGATATTCGCAGCTTTCACGACACCGTAATCGGTCAAGGCTCGCTGCCTATGGAAGTATTAGAAGACGTAATAAACGATTGGATAGCAAAACAAAAATCGGCTATTTAACATTCAAGGAGGCGGTATTATTTGCCGCCTCTTTTTAAAACCCTCTTAAACACCTCAAAACTAATCCCTACCCGCTTTTGCTTCGTAAAGTTAATGATTACAAAAACCTGAGTAAACCTATGAGCAAACGCATTTTATATTGGCTACAAAACGATTTACGAATAGACGACAACCCTATTTTAAGCGAACTTGCTACTGAGCAATGCGCGCTCGATATTGTATTTGTTATAAACCCGCACTGGTTTAAAAATAATAACTATCAACAAAAGCCATATGGCGTGCATAAACAGCAGTTTTTAATGCAAAGCTTGTATGAACTCCAACAAGCACTTATTGAGCGCGGGCAAACACTGCATGTACTTGAAGGCGAACCTGTATCGCTTTTGAAAGCGCGTATTAATGAGCAAAATATTGATGAAGTTGTATACAGCGAGCAATTTGGCCTGTACGAGCAACGCCAAATAAACTTACTCAAAGCACATTGCCCTAATACTAAATTTACAGGAGCGCAGCAAGACACGCTCTTTAAACAAAGTGACCTACCGTTTGATTTAAGCGAATTACCTAAACACTTTACCCCGTTTCGTAAAAAGGTAGAGGCCGCCACTAGCCCCATTTCACTTTCAACATTACCAAACGGTTTGCTCCCTCAGCCAATAACCTTGTGCGCTAAAAAACCTTTAGAGCGTATAGCAAATAATGGCGTAATGCATGGCGGGTTTAAAAGTGCGCAAACACATTTAAAGCAATACTTTTCAGCTTTACTACCAAGTACTTATAAAATAACTCGAAACGAGCTTGATGGCTTTAATAACACCACAAAATTTAGTACCTGGCTTGCTTTAGGTTGTGTAAGTGCGCGGCAAGTTTATAAAGCAGTTGAGGCGTACGAACATAGTCAAATAACAAACGAGTCTACTTACTGGATTAAATTTGAATTGCTATGGCGAGAGTATTTTAAATGGCATGCACTTAAGGCAGGTAAAAGCCTGTTTAGCTTTAAAGGCCAAAAGCAAACAAAACCCCTTACTACATTTATGCCAAACCGCTTTGCTACGTGGTGTAATGGCTCAACACCCTACCCATTAGTCAATGCCATTATGAATGAGCTTAATGCTACGGGTTATATATCAAATAGAGCAAGGCAAATTGCAGCAAGCTGCTTAGTAAACGAGCTTGGCCTTGATTGGCGATACGGCGCAGCTTATTTTGAACAGCAACTGATTGATTACGATGTAGCCGCTAATTGGGGTAATTGGCAATATATAGCAGGTGTAGGCGTAGATCCGCGTGGTGGTAGGCACTTTAATATTGAAAAACAAACGTTACAGTTTGACACGCACGCTGTTTACACTAATAAATGGCAAGGCAATGAAAATACCAGCACGCAGCTGGATACCTTAAACGAAGTTGATTGGCCTATTTAAGCCACCAATCAACTTTTACCAAGTAACGTTTAAAACAGCTCAGCAATGCCTATATTAATAACGTAACCACCCAATGTTAAAAACAAAAATAAACACAGCGCCAGTAACAGTGGTTTAATACCTGCTTGGCGAATAGCACCAACATGTGTACGCAGCCCAAGTGCGACCATGGCAATGGTGAGCAATATATTATCAAACCAAACAACTGCGCTTGTAGCCACTTGAGGAATAACTGATAGCGAATGTACACCACTTGCCACAATAAATAACACCGCAAACCAAGGGATTGTAATACCCGCTTTTTGCTCGCCGCCAGGCGCGTTTATATTTGCATGCTTTTTACTTTGCCAAAACGATAAGCCCACTAAAAATGGTGCAAGCATCATCACCCTTAGCATTTTTTCTATAACGGCGGTATCTGCAGCATTGGCGCTTACAGCAGTGCCCGCTGCAACCACTTGCGCTACTTCATGAATAGTTGAGCCTACAAAAATACCGTAAGCGTGTTCACTCAGCCCCATGTAATCAAACATGATTGGGTAGGCAAACATGCTTAACGTGCCAAACACCACCACCGTTGCTACAGCTACCGATACTTTATGCGCCTGCGCTTTTATTACAGGCTCAGTTGCCATAACCGCAGCGGCACCACAAATAGAACTACCCGCGCCAATTAATATGGTTGTTTGTTCATCAAGCTTAAATACGCGCTTACCTAGCTGCACTGCCAAAATAAATGTGCCTAACAGCATTACAACATCGGTTAATAAGCCTTCCCAGCCTACGCCCGCTACTTGCGCAAAGGTAATTCTAAACCCAAACAACACAACCCCCGCTTTAAGCAATATACTTTTAGCGTAATCAACACCAACATCGGTTTGCGTAGCAAGGCGCGAAAACACACTGTTACCCACAATAATGCCAAGCACAATACCAATCGTTAAAGAGCTAAATTGCGCACTTTGCATTATGGGTAACTTACTTAATGCAACAGATGCTCCCGCCAAAACAGCCACCAGCAGCATACCTAACCACCAGCGCGTATCGCCGTATTGCTTAGTATTAATACCCAAATTTTTAATAGCGCTAAGCATAATATTCTCTCGATTGAACAACGTTAAACTGTTGACTTCATTTTAAGAAAGCGCAAAATATAACTCCAATACATTAAAATCATGATTCGATAACTTAAAGTTATGTGATTTGAGAGGCATAATGAACTTGCATGCACTTAGGGTGTTTTATACGGTAGCAAAGCTTGGCAGTTTTTCAGGCGCAGCCGAGGCGCTTTTTATAAGCCAACCCGCTGTATCTAAAGCGCTAAAAGAGCTTGAGCACCAATTAAATATTCAACTTATAGAGCGTGCATCTAAAGGCAAAAAACTTACCTTAAGCGAGGGCGGCCAAGCCTTGTATGATCATGCACGTAGCATTTTTGCCATTGAAAAAGCCGCCATTGAAGATATTAAATCACGCACAGGGCTTAAGCGCGGCACACTCGTTATAGGCACTAGTACAACCATTGCCAGCTATTGGCTACCGCCCTATTTAGCTAAGTTTTGCGCGCAGTACCCACATATAAAAGTAGAAGTACAAGTGGCTAATACCGCGCAAATTGAGCACGCATTGCTAGAATGCACTATAGATTTAGCTCTGGTTGAAGGCACACCTACCGAGCAGCATATAATAAGTAAGCACTGGCAAAACGATTTAATGAGTATCGTTATACCGAGCAACTTTAAGCCCACTAAAGACTTAAAAGCATGGTTAAACGAGCAGTTTTGGTTATTACGCGAGCCAGGCTCTGGCACGTTAGAAATGTCTGTAAAGTTATTAGCAGAGCATGGCGTACAGGCTGAGCGCAGTATGCAATTGGGCAGCAACGAAGCCATAGCAAGAGCTGTTGCTCAAGGTATGGGAGTCGCTTTATTGCCAAATGTAGTCACTGAGGATTTAGTGCAGCTAGGTAAATTAACACGCCTGAGCCAAAAAAATAACGAGCAACTCTCTCGGCCACTTTATCAACTGCATTATAAAGACAGACCGTCTTCACACGCTGCGCAAGCGTTCGAAAAAAGCTTGTTTAGTGAATAATGTTTATATGCGTAAATTTAATCGTTATATGTATGCTACGTATGTGCCAATTGCGAACGCTATTGACTTAAGATGTATTAAATCAGATTTGATATTCATATAGAAAGTTCCTCGAGTTTTTCGATACAAGTGTGTTTGTAGTGGTCAACTAATTTTGGCCACAGTTTTAGAATCTTGGTATCTAACCTCAGATTCATTTGGTGCTAAACCTGCATTATAATGATGTGGTCTAACATTGTTGTAATATCCGTTGATATA
>NZ_JACJDW010000033.1:0-41967 GCF_014163745.1 Pseudoalteromonas sp. SR44-2 | reverse complement strand
CTTTAGCACGCTCTTTTTGCTCAATGGCACGTGCTTTTTTAGCTTCTGCCTCGGCTTGCGCTTTTTCTTTCTCTTTAGCTTTACGCTCTTGCTCTAGCTTTTTAATATTACGTGCTTCTGATTCGCGTTGCTTGCGTGCATTGGCCGCTCTGCGTTCTAAATCACGGATACGTTTATCTTCAGCACTTTTTTTATCTTTTTCTTTCTTTTGAAGTTCAGCAATTTTTTGCTCAACTTGTTTTTGATCAACTGTAACGGCTGATACCGCTTTATCTGGCGTAGGTATAGCCGAATTAAGTGTTACTTCCATTACTTTAGGTGTTGGCGGATGAATATTTGCAGAAGCATACAAAAATCCACCAATCCCTAAATGAAGTACTATTGATTTTACTACTGAACTATTCATACAGCTACTTCCCCTCAAAGGATTCAGTCATTAATCCTACTGATGGTACGCCTGCATTTTTCAAAAAATCCATTAGTAATAATACTTCTTGATACGACACCTTACCCGAGCCTTTAATCATGACTGGCACGTCAGGGTTTTTCATTAGCTGTAATTTTATAACCGCAGCTACAGCAAGTGCTTCCATAGGCTCTTCAGGATCAGTACCTACACTCACGTAATATTTACCTTGTGCATCTATTGAGGCAATAATAGGCGGAGTATCTTTAGTATCAACTAAATCAGACTCTTCCATTTTGGGTAAATCAACTTTTACACCATGCGTAATAAGCGGTGCTGTAGCCATAAATATTATAAGTAGTACCAACATTACATCAATGTAAGGTACTACATTAATCTCTGCGACCGGACGGCGCTTTTTACGCTGATACATTCGCTTGTGCCTCTATTTGTGTAGCTGCTTGACGGTGTAAAATATTAGCAAACTCTTCCATAAAGTTAATATAGTGAGACTCAAGCTTTTCAACACTGTTTGAAAAACGGTTATAAGCAATAACAGCAGGTATCGCCGCAAATAAACCCATAGCAGTGGCAATAAGTGCCTCTGCAATACCTGGTGCTACCATTTGTAATGTAGCTTGCTTAACTTCACCTAGTGCAATAAAGGCATTCATTATGCCCCACACTGTACCAAACAAACCGATGTACGGACTAATAGAACCTACTGTTGCTAAAAACGATAGACTAGATTCCATTTTTTCAATTTCACGAGAAAGCGCAACACGCATAGAGCGGTGCGTTCCTTCCATAACAATACTCGCACTTTGAAATGTATTCTTTTTATGACGAGCAAACTCTTTAAAGCCCGAAGTAAACAAAGCTTCAATGCCTTGAGACTGACCGCTGCGTGACGATATCTCGTTATATAATTTGCTTAAATCAATACCCGACCAAAACTTTTGCTCAAATTTCTTAGCATTTATTAGCGCATCCGATATTGCTTTTTTACGTTGAAATATAATTGTCCACGACATTACAGACATGGCAACTAGCCCTAACATTACTAATTGAACAAGCAAACTTGCTTCTAAAATTAGATCTAAAAAATTAAGCCCTGATCCCACGTTAAACTCCTAAATAATTTCAAAATACGGCAAATTGGTTAATTTGTGTAAATATGACCGCTTACACGGCCAAAAGTTGCATCTAGTGTATCTAGTCCATTTCAAGCTGACAACGGTATTGCTATGAATAGGCAACAAAAAACGTTAAAAAAACAGCTTTAGCTGGCATTTCCCTTTGCCTCAGTATTTTATTTAAACTTTTAAACAAACTCGCTAACTATAAACATGCGTAAATATATACATGAAACGTCATAAAATGCGCCGTTTATTCAAAATAAGAGCATAAACACTCAAAACCTATAAGCCTCACCTGCACGTAATAGTAAAACTAATACCGAGCTATAACGAAATAAATTACTTAAGTTATAAATTTCATAAACTTATAAATTTAACGATTAATTAACGCACAAGATTCAAACAACAATAAAATTCACTAAATTAGTTTTTCTAATCTGAAAATACAAATTTTCTAGTTTGAACAAAAAAGTAAACTTACGTATTATTCTCCCATACCGAGCTAGCGCACTGAATGAGATAGTTTCATTAAGCCAAGTTCTTAGTAATAGGATATTTTATCGTATTACATTGTTTTACTCTTTCTGGATAAAACCAAATTTAGTAAAACGTAGTTCCCCTGGATTACTTCCTTCAACTTGTTGTTTGCCCGCATTTTTTGCGGGCTTTTTTTTGCCTGCAATTTAGTGCGCTACATATTTTATTTATAAACTAATAATTGCCCTACCTAATTTACAATAAGTAATTCGCTTACTAGTTTGAATGGTACGCAGAATAGCTTCGCGAGTCTTAACGCCCTGTGAATTAACAGTTAACTATAAAGCGTATTTGTATTTTGAAATAACATTTGCAACAGAGTGTTGAGGTTTTGAGTATAATAATTTGAAACAAAGGGATACTGAGACAATTACCTGCTGCGCAATAAACCACAGCAAGTAAAGTATATAGGCTAGTCTTTTTTAGGAAGTAAACCAAAGTGATGATATGCACTGTCAGACACTATGCGCCCACGTGGTGTACGCTGAATAAATCCTTGCTGGATTAAAAATGGCTCTATTACATCTTCTATTGTTTCGCGCTCTTCACCAATAGCAGCCGCTACATTGTCGAGCCCTACTGGGCCGCCCATAAATTTTTCGATTATGGCGAGTAAATATTTGCGGTCCATATAATCAAAACCACTTTTATCTACGTCAATCATATCAAGGGCTCGCTTAGCTACATCGGCATTTACTGTGCCGTCAGATTTTACTTGAGTGTAATCGCGTACACGGCGCAATAAGCGGTTTGCAATACGTGGTGTGCCGCGCGAGCGCTGGGCAATTTCGGTAGCGCCATCGTCACACATTTCTAAACCAAGATAATGTGCTGAACGCCCTACTATGTGCGATAAATCTTCTACAGAATAAAACTCTAATCGCTGCACAATTCCAAAACGGTCACGCAGTGGCGATGTAAGTGAGCCTGCTCGTGTGGTTGCACCAATAAGTGTAAATGCAGGTAAGTCTAATTTAATAGAACGCGCAGCTGGGCCTTCACCAATCATTATATCAAGCTGGTAGTCTTCCATTGCGGGATAGAGTATTTCTTCAACTTGCGGGCTTAGCCTGTGTATTTCATCAATAAACAGTACATCGCCTTCTTCTAAATTGGTAAGTAGTGCGGCTAAATCACCTGCTTTTTCAAGTACAGGGCCTGATGTTGTTTTAATACTTACGTGTAATTCATTGGCGACAATATTTGCAAGCGTGGTTTTACCAAGCCCAGGTGGGCCAAATATTAATAAATGATCGAGCGCTTCACCACGGGTTCGCGCAGCTTCAATAAAAATTTCCATTTGCTGCTTAACATGAGGCTGGCCTCTATAGTCGGCTAAAAGTTTTGGTCTTATTGCACGATCTATAGAATCTTCATTTGTTTTTTCAGTCGCATCAATTAAGCGATCCGCTTCAATCATGGGTTACTCACAACATAGATTTTAAAGATTCTCTAATAAGAACCTCAGTAGACATATCGGGTTTACTTATCGATTTTACTGCTTTTTGAGCTTGTGGCAATTTATAACCTAATGCAAGCAGTGCCGATACGGCATCATCCGCTGCATTATTAGCAATTGTCGCATCGCTCATTGGCTCTATTACTGCGCTGTCGCTAAATGGTGTAAATAAATCATTGCCCCAATCTTTTAGTCTGTCTTTCATTTCGAGTACTAAACGCTCGGCTGTTTTTTTACCTACACCGGGTAATTTAACAAGCGATGTTGAGTCTTCGTTATTTACACAACTTACAAATTGTTTTGCCGACATGCCCGATAAAATAGCTAAGCCAAGTTTTGGCCCTACGCCATTTGCTTTTAATAGCTCTCTAAACAAGGCACGTTCAACTTTATTATTAAAACCAAATAATAGCTGAGCATCTTCACGCACTACAAAGTGAGTGTAAACAATCGCATTTTCACCAATTTTTGGTAAATCGTAAAAACAGGTCATCGGCATTTGTACTTCGTAACCTACACCACTTACTTCGAGTAATATTTCTGGTGGCTGTTTTTCGACTAAAATACCATTTAAGCGGCCTATCATAATTATTTCCTTAAACGTCCTCTAACGGTTTTGCTTGCGCTGCCCGCTAGTTTAATTAAATTTTGTTCTGAGTGGGCGTGGCAAATCGCAATAGCGAGTGCATCAGCTGCATCGGCCTGTGGCGTACCGGGTAGTTTTAAAATATTTTTTACCATGTGTTGCACTTGTGTTTTATCTGCGCCACCGTTGCCTACTACTGCTTGCTTAATTTGCCTAGCTGAGTATTCAAATACGGGTAAGTCGGCCATTGCAGCGCCAACAATCGCAGCACCTCTAGCTTGGCCTAGTTTTAAAGCTGAATCGGGGTTGTGCGCCATAAATACTTTTTCAATGGCAAAGGTTTCTGGCGAAAACTGCTCAATAAGCTGTGTAATGCCTTGGTAGATCATTTTAAGCCTAACCGGAAAAGGATGATCGGCTAACTTAATACAGCCACTGCCTAAGTATGTAAATTTAGAACCTTGATGGGCAACAACACCATATCCGGTCAAACGTGAACCAGGATCGATCCCTAAAATGATGGCCAAACAGCGCTCCATTGTTATTATTTTTAAATTACGCTAATAATGCCAGAGCACTGTATAAATTACCAGTACAAAGAAAAACAAAAATGCCCACGTACTAGGTGGGCATTTACAGGAGCATGTTAGTTTAAGCTTACCCTAGGGCACGCACTAATCCTTGGGTATTTTGTTTAAGTGTTCGGGAAATCATTAAATAGCCTAAACCAGCCACAAATACGCCGCCAGCTACCGGGCCTATAATCCATATATGTGGATGTAACTTACCTGCTAAATCAAACATTTGTTGCTGCACAATTAAAAGCGCTATATCACTAAAAAATGCGGCAACTAAACCGGCTAAACCACCGAGTAATAAAAACTCATACAGGGTCGCGTTTTTAATTAATCGGCTTTTAGCGCCAAGCGTTCTAAGTATTACAATTTCTTGCATACGCTCACCTAAACTAGCTTGCACTTGCGATATAAGTACAAGCGCGCCACACAGCACAACAATTGCAAGTACAAAGCCAATGGCGAGCGATACTTGCGAAATAGTAGTTTGTATTTGCTTAACAAAGTTATCAATATCAATGGCTGTAATAGTAGGGTAAGTACGTAATAACTGGCTAAAGTCACGTTTTTGATCTGGATTTATACGTACCGACGAAATATACGTCGCCGGAAAATCTGCAAGTACATCAGGGCTTAAAATAATAAAAAAGTTAGGTTTAAGCGTGGCCCAATTTACTTTGCGCACACTGGTGATTTTAGCGTCGAACGACTGCGAACCAATTAAAAATGTAAGCGTATCGCCTATCTCAACATCTAAACGCTCAAGCATCGACTCCTCTACTGAAGCCTCAGCCATCGCATTTTCACCAAACCACGTGCCTTGTGTTACTTCATTTTGATCAGGAACATCTTTAAGCCATGTAAGATTTAGCTCACGACCAATACCTGCACGTGCTTCTTCGTCTTTTTTCTCGTTGTCTTGCAGCGATACAGAACGTGCTACCAACTCGCCGTTCACCGCATTTACGCGCCCACGAATAGTTGGATAAAACTCTGATACCTGAATATCTTTTTGAGCTAAATATTCATTAATTGGCTCAAACTCATTTTGCGTAATATTAACTAAAAACGCATTAGGCGCGTCGCTTGGAAGTTGCGACTGCCAATCAGATATCATGTCGTTTTTAAGTACCACTAAAAACAGCAGTAATTTAATCGCTAACGAGAAACTAATTAACTGTACCGCGTTCACATTTGCACGCTTTTGAATAGACGCAATTGCAAGCGACCAACTATTACCTGGCTTTAATCCTAGTTTTCGACCACCACCAAATATTAATTTAGATACTAAAAACAGCACACCAATTAGCGCAAGTGTTGATATAAACAAAATAAGCGTTATTTTTATGTTGTTACTAAATAACCACATTAATAAAAACACAGTTAGCGCACTCATACCTAAATGCACACGACTTACCGCCAACTTGTCGCCTAAGTTACGGCGCAGTACTCTAAGCGGTGGAATATCAAATAAATCAAACAATGGTTTAATAGAAAACATAACAGCACAAATTACGCCAGTGCTTATAGCCACCAGCCAAGGTTTAAAGCCACCTAAAGGCAGCTCTGTGCCCATACTTTTTGATAAGTAACTTGTTGCTATTTCTTGCAAACCATAACCAATTAACAGCCCTATACTTACCGCCATTGCACATACAAGCAATAAATGAAGCATGTATATTTTGCGGATCATTGAGCGGCTACCGCCGAGCGTTTTCATCATCGCTACTGGGTCGTATTGGCGTTCACAATAACGTTTTGCTGAAACAGCTATAGCCACTGCGGCTAAAATAATACCTAATAAGCCGGCTAGTAATAAAAAGCTCTCAGCGCGGTTTAAGCTGTTTGAAATGGGTGATTGGCGGTCTTTAACGCCATACCATTGTTGGTTTTCTTTCATTTGTGGTTTAAGCCACTCGTAAAAGCTATTTATATCGGCCTCACTACCTGCATAAAGTTGGCGATAATAAACACGACTACCCGGCTGCACAACTTCGGTTTTTGCCACATCGTCAATATTAATAAGCACACGACGGCTACTTGAAAATACATTAAATGGCGCGTCTGGCTCTTCTACAATAACTTTTGAAACATTAAATAATGCCGCGCCAAGCTCTACTTGCGCGCCTATATCAATATTTAAACTGTAAAATACCGACTCACTTAGCCACACATTACCCGGCGTTGGCCCGCTATTAGCAACTTTAGTTTCACCGGTTAGGGTATCTTTAACTTTTAACTGCCCTTTTAGCGGGTACGCATTAGATGCCGCTTTTACTGAGCTAAACTGCATTTCATCATCGGCAAACAACATAGTGTCGAAATACACCATTTGCGCCGTTTTTAAATTTTGGCTCTGTGCTTGAGTAATAAAAGCGGTGTCTAGAACATGGTCGCTTGCAAGTACACGGTCTGCTGCAATAAAAGCACTGCTTTTTTGCGCAATACTTTGCCCTATTCGCTCAGTAACCATCGACAGTGTAAGCACGGTTAACACAGCAAGAGCGATAGCTGCGCTTATAACCGTGAGCTCACCACGGCGAAATTCTCGCGAAAATAATTTAAGCGCTAACTTAACCCACATTAGCAACGTCCTCTACTTGGCTTTTTACCAGTAAACCCGCCTCTATTTGAATAATGTGCTCACATTTTTGTGCAAGCCCTTCATCGTGAGTCACTAAAATAAGCGTGGTGCCGTGTTGCGTGTTTAAATCAAATAATAAGGATTCAATCATTTTACCGTTTTTGCTGTCTAAATTAGCCGAAGGCTCATCAGCAAACAGCATTTTAGGTGTACCAATAAATGCTCGCGCAATAGCAACACGCTGTTGCTCACCGCCAGAGAGTTGCGACGGGTAATGATCAATTCGATGGCTCAAGCCTACTTTTTCAAGCAAAGCAATTGCTTGCTCTTTCGCATCACTTTCACCAGCAAGCTCTGCTGGTAGCATAACGTTTTCAAGTGCTGTTAAGCTTTGTACTAACATAAACGATTGAAACACAAATCCAATTTTAGCCGCGCGCAGTGCAGCACGCTCTTCTTCATCTAAATTGTGTAATGGCTCCCCATCTAAAAAAATTTCACCGCTGCTGGCGGTATCCAGCCCTGCTAACAAACTGAGTAACGTAGATTTACCTGAGCCCGACGTGCCAACTATAGCAACAGACTCACCATGCTTGACATTAAAGCTGATGTCGCTGAGGATGGGCAGCTCACCTTCAAAGGTAGAAACTATTTTAGACAAACCATTAACCTGAATTATATTTAATTGAGAAAGCGCTGACATATGACTCATTCAATCCTTCGTTTAGTATTCATTTTATTTTTAGTTATCAAACCGCTGAGCGCAGCAGCCGACAACACGATTTTAATACTCGGTGACAGTTTAAGCGCAGCCTACGGACTTCAACAAGAAGAAGGCTGGGTAAAATTGTTACAAGATAAATACGATGACGAACAAGCCGACATTGAACTTATCAACGCCAGTATTAGTGGCGAAACATCTGGTGGAGCCCTACGCCGTTTAGATGCATTGCTTGAGCAATACGAACCCACTCATGTACTTATTGAGCTAGGTGCTAATGACGGTTTGCGTGGTTTTCCAGTCAAAAAAATGCAAACTAACTTAACGTCTCTTATTCAAAAAAGCCAAGCAGCTAATGCGATGACCGCCTTAATGGAGATTTACATTCCCCCTAATTACGGCCCGCGTTACAGTAAAATGTTTACTGACACTTTTTCGCGCGTTAGCGAAGAAACAAATGCGCATTTAATGAACTTTTTTATGCTCGATATTGCCAGCCAACCTGAGCTAATGCAAAACGATAGTTTACACCCTAACAAAAAAGCTCAGCCATTAATACGAGATGAGATGTATGACTCGATCAAAAAGTGGTTAAATAAAGACTAGCTAATTAATACACCGCAAGGGCGCCTTTTTAGGCCTCTTGCGTAATAAATACCCAAACAAACAATCGCTTATTGATTTTTAAAAAAATACACGTACTATTGCAAACAACGTCGGTATGTAGCGCAGCTTGGTAGCGCACTGTCATGGGGTGGCAGGGGTCGAGAGTTCGAATCTCTCCATACCGACCATTAATACCAATCCGCAATAATACTTAATCATTTTGCGGGGCTAAACGTGTCGCTACCTGTGTTAAAAAACTCTCATTTAGAACAACTAAATAGCGAATTTTTTGCCTAGCTGTCAACACGTTTTTCCATCCTAAAAATAGATCACTTAATTAAGCGAATTGGTATAAACTCCCTCTATATCAATAAGTTAAACTTCTCTTCAAAATATAGCCAAAATTCATCTGTTTTGATTCTACAATTTATCCGTAGCACTACCTTATTTATCTAAGCGCACTTAATAAAACTGAGTTTAGCTGGCTAGTTTTGTGGTTTTTGAGGGGGTTGTATTTAATTGTTATTAACTTGAAGTGGCCTTTGTGGAATCTATATAAAGCCATTTAATTTCAATTTATTGAAATTAAAATAAAAAAGCGCTCTAAGCGCTTTTTTATTAAAGTACTAGTGCTTGCGCCCTACACCATTACGTACCATGTCTTGCCCTGTTTGGAATACGTCTTCTGTAATACCGCGCGCTAAAAGTAATTTTTGATTATCGTCAAACACGGCTACAAAACGACTACCATCACTATTGTTTGTTGCCATACCAACGCCCGAAACACCCTTAAGGCCAAGACCGCCGTTTTCTACATTTAATAAAAAGCTTTCTAATTCGGCTAGACTAGAAATTACATCATTTTCTTTATTCATTTTAACACTCTTTTAGTAAGGCTTTTAAATCATTATGGTGGCTATTTTATATAGAAGAGCCAAAAACTTAAACCCTTGGCTCAGGTTAGTCACTAAATCGACTTTATAGCTAACTTTAAATTGCTTAGCGCACAACCAAACTCTTTTGCATTGATGCGATGATACTGCGTGTCACTCGTTGCTGTAAGGCTAATTATAAACTCGTCTTGTTGGGCTACCGCACTTTGCTCTTGGCTTAAACACATAGCTTGAGTAAGTGAACGCAGTTTTGAATTTGTTAAAATTGAGCCAAAACGCTGCACTGGCAGTGGAGGTATTTTTATAGCGGGTAACGCTTCATCTATTGTGTGTGCGCTTAAGGTAAACGTGTTATTGGTAATTTCAATTACACTGCTTGTAGGCCAGTACGAATAGCTATAGCTCTTACTCTCAGGTTGGGCTTTACCTTGGTTAGCCAAATGCACTACACCACTTTTGCCTATTACGGTTATTAAACTACCTTCTGGCGATTTAATAACAACTAAGGCTGTATTTTCATCAATACCAAATCCATGTTGAATCTCTGTTTTAGTATTTTTCACTTCGTTATTATTTAGCGCTGCTGCAAGCCTAAATGTACGGTTTTGTTCGCTAAATTGAGTATCTAGTACACCAAAGTTAAAACTGCCCAGCCCACCAGCATTAGTGTTATTTTCACTTTTACGAAGTGCCTCAAGGCTTGTCGTATTTGTAAGCATGCCCGTCACTTTACTTTGGATTGCAGCACCGGCTCCTTCACCTACAATTACTGGGCGAGTTTGCAATGCTTGCGTCCACGGGTATGGGTTATTGTTTTGATCAAATAATACCTTATGAGTTAATGCTGCATTACCGCTATTAAACATCACACCGGTACTATTTTTAATAAGTGATACAAGTGCATTAGTGCCATTTTTACATAAAGCGTATTCGGCCTTTGTGCGATTGGGATAAATCACTTCACGGTTATACACATTCATTAATGTATTTCTAAGCGCTGGTAATTCATCGCACGAGTTACTCGTAATCGCTTTAGCAAGCGCTGGCGTTAGTGCTAACCATTGAGTGTTTATATTTGATTGTGCCAAAAGACTTTGCGCTACATCTGCCGACTCATAAGGGTCGCGGCTCGAAGCCGTAATAGCAAGCATGGTGGGTTTTGCGTTATTAACTTTTAAACTGCCCGACACAAATTGTAAAATATTATTAGTCGCAACCTCATTATTAAAATCGGTATTTACTTGCTCTTTTAAACGCTCACCGTTTTTATTAAGTAGCGGTACTTCTAGCATATCAAATACAAAGTTGTACTCTTGCTGAGTTAGACTTTCTAATTGCTGATTATTTATATCGCGCCACTGCCAGAGTAAATCTGTTTTTGATACGCTATTTGACGATTTACTTTGTATGGTTTTAAGTGTTTTTAATACAGCCGTTTTTGCCTCAACATTATTATTAGGCCAATGCTGCGCGATGTTTTTTATTTGAGAGCTGCTAAGTGTATATAAATTATGTGACTTACCATCAATAACAGCCTCTTTTTGGCAATTATTAAGCTTGGCGCTAGTACAGGTAGTAAGCTCTGACCCCACTAAAATTAAAGTTTGGCTTTGCTCTTGAGCCACTGCATTTATTGAAAATCCTGCACCGAACAATACCACTACCATACCCAGTAACTTCGGCTGTTGATCACGTAAAAATTCACATATCATAATGTAAACTCTAATATAAATAATAAAACTAATGTGCTGTAGTTTAACAGCTAGCCACTTGCGCCTAAATATATTTTTATAAATGTTAAATAATTCAAGCCCCTGAAAAGCGATAGCGTTAAGTACTTCATTTAAATAGATTGTTTAGTTAACATACTTACCCTTATAAATATTGACTAAACAAATTTAAACAGCGCATTTATTGATCAAACCCATTGTTTAAATTACCGTGGTGAATTATTTTATGTAACTGGGGTGAAATATGGACTTTTCTAATGAAGAGATAAATTTTTTTGCTGAGTTATTTAAGCCAAATACAAAGCAACGTTCCCCTCGTGACCATATGCTTACAATGAAAAGCTCTATACCTGCGAATATTGCTCACCTTTTTACCCACGCTAATCTAACTTTGCTTGCTGAAGTTGCTAATTACCAACTTTGGTTTCCCCTGCAATTAAAAATTGATGAGTTAGGTGTAATTAACCCCACCTTGAGCGCACCAGAAGTAATTGATACAAAGGGCACTCAACGTAGTTGGCGCTGGAGTGAGCTAAATATTAAAAGCCAAGGTTTTAATATTGAATCGATTTCCAGTACAGGTATATTTTTAAAACCATTAAAAAGTGGAAAGAGCGTAAAAAAATTACAGCACATGAGCTTTACCTTACCCAACCAAGAAAGCATATCTATAGATGTAGAACCCGTTAGGCAAAGTAGCCTAGGGATCGCAGCAAAAATAACTCAGATTCATAGCGGACAAGAGCAATTACGCGCCTATCTGTTTGAAGAACATAAACGCCAATATGCTAAGCTGTACGAAGATGGACAATTAATTGAACAGTTAATTTAGTCTCTTTTAAACACTCACAAGCACTTCGCTTGGCTTTATTTAACCCCCTCTCAATGTTAATCTGTCCACTATTAATAAATCATAAGGATATGACAATGCCAGGTGCTTTTGCGCACATCACTGCTGTTAATATTGCAACGCAAACCAAGTCACTCGCTAAAATGGATATGCCTAAAAAAGCAAAGCTTATTTTAAGCCAACGCCAAGCATACCTTGAACTAGGCTGTGTAGCCCCCGATTATCCTTACTTAGCTGTAGCGCAGCCTAGCCAAAATGCGTGGGCCGACCTAATGCACTATGAGCACACAGGCGATTTACTTAAAGCAATGATTGAATACTGTAAAACACTTGAAGGTGAAGCATTTGAAAAGTGTTTTGCCTGGTTATGCGGTTATATGGCCCATGTTGCTGCAGATATAACAGTGCATCCGGTTGTTGAATTAAAAGTTGGCCCTTACGCGCAAAACCAAACGGCGCACCGTACCTGCGAAATGAATCAAGACGCGTTTATTTGGCAACGTTTAAATTTAGGTGAGTTAGGTTATGCTGACCGCGTGCAACAAAATATTGGATCTTGTACTAACAAAGACGATAATTTTGATACCGATATTGCAAAAATTTGGCGACATGCTTTATTAACGGTTCACCCAAGCTACGCAGCACAACACGCTCCTAACTTTAATTCATGGCATAACGGTTTTCAGCTTGTAGTAAATAATGTTGAAGAAAGCTATCGATTATTTGCCTGTGCACGCCATGTTGCTGCTGATTTAGGCTTGTTTTATCCTCGCCCAAACGAAGTAGACCCCACTTTTATTGAACATCTAAAAACGCCGCACGAGCCTATGCATTACAACGATATTTTTGACTTTGCCGTTAGTAACATTCAGCACTACATAACCATTATTGCCAATGCCGTATTTTTAGATACTGATTACAGTGCAATTAAAAATTGGAACCTAGATACAGGCTACGATGAACACAACACGATGACGGTATGGAGCAAATAAAATGAAACACTTACTTTATATAAGCCTCATAGTATTACTTAGCGGTTGCTACACTCCTAAAAAAAACAATCCAGAAGTGATGGCCGACTTAGCCTCACAATTAAAAGATATTGCTACAGCCGTTGATGGCACACTAAAATTTAGTGAAACATCCTATTCAACAACTGATGAGTTATTAAAAGCCGCTGTTAATAACGATTTAAGCAAACTTGCACCTTTTGGGGAATACACGCTTATTGTAAACGTACAAGATGATAGCGCAGTGCTACTTTTATGTGATGCCAATACGGCTTTAATTGAAGATGCAGGCTGTACTGCTCAATCAGATATACAGCATTGGGGAGCAGGAGTTATTCATCAGTGCGAAATAACTATAAACGCCCAACAGCTCTGTAACTAGGTAATAAAATACCTGCTATACATTTAAAGTTGAGCCGTCATCTCTTTGGGGTTAAACACTAAGCCATGGCGGCTAACATGCTCTGCAAAATTTTCGGCTGACATTGGTTTCGCAAAGTAAAAGCCCTGAAATTCTTTACACCCCATTTGCGCCATTATTGCTACTTGCTCTTGGGTTTCTACTCCTTCGGCTACACACTTAATATCAAGCTCTTCACACATAACGTGCACCGCTTTAACTAAACTTTTTTGACGCGTAGAGCTTGTTACTTGGCTTATTAATGAGCGATCTAACTTGAGCTTGTTAATAGGGTAATCGGCAAGGCGTGCAATATTAGAATACCCCACTCCAAAATCATCAACCGAAATAGTAAAACCCCACGATTGCAGTGTTTGCATAAGCTTTAGCGAATGCGCTTGGTTTGCCTCAAGAGAGGTTTCAGTCAGTTCTAACTCTATTTGAGGTGGCTTTACGTTGAAGTCGGCAAGGTATTTAACCAGTTTTGACATGAAATCGGTTTGGCTAAAATCAATTAGAGATATATTTATTGCCACCGGCACACTCGGTAAACCCGCCTTAGTCCAATTGGCAATTTGAGCGCAGACTTTTTGAATAATCAAATCGGTTAATCTACTGACCATTCTGTATTCTTCGGCAATAGGAATAAATACCACTGGCGACACATTACCTAGTATGGGACTGTTCCAACGCGCTAAAGCTTCAAGCCCTATACATTGACCCTTTGCATCTACTTTAGGTTGATAATGCACCGACAAATCGCCCTGCTGAAGCGCTTCATCTAATAACATCGAAATTTCGTATTTTTCGATAAAAGCTTGTGATTGTTTTTCGTTATAACCACTTAGAGGCATATTACAGTTTGCAACTTTAAGTGCTTCGCACGCATTGCTAAGTACTGTTGTGCTGTTTTTTCCGTGATCAGGATACTTTGCAAAACCAAATAAAAATGATTGCTGACACTTAGTGCCAAACACATTATAAGTTTTATCTAATGTATTTTTTATTTGCATTAATAGCTTATCTTCAAGCTCGTTTTGCGAGTTTGCGCCAATTATAAAAGCAAGCTTTCCTACTCCTATATGAGCACACAACAACGGCCCATCTGGCATCGCTTTTAAACGCTTGTACGCGTTAATAAGTAATGCTTGAGAGTCGGCTTTAGTGAGCTTCAAATTTAAGTATTCACTATTTGCACTTTGGGTAACAACGATAAAAAAACCTTTTTGGTATTTGCTTGTTAATCTGTCGCATTGCAGCTCAAACCATTCTCTATTAGGTAGTTTTGTTTGCGAGTCTCTAAAGCGTAAACGTTTATTTTCTTGTTCCATCATCGATAAATTTTGTTTAATGAGCTGCTCTTGCGTGCAATCGTAAAAGTCGTATACACGGTAGTTAGTACTCATTGTTATTTGCTGGTAGCAGGCTTTAAAATAGCTTTTTTTGTACTTCACAATTTTATTTTGAGCATTAGGGGCGTCAAAAACTAAAGTAGGAAATAAATGAGAAAGGTTAACGCATTCTTCTTTTAATTCTTTTTTTATACCAAACATATCAATAGCGTGTTGATTAAAATCAGTAATGACAAGGTTTTCATCAACAATAATTTTGGCTTTATTTGATTCGGTGAACAGGCTTCGATAAAGCTCATTTTTATCTTTAAGGTGTGTATTAGCGCTTATCATTGTTTTGTTTAAACGCTTAGCAGCCACAATTGTGCGTGCCACAGCAAGGGGAATACAAATGTTAAAAAATAAGAATATTAGCCCTGTAATGTATAAGCTGGCATCGGGAAGTTGTTGAGCAATGCCAGTTAAGCCCGATACATCAACGTTATTGATGATCATGTAAAACGGTACAATATTTAATACGCCATAAGCAAGGGCTGTTCTATAACCAAGTAGCATAAGTGCGATTATTGGGCAGGAATACATATACATAGAGCCCACTTTAGCAAGCTCTAGGTCTGTTAAAAATAAGTTCATTGACACGCTAGCAGCTACAATGGCTATTAAAAGTACATGAGCGCTGAAGTGATAAAAACGCTTACTTGCTATAAGCAAACCGCATACAGTCGCAAAAAAACTGCTTGTTAATACAACAATATAAATTAAGTTAAACTCAATAGCGCTTGCGTACGTGTGGCACACCACAGCAAAACATAACACCATTACTAATGATAGAATAATGCGCAGTGCACTTACTCGCCAATTAGCAACCTGATCAGGGGCTGAATAGTGATCGTTTAATAAAAAGAACCTATTGAAGAAATGCATAATAAACAACAGTTAAAGCTCATTCTTCTATTAGACATTGATAACTTGTTAAAATCAATCAAATGAATATAATTTCTATTTACATTGCTCTATAAAATAGACAGGTGTAAACCTGCTCGTTAGCCGTTAAACATTCATTTTTCGAGTGTTTTTACAGTTATCTTCTTTAAGCGCGAAACCACTGCATCCTAAAAATTCACCGTGCTTAGATTTACGTTTACGCATTTCGCGACCACACTTTTCACAAATTGGATGCTGCGTTTTACACTCTGTATTCACACATTGTGAATACGTGCTTTTATCAACCGATGGGCTACTACAGCTTTTACACACTCGTAGTTTAGTTTCGCAAATCTGCGTATTAGTACAGCTATAATAATCACCATACTGACCCGTTTTTGGCACAATTAATCCGTCGCTGCACGTATTACACTCTCTTTGCTTTAGTTGCGACTTGTTAAACAACGTGGAGCCGATTTGAATAGGATAATCGTCATTTACTAGTTCTTTTACAAACGCTGAGCATGCATAAGGGTCTGCAATTAAATACGCTTTATGTTTTGCGCGCGTAATACCTACATAAAGCAAACGCCTTTCTTCTGAGTGAGTGAATTCATCTTGCTCTGGTAATAACGACTCCACCAGCACGTTATTTTGATTATCGCTAGGAAACCCTAATTTACCTTGTTCAAAACCAATAATAATACAGTAATCGGCTTCAAGCCCTTTAGCGCTATGCAATGTCCAAAAATAAAGAGGGTTTGTATGCTTTTTATCTTTTAAATGCTGCTGCACGCTATTTAACATGTATCGGTATCGACTAAGTATGGCAATGCTCCCTGATGCATCGTTTTTTTGAATAGTGCTTATGCTCTGCTGTACTTTTATTTCTATCGATTTAGTGCCTTGGTATAAATCGTCTAACAAAATAACTTGTGGTGTAGTTACTTGTGTATGTGTGCTGATCAGCTTTTTATATTGCTCAGGGTTTTGCATTACAAAGCGCCCCGCTACATCACTAATACTATTGTTATATCTAAATGTTTTTTGCAACATAGTAAGTGAGTGGCTGCCCACTAATTCATTAAAGCGTGTAGTAAGCGCTAAATTACCACCCGAGAACCGATAAATTGCTTGCCAGTCATCACCTACCGCAGTAAAGCGTATTCCGTTACCATATTTTAATATCGCATTTAAAAAGCCCATACGCGCACTTGATATATCTTGAAACTCATCAACTAAAATGTGGCTCCATGGAATATTAAAATCTCCGCTTACTATCGCCTTTGTTGCTTGAATAATCATGTCGTCAAAATCAATGGCATTTTGCGTGCTTAGTTCATTTATATAAGCGTCATGAATTTGCACTAACAAGTTTGCATATTGTTGATAGTTTTTAATACCACTTTGCTTGATGCGCTGCGCTATTTGCTTATTACTTAGTTGCTCCACTCGAATAGCTTGTAAGCATTTTATGTACTTACCAATGCCTTGCTGCAACTGTCCTGAGTTATTTAAAGTATGAAATATTTCGTCGCTACTTAAAGGTGTTAATTCAACATTATGCTGCTTTAATTGCTTTGCGAGAGTTTGCTCAAGCTTTCCTTCTACCCAGTTGTAATGAAAGGTCTCGAGTAAAGTGGTGCTATTTTTTTTATGTAACTTACGCTTAAATGCAATTTGCTCGTTATAGTGTTTTTTATCTATATCGGCACGAGTATTCCCTTGCTTATCAATGCCAAAGTGCTCTAAGTAAATATCGTATTGGGGTATATAAAAGTCTGGTTGGTATTGCCCACTTAGCTCTGTGCCTTGATGAAAGTGATAATTCACCTCATAACTGTGCGCCACGCAATTCAAATGTAGCCAGTTTGAAATAAGCACTTCCTGATAACTTTTTACTTTATGACCCGCAAGGCTACGGTATTCGTTATCGCGTACGTACCGCTCGTACTGTGCATTATCTTTAAAGCTAAATATATCAATCGGCTCATGGAGTAAATCTACAAATGCTTTTAAAAACTGTGGCTCGGTTTGTATTTTTTTACTTACCCACCCAGTTAACCAACTATTTAATTGAACTGGGTCGGTTGCAAATTTTGACAACTCGATTGGCTTTTTAGCACTTTGTAATAATTTAAGCCCAAGCGCATGAAACGTTAAAATAGTGGGTACTTTGGTATGCAAGTTTGCATGCGTGGCGCGTTTAATAAAGCGCTCTTTAAGCTCATTTGCTGCTGTTTTATTATAGGCCAGCACCAAAATTTGCTCAGGCTTGGCAATATCATACGCTATTAAATCTAACGATTTTGCGACCATCACAGATGTTTTACCTGTGCCTGCTGCCGCTAATACTAGGTTTTTATCGTTATCGCGTATAACCGCTAAGCGCTGCTCTGTTGTTAATGGATTTGACTCTACTTGATTAAAAAAGTCATTTTTAAGAGTTAGTTGTTTTTTTTCATATTTATGGCGCAGCTGTGCGATTGCATCGTGAGTATTGGGTGTGGAGCTCAGTATATTTAAAAATTTAATACTGCTTGGCGATAAGTGTTGTTGCCATGTATTTGTACTTTGAGCGTATTGTTTAGCAAGTAAAAATACTTCGTTATTAAGTATTTTCATGGAACTATCACGTAAAAACTCATCTAAAGCATAACGCTTTAGCAAAGCCTTGGCGTTATTTACTTTTTGCTCAAGCATGGCTGAAAATTGCGTATTAAGGGCGGTATTTAAAGACTTAGCTTGTGCTTTGTTTAAAAAGCTAATTGATGTATTGCTACTATCGCACAAATTAATTTTGGCGCTAAATAAACGATTTTTAAGTATTGAGTAATTATCAAAGTCTTTAATTAAAAATGTCCGTGCGGGAGCACTTCTAAAATGCACAACAAGGCGCTCTTGTTCAATAGTTACGTGTTTAATACGGGTAAAAAAACGGCCTAGCCAACTTGGAGTAGCAATATACAGCGCCATAATACTCAATATGAAGATATGCTTTGACTTGATTGTAACATACTCTTTTATATTACATTTAACGCTAAATAGTAGTCATTTATCGAGCAACCTCTTAGCAGGCTGACTTTTAAAACTTAATATTATCATTTTACTCACAACCATTAACAATTTTAAACATTTACAGATAGCGTGTTGTGTAACAATGCACAAATACACTTAATATATTTACCAGGTATATCCGCAATTAAACAATTATTTATAGCTAATTCAGTGGTTAAAAGGAGCTAACATGCTTAAAAAGTGCATTACCACAAGTGCTTTAATTTTATCATTATGCGCCTGTACATCAGAAACAGAGTCTAATTTAGTAAAAACAAAAGGAATTTGGGCAGGCTTTGAGCTGGTTTCTGACGGTAACCGCACGCGTGTTAACGCAGAACTAAATGCGGGAGATGCTAATGGCTCAAACATTGTTTTAAGCGATAGCGACTCATTACAAGCTGTTGTTAATAACACTGCTATTGAACTTACAAAAGATACCGACTTTTTAGACGTTGATTACCAAGCGTATATAAATGCTACTGATGATAACCAACAGTTTGATATAAAATTTAAACGAGACGATGGCATAAATGCGAATTCAGGTGTGGAACTACCTTTAAATTTTATTATTTTAACCCCGAGTAACAACCAAACTTTTAGTATTAATAGTCCCCTTACAGTTCAGTTAGATGGCACTGACCCCAATAGTACTAGTCAAGTAGAACTTAGCAGTAGCTGCACTAGCAATAATAATGAAACACTTTTACAATCAATGCTTTTTGCGCTTAGTACTTCGCGCCTTGAAATAGATTTGCAAAGCTTAGATATGTTTAGCAGCTCGCAAGTAGATCAAAGTAAAACGTGTAGTTTAACAGTTAGTGTAAAGCGTGAACGACTAGGTAGTATTTCGGGTGAGTTCGCAAACCAAAGTTATATTAAAGCCCAGCAATCACGCGCTATTAAAAATATGACTTTAACGTTTTAATTTGCACGCTAATTTACTCAGCGTTAAGCTACGCCTTTATTAAGTAATTTTACCAATTGTAATTGCCCTCCTTATTTATAGGAGAACAAATAACAGTTGATATAAAGGTTTATTATGACTAACAGCACATACCCTATTGGCACACCAGGCAAAAAATGGAATAACAATGATAAAGCTCAGTGGTTAGCACGCCAAAACATTAAACGCAGTTACCAAAACGAAGTCGTAACGCTAATTAATGACCTTAAAAGCACCTTAGATATAGAGCAATACGGCGAGCTTAATTACGCCGCTGGTACTTACCCATTATATATATTAAAAACGCCTAACTTTAATGCCAATAAACCAACTGTTTTAATCACAGGTGGTGTGCATGGCTACGAAACTAGTGGCGTACATGGCGCGCTTAGGTTTGCTAAAACATCGGCTATGCAACACTCAGAGCAGTTTAATATTATAATTGCACCCTGCATTAGCCCTTGGGGATATGAAACTATAAACCGCTGGAACCCAGACGCCATTGATCCTAACCGCTCATTTTACGAGGGCAGCCCAGCTCAAGAATCAGCAGCTATTATGGCGTTTGTAAAATCATTAGGTACTGACTTAGTCGCTCATATTGATTTACACGAAACAACCGACAGCGATAACAGTGAATTTAGACCCGCACTCGCTGCGCGTGAAGGCACCACTAATACTAACTGGAACATACCTGATGGGTTTTATTTAGTTGCAGATAGCAAAAAGCCTGAGCCGGAGTTTCAAAAAGTAATTATCGAAGATGTAGCAAAGGTCACGCACATTGCACCGAGTGATAAAAATAACCAGTTAATAGGCGTCCCTCAAGAGCAATTTGGCGTTATTAATTACGCAGCACGCGATTTAGGTTTGTGTATGGGCTTTACAGATGCACCCTATGTAACCACAACAGAGGTATACCCTGATAGTCCAACAGCCACAGATGAAGAATGTATTTTGGCGCAAGTAGCGGTTATTAAAAGCGCCCTTAACTATATTAAAGCACTTTAATAAGTTTGCAGCCACTTGTACCCTCTTGGCTGCTAAACGAAATTTAGATAAAAAGCTAATTTAGGAGGTATTAATGGAATACAAAAATAAAAACGGACTCGTTAATTTATCGCTTGAAAATAATATAGTTATTGCACAATTTAGCGGAAACCTAGAACTTGAGCTTTTAAGTAATTTTAAAACAGCGCTTTTTGAAACCATTCAATCATTTAAAGGCAAGAAATGGGGTTATATAAGTGACTCATCAAACGTTGTAGCTGCAACCCCACAAGCCGAGCAAGAAATGGTAGCCATAAGCCACAGCATGCAGCAGAATAACTGTTTAATTAGCGCGTTTGTGCTTACATCACCTATTGCTATAAGCCAAATGCAACGAATAATGCAAAACGCCAAAAGAGACGTTTCTTTCAAAGATTGTCTTTTTGATAATCTAGAATCGGCAAAGCATTTTATTTTAAATGAATTAAACAATGACTTGAGCTAGGTAAAGCTCAAGTCGTTGTTTATATAGAGCTTATTACTGGACTAATTTTTATAAAATTGGCTGTCTTTGGTTATAGTAATGCTTGCATCTTCTTGCGCTGTTACTACAAATTGTAACTTACTCACTTTGTGCGCAATATTGTAACCATCGGCTGTTACAGTAACGGGGACTCTTTTCATTGCACCTGGCTGTATAAGTGTAGAACTTGGACTTGAGAGTGTTGCTTCTGGCAAGCCCTCTATGGCAACACTGTAATGCAGTGCTTGCTGCGTTTTATTAATAATAGTAAGTGTATAAGGGTTTTCTACCAGGCCCTCGTAGTTCACTCTATAAAGCGCGTTCCTATCGCGTAGTACTGAGGCTTCTATTGGTGTGCGTTGCAGCATCCATGCAAACATAGAAATTATTAACAAAGCCGTTAATGCGCCGTAACCTATTAGTTTTAATCTAAATGGATTGGTTTTTTTGCCTTCCATTTGTTTTTCACTGGCGTATTTAATTAAGCCTTTTTGATAACCAAATTTCTCCATGGTATCGTCGCAAGCATCAATACATAAGCCACAGTTTATACATTCATATTGTAAGCCATTTCGAATATCTATTCCTGCAGGGCATACCTCTACACACAAGTTACAGTCTACACAGTCACCTAAGTTAAGCTCTTTTGGATCAGCTTTGCGTTTACGTGGCCCTCGGCTTTCACCGCGCGTGCTATCATAGGTTACAAGCAACGTATCTTTATCAAACATAACAGCCTGAAAACGAGAATACGGGCAAGCAATCGTGCACATTTTTTCGCGCAAAAACCCTGCATTACCGTAAGTGCAAAAAGCGAATAAAAACACCCAAAAGCTCGTAATACCTGACCATTCAAATGTAAGCATTTCCATATACAAACTTTTTGCTGGAATAAAATACGCCATAAACGAGGTGGCGGTTAAAACTGAAATAATAATCCACGCACTGTGCTTAGTTATTTTTTTGCGCCAAGTACTTAGCGTCCACTGAGATTTATCTAATTTAATTCGCTGATTTCGCGTGCCTTCTATGCGCTGCTCTACCCACGAAAACATGAGCATCCATATTGTTTGCGGGCACGTGTATCCACACCAAACCCGACCAAGCCAGTTGGTTACAAAAAATAACGCAAAAGCCCCCACCATGAATAGCAGGGCTAAAATCATAAAATCTTGAGGAAGGAGTGTTAAACCAAAAATAGTAAAGGTTTGGGTTGCCACATCAAGCAGCACAGCTTGTTGACCGTTATATTGGATCCACGGTATTGCAATAAAAGTTAGCATTAGCAGCCAACCTAAATTACGGCGTATGCGCTGAAAAAATCCTTTTTGCTCGCGGATATAAATTGGCCCTTCGGTGTTATAGGGCTTAATGATCATGTCTTCTTCTTTAATATCAAACTTCATAGTACTTGCTTCATAATGACGGGTATTACGCAAGCATTTGCAACTTTCAGACCAAGCTGAAACTTTAATTACTTCATTGATATTAAAGAAATTATTTCAAAAATAAAAAGCAACCTCGCGATATAAAGCGTACTTCGCGATATATCACGAATTTTTAGCGATCCCTAACTTTCGCATTTTTGAGCGTAGTGTACTCTCAGGTAAGCCCAATTTAACTGCCGCTCCTTTATCACCTGATATTTGCCAGTGCGATAACACAAGAACAGAGGTTATATGCTGCTTTTGCGCTTCATCGAGCGTAAGTGAAGGATTAATAACAACTTCACCACCCGCTTGCAAAGGCTGACTTAGCTGAAGTACCGCTTGATTAGATAAAATAGCTTCGCGTTCAAGTACATTTTGCAGCTCTCTAATATTGCCTGGCCAATCGTAAGCCTGCAGCTGCGTAATTGCTTTTTTACTTAGCCCTTTTAAGTTTTTCCCGAGCCGTTTATTTAGCTGCGCAATCAAATTAGCGCATAAATAAGGAATATCTTCTTTTCGATCTTTAAGGGCGGGTACTTTTATAGGAAATACATTGAGCCGATAATACAAATCAATTCTAAACGTGCCTTTTTGTACCATTTCCCACAAGTCGCGATTAGTCGCTGCAATTACTCTAATGTTTACTTTTAGCGTGTTGCTGCCACCCACGCGTTCAAACTCTTGTTCTTGCAGGACTCTCAGTAATTTACTTTGCGCCTCAAGTGGAAGCTCTGCTATCTCATCTAAAAACAAGGTGCCTTTATCAGCAAGTTCAAAGCGCCCTTTACGGCGGTCATTGGCACCTGTAAACGCGCCCTTTTCATGACCAAACAATTCCGATTCTAGCAAGCTTGGGGTAAATGCGGCGCAATTTACTTTTATAAAAGCTTGTTCGCTACGCTTGCTTAGTCGATACAAATTACGGGCTACTAATTCTTTACCCGTGCCATTTTCGCCAAGTATAAGCACTGTGCTGTCGGTTTCACTTACCAGTTTTATTTGATCTAACATGGTTTGAAATATATGGCTTTGTCCAACTAGCCCTGAGTCTTGCCAGTCTTCGTTGAGCTCTGCAATTAAGTAGTTGTTTTCATCTTTTAGCTGCTCACTTAAGTGCTTTACTTGAGTAAGTGCCTCTTGCAGTGCATTTTGTGTTTGCTGTTGCAGTGATATATCGCGAAATACCGCTACAGCACCAATTAACTTATCATTTTGATAAACCGGTGTTGAAGTGTATTGAACTGCAAATGAGCTACCGTCTTTACGCCAAAAAACTTCATTTTTAACTTCACGACGCTTTCCGTCAAACATGGTGCAGTAAATTTGGCATTCATCTGCGGGATAAGGTGTGCCATCAGCATGAGTATGGTGATGATATTGGTGTATTTTTTTACCTAATAGTTCCTCAGCGCACCAACCTGTCATGCGCTCAGCGGCAGGATTAACAAACACCGCATTACCCGATAGGTCAAAACCGTATATGCCCTCACCTACTGCGTTTAGCAATAATTTAGGATCGTTTAAAAATTGTTTTATCATAAATACACCTCGCGAAATATCGCGAGCATTATGGCAATTTTATACACTAAGTGCACTCATTACTTAAAGTGCACTTACGCGTAAGTTAAAAAGCTATAAATAGTGCTTAAATAACGTTTTTACATCTATTTTTGCACCTAGCCTTGCGGCTATTAAATAAAGTCCTGCAAGTTTTCGGTGAATAAATAACGCATCAACGGGCGGTGTATGCCATTGCTGAGATTGCGCACTAAGGGCAAGCCCTGCATTTTTAATTTTGAGCGCGAGTTCACTATTTTTAAAATCAAATTCCCCTTCTGCTCTCAGTGGCTCGCACGCCATTAAGAATAAATCAATGACGTTGTTTTTATACTCATCAACTAAGTCATTTTTAAAATAACCAATGTGTGAAGCCGCTTTAAGTACACCTTCTCGGTTGTTTTCACTACCCGCTTCAAATAAGGCTAAGTACGCTAAGCTAAGCTCGGTTGATATTTCTCGCGTTGCACCAAAATCAAATAAAACAATTTTTTGTGTATCAAGTTGATAATGAAAGTTGGCAAAGTTAGGGTCGGTTTGAATCAATTTAAATTCAAACATTTCTTTAAAAAACAAATCAATCAGTTGCTCTGCAACAAAGCTTTTTTGACTATCAGGTAGCTTTGTAATGCTCTCAATGGGCTCTGCTTTTATATATTCCATAGTAAGTACTTGTTGTGTGCTGTGCTCTGGATATACGTTTGGTACTTTAAAGTGGGGATTACTTGCTAGTTCATGTTTATAACGTATTAAATAATCAGCCTCACGTTTATAATCAGCCTCGGCTAATAGCTGCGCTTTAGCCTCACCAATAAGTGGTTTAATATTAAGATCTTTTGGCAATAATCGAGAAATCGTTAATAACGAAATAACGTTATCGACATCACTTACTACACTTTTTGCAATACCAGGATATTGAATTTTAACAGCAAGCTGATCGCCATTTTCTTTATAAGCCAAATGAACTTGTCCTATAGAAGCCGCTGCAAAAGGCCTTAGCTCAATGTGAGAAAAACGCGCTAGCCACTCATCCCCCCATTGCTCTTTTAACACTTCAACAAGCTGCTTATGAGGCATTGGGTTCGCGTCTGAGCGAAGTAAAGCAAGTAACTGAGCTAATTCAGGACTAAGTAGATCACCGGCATCCATTGAGAGCAATTGCCCGAGTTTCATTGCTGCACCACGTAAATGTGATAGCTGTGTGGCTAGTTTTTCAATGTTTTTAGGTTGTAGTAGTAAGCTTTTATTATCCCAACCTTTACCTGTTAGCGCGCTCTTAGCACCATCAACTAACATGTTGGTAGCAACACCTGTGGCAAGTGAGCCTAATTTTGCAAATCGAGAAAGCCGAGAAGTGGGGACAGTACGAGGAGCCGCCATAATATTAAAACCTAATTAGCCTGAAAGTCAGGCTAATCAATACGTATATTGTAAGTAGGTCGATCTACTTATAGACGAGGTACTAGCTTAATTGCACCTTCAACCACCTTCATATCAAGTGGAAGTTTACTAAGTAGCATCATTTTAGGGTCATCCATGTTTAATGTATAAACTGGGTTAACCGCTAAAAAAGCATTAATAACATCCATTGCTTGGCTATCAAGCGCACCTAAATTACCTTTAAAACCACCGGCATCTACACTCGAATCAAGTAATTTAATATTACGTAAGAACACTGCTTTTTTCTCACTGTCGTAAAATGGGCTACCTTCAATTTGCAGCTTTAAACGCACTGGATATTTAAGTGCGAATGCATTAATTTCAGCGCTCGAATCGGCACCAAGCACAACAACATCGCGGTTATCAGGTCCAATGTTGACACTTAAGTCGTTTACATCAAACTGGACGGGTAAACCCATTAAGCTTACTTTTTCACTTAACTTTGGTAGTTGCTTACCCAGTACAGATTCAACCTCAGAGTTAGTAAATGAATATACTGATATGCCTTGAGTGGTATTACAGGCTGTTAAAAATAGCGCTGCAATAATAACTAAAATTCTCATGAGAACCCTTTTTTTTATAAATTAGTGGTACATAAAAAAGCCGCTATTAAAGCGGCTTATTAAAATAGTAACCAGCACATTTATGCTGGTTCTAGTACATTAAGCTGCAAGTGTCGCTTTAAGTCGCGTTAGTGTGTCAGGTTCAACTGAACCGTCACTGAGCGCTAATAACTGTTTTAAATAATAGTTTAAATCAGCATGATCACCACGATGTTTGTCATCTAGCATGGCTACTTGCTCTGCCATTCTAAGTGACTTATCGGTTGAACTTACGTTCGCTAGTATTTCCATGCGAGTAATAAGTTGCTCTTTACTTAATGTTGTTTTAAGCGGTGCTTGATACTGACTTGGTAACGTTTCATTGTTCTCAAGTGCAGTAATTAATGCATCTAAATTAGCTTGCTCAGATTTACTTGTAAGCAATGCAAGTTTATCGTCAATAGCAGCTAGTAACTTAGTAACCCTTGGCGCTAACGATCTAAATTGCGTGTATCCTTTCACTTTTGTTTCTAGGTCGTGCAACTGTGCTCTTTGATTAACATCACTAAGTGCTGCTTCAAGCTCAGCAAGTTCTGCAATTGCTTGTTTATCTGACTCGTTTTGCTCGAGTTTTTGCTGCTCAAACTCACTACTACGCTTAGTAAATGTTTCATCGTTATACTGACGAAACTTCTGCCATAACGCATTTTCAGCCTTTAAGCCAGCAAAGCCAATGGTTTGCCATTGCTGCTGCATTTGCTTCAACTCTTGGCAAGCAGCCGCTAAATCTTCGCTTTGTGATAATTGCTGCGCTTTTTCCACTAGTTCATTTTTAAGTGCTGCATTACTTTTATGAAATGCGTTTAATAAAGCCAGTACTTGTTGTTGCTCATTTTTATAACGATCGTTTAGTGTACGGTATGTTTTAGGGTCAACTTTACCCACACTGCGCCACGCTTTATTTAAACGATTGTATTGGCTTTCATATTGTTTCCAATCAAAATCATCCTCAGCAGTTGGCTGTAAATGGAGCGCATGCATGTCGTTAATAATACTTTCACGCTGTGCTTTTGATGCTTCACGTTGCACTTCTTGCTCTGCGAAGTAACTACGGCAAGGCGCAAATAACAACTCGATTTGTTCATCAAACTGCACACCTTGTAGCTTTTCTTCATCTGTATCTAAACGACCTAACTCATTCCAGCGTTTACGTAGCGCTTTTACTTGCTCTGCGCGTTGTTGTGGGTCTGTACACTCTTCGCTTACTAATGCACTTACTTCTTCTAATAAAGCTTTACGCTTTGGTGCTGCAGCGTATTTTTGCCAATCTTTCGCATCTGCAAGTTGCGCTTCAAGGTCTGCTTTTATGTTCACAAGTGGCTGCTGATATTGCTCAGTAAGTGTATTAAATAACTCTTCAAAGCCTTTAAATACGCCAAAAGCAACATTAAAACGACCTTCTTCAATTAGGCGCTTAACATCACGCGCTTTGCGCTTTGCTTGGCTTTGGTTTTTTTCAAGTGACTTAACTAGCTCATTCATTGGTGCTAAAAATTGCTTTTTATGCCCATTTAACTGTGTTTTAAAGGTACTTTGCAGTGCGCCATCTAATATATTCAAATGATTACGCGCTGCTTTAAAGCCATTATTAAATTCAGTTAGAGTTGCATCGTATTGTGCTAAATCCTCTGCTGGCTTAATTTCGCATAATGCTGCAAAAGCGAGTTTGTACTCTTTAATAGCCGTTGTTAGCTCGGGTAACTTAGCAACTTGAGTAAATAGTTTTTCTAACTTGCTTACAGCGAGTTTTGATTGTGCATTATTAGCAAGTTCTGTTTCGCTAATAGCTTGCTTAGCTTGCGCTACTTTTGCATCAAGCCAATCTTGTTGAATTTGCTCTGGAGTTTCAAGACCAAGCTGTAAGGCATTTTCAATTTCTTCACCTAAAGCTTCAAGTGTTGCAAGTGCTAATAATTGACGCTGTTGTAGCGCTAATTGCTGCTGCTCTTTGTCATGTACTGCCTTTAGCTGTTCAATGTGTGCGTCTAACTTAGTAGTAATAGAAATATATTTTTCATCAAGCAGCTTTACACGTTCATCACTTAGCCATTTGAGCTCAAGTGCTTGCCACTGGGCCATTAATTCGCCGGCTTGTGGATTTACAACACCAAAATCTGTTTTTTCACGTAAAGCATTTAACTTAGCTAAAATAACACGTGTTGCACTTTCAACCTGAAGTGGCATTTCAATTGCTAAACGCTCATTTTCAATATGCGTTTCAAATGCTGCTTTTGCATCACCTTTTGCATGTTTTACTAATGGCTTAATTAATTGATGGGTAATAACAAGTTCAACTAACTGAGTTTGAAGCTCTTCGCTACCTTCTTTAAATGCTTTTTCTACTAATTTTGGATTTGCTAAACGTTTTAATAATTTAACGCGTACTTGCAGTTCTTTTTCTGCAAATGCTAACTTTTCAAGTGTTTTAACAGGTGCAAAACGCTCTATGTATTCATTTTTGATTTGCGCTGTTAGTGTACTTTCGCTATTTAAAACAGCATTAGATATTTGCAGCTCTGCTATATCTTTTAATGCTTGATCTTGTTTATACGCTTTCCACCATAGCGGCAAATTGTTTACCTTTTGCAGCGCTTTACGGCGAATTTCAGCTGAGCTATCTTCAAGTGCTAACGTGTTTAATATGGTTGCATCACGTTCAATGTCTAATTTTTCGATAGCATCAAGACGTACTTGTTGCTTAGGGTGTTTCCACTTAGGTGTAAAAAGGTGCTTAAAGATCATGTTCACTAAACCTAGCTATTTCGTTGTCTGATTTGAATTCTTTTTGTAGTTGAGCTTTTGTCTTTTGGATCATTTCACCATTAGCACCAATCGTAAATTGCTCGTTTGATTGAGCCACCTTTGCTTGATACAACATAACCAACTGCACTGTTTGTTGCTTTTGTTCATCTGATAAAACGGTACCGTCTGGCCACTTGCCAGTAGAAGCACCGTATTGTAAGCGTTCAAATAATTCGGGAGTAATATTTTGTACAAGATTGTCGATGTTCATGTCATTTTTTCTTTTTTAGAGTCACTAAAATAATACGATTTACAAGGTACCAAATACAGCCTATGCCTATCGCGGCAGTGTAAGCATACCACTGAAGTGTTTCTTCTTGCGGTTGTAAAAAGTACAAGCAGAAAAAACCACCTAAAAATAAGATAAGCGCCAAAAAGGAGTGATTTATAAACATCTGCTTTTTTTTAATTCGCTGTTCGCGCTGAAGTTGTAAAACTTGCTCGTCGTTTAGCTCTGCAATGTTGCTTTCGCAATGCGGACATTGCTTATGTTTATCTGAAATTGATTTTGCACATTTTGGGCAACGAATAATCGCCATACTTCTCTCCATACTACGCATAAAAAAAGCGCCTTTCGGCGCCTTTATTGTACTTGTTTTATTTCTCGTTGTCTTTTTTGAATTCAAACCAACAACTGATTTAGGGGCTATAATTTTCTAAGTTGCCCACTAAGTTTAATTACTCAGCGTCTTTTGACTGTTTCTCTAGACGCTTTTCCCAAAACGAGGCGTTTTTAATCCCTAATTTAACTGGATCAAATGTGATTTTTCCGCCTTTTTTCTTCTGATCCTCATAATCGCTCAAACATAACAAAGCTGGCTTAGCTACAAAGAAAATAGCTAAAATACCCAATATGTTAATCCAAGCCATTAAGCCAACGCCAATATCTCCAATAGTCCAGATATAACCTGAATTATTAACCATACCGTATGCAACCATGAACATAATCACAAATTTCACAAGGACAAGCGGGATATTGCCTTTAAAGTAACGATTTAAGTAAGCAATATTTGTCTCTGCAATGAAGTAATAAGCAAGTATTGTGGTAAAGGCAAAGAAGAATAATGCAATACCGACAAATGCTTGTCCAAAGCTGCCAAATACACTAAATAAAGCCATTTGAGTAAAGGCTGCTGAGCCTACTTCAGTCGCTGCATCGACATTTTGTACAATAAACTGTCCTGCTGGTAAATCACCCACAACATTATATTGCTGCGTTATTAAAATCATTAATGCTGTTGCAGTACACACAAAAATGGTATCAACATAAACCGAAAAAGCTTGTACTAAACCCTGTTGAGCTGGGTGATCAACCTCTGCAGCAGCTGCAGCATGAGGCCCACTACCTTGGCCAGCTTCATTAGAATATATACCACGCTTTACGCCCCAACCAATAGCGGCACCAAAACCAGCCTGTGCAGTAAATGCATCACTAATAATTAAATAGAATATATCAGCTACTTTATCTAAATTTAAAAAAACCACGATTAATGCCAGTACTATGTAACCCAGTGCCATAAATGGCACTACTACTTGCGTAAAGTTTGCAATACGCTTTATACCGCCAAAAATAATAAACGCTAAAACAATAAGGATGATTGCTAAAGCGACTAACTTAAAGCTACCTACGTCACCAAAGCTAGTAGTAACCATGTTGCCACTGCCAAACACTTGGGTAAACGCATTACCTACTGCATTTGCTTGTACGCCTGGCAGAAAAACACCACAGGCAATAATCGCCGAAACAGCAAATAAAACAGCTAGCCACTTTTGCCCTAAACAACGGTCAAAATAATACGCTGGGCCACCACGGTATTGCCCGTCTTCTTCTGTTTTATAAATTTGGCCTAAAGTAGACTCTGCGTATGCAGTACTTGCACCTAAAAATGCAACAACCCACATCCAAAAAATTGCGCCTGGTCCACCAAAGCCGATCGCAGCAGCAACGCCAGCGATATTACCAACGCCTACTCGTCCAGACAACGATACTGCAAGGGCTTGAAAAGATGAGATACCTTTATCAGACGTGTTAGGACTAAATAATAACTTACACATTTCTTTAAAATGTCTAACTTGAGCAAATCGAGTTAATACTGAATAAAACAAGCCTGCGCCTAGGCATAAATAGATGAGTGCATTACTCCAAACAACATCATTAACAGCACTTACAAAAGCTTCCATGGATATCCTCTATAGTTATATTTATTATTTTTAATTACGAGACTCTGCTTTAGCTACTACGCTACATAAGCTTTACGAAATAAGGTTTTACCTCTCCCGTCCCGACTCATGATTTAATTAATCTTAACTTAAGTAACCTAACTTTGTTAACACTTAATTTTCAAAATATATAATTACACGCTTGGCGAAAGGCACTACATCTGTAGTATTTAAATGAAAGTAGATTGATTTGTACCGATACGGTGATGATACGCAGCGAAGAAGCGTTGAAAACGTTTTAAGAATAAAGCTGCCATATGATTATTATTTTTTTATACAAGGGGTTTTATTAAAAGCAAAAAGGGTATCAAAACTATTGATACCCTTTTAGATAAGCGTTTTATCTCAAATCATCAACAACATTAACAATAGCCGCTAATGTATCTTGACCAAATTGATACGAACGACGATCTGACCAGCCATAATCTGGATCAGGTAAATCGTTGTTGTCTTTAAATGGCATTTCAATTGTGTACGTTAATGCTTTAAATTCTTCAGCCGTAGCTGATGAACCTACCGTTAGGTTAGCTTGACCTGGCTCATCTTTTGGATAGCCATGCTCATCTTGAAACTCTGGTGTAATAGTTAAAAGCGCAGCTTTAAAGCTATCTTCTAAGCCTTTTAAGCGTTCATCGTAACTTGGAATACCTTCACTGCCTGCCACAAAGTTATATGGGATAGCTTCATCGCCGTGTATGTCTAGGTGCATATCTAAGCCAGCTTCGCGCATTTTATTAAGCACTAAGTAAACCTCAGGGCTATTTTCCATGCTTGGTGTTTGCCATTCACGGTTTAAGTTAACACCTTTAGCGTTAGTACGAAGATGTCCGCGTGCGCTACCGTCTGGATTCATATTAGGCACTACGTAAAATACTGCTTTTGATAGAAGCGCAGCTGCATGTGGGTCTTCGTCATCAAGAAGTTTGTGCAGTAGACCTTCAACATACCACTGCGCCATCGTTTCACCTGGGTGTTGACGTGCTGTGATCCAAATGGTTTTCTTGTCTTCACTTGGCTCACCAATTTTAAGCACACTCATATCGCGGCCATCGAGTGTTTCACCAAGCGTTATTAATTGGCAAGCGCCTTGGCTTTGTGCCCAAGATAATAAATCTAAATGGCGGTCGTAACTGTATGGCGCAAAGTAAGCAAAATATACGCTGCCGCACTCTGGTTCAATTTCAAAGCTTAATGTTCCATTTTCATAGCTTGATGGTACACGAAACCATGTTTGGCGGTCATATGATGCAACGGCTTGATACCCTTCCCAACCATCTGGGTAAGCTGATTTATCAAGCTCATTAATATTTAACTTATGCAATTGGTAAGGTGTTGTTTCAAGACGAAAGTGAAACCACTGATAAAATTCAGACTGGTGATCTTTATTAATTTCTAATTGAATATTTAAAGGATCGGTGGCTTCAATAACTTTGATATTACCACTGTCGAAATTGCTGCTGATTTTCATGAAAAAACCTTTAGGTTGAATAAGTTTATCTGCTTATTAATTCACAGAACTGACATTATTTTATAAATAGTAAAACGAATGTGCACTTTCTTAATTAAAGCCTATCACAAGGCATACGCTTTAAAAATAATACACGACCAAAAAAGCCAGCAACATGCTGGCTTTTAAGTCACTGCAAATAAACTAGCGAGGTAAGCTTGGGAATGACACTTCGGCCATATCGCGCATACAACGTACTACTTGGCAGCTGTAACCAAACTCATTGTCGTACCATACATATAAAACAATACGGTTATCTTCAACAATTGTTGCTTGTGAATCAACAACACCTGCGTAACGGCTACCTACTAAATCGGTAGATACAATTTCCGTTGATGCTGTGTAATCAATTTGATCACGTAAGTCTGAATGAAGTGCTGTGTCACGTAAAAATGCGTTTAGCTCTTCAACTGATGTGCTTGTTGCTAAGTTAAGATTTAAAATAGCTAGCGACACATTAGGTGTAGGTACGCGGATTGCGTTACCTGTTAACTTGCCTTCAAGCTCTGGTAATGCTTTTGAAACCGCTTTTGCAGCACCTGTTTCAGTAATTACCATATTAAGAGCTGCGGCACGGCCACGGCGCTCTGCTTTGTGGTAGTTATCAATAAGGTTTTGATCGTTCGTGTACGAGTGTACAGTTTCAACATGGCCATTATTGATACCAAACTTATCGTTTAATGCTTTAAGCGTTGGTGTAATTGCATTGGTTGTACAGCTTGCTGCACAAACAATTTTATCTTCAGGTAATATATCTTTGTTATTAACACCATATACGATGTTTTTGATATTGCCTTTTGCAGGAGCTGTTAATAATACTTTTGCAGCGCCCTTACACTCTAGGTGCTGGCCAAGGCCCGCTTCGTCTTTCCAAATACCTGTGTTATCAACAATTAATGCATTGTCGATACCGTATTGAGTGTAATCAATTTCGCTAGGAGAGTTAGCGTAAATAACTTGAATGTAGCTACCGTTAGCTTTAATTGCATTGCGTTCTTTATCAATCGTGATTGAGCCATTGAATGGACCGTGAATTGAATCACGACGCAGTAAGCTTGCACGCTTTTCAAGATCCCCATCTTTACCACCACGCACAACAATAGCGCGCAAACGTAAATCTGAATATGGACCTGATTTTTCAATTAATAAGCGCGCTAATAAACGACCGATACGACCAAAACCATACAATACTACATCGCGTGGCTCTTTCGCTGGTGAGTCTGTTATTTCTGCAAGTTCATCTTTTACAAACTCTTCTACTGAACGACCTTTTGCGGCTTCAGTGAACAAATAACTATATGCAAGCTTACCAATATCAATACGTGCTGAGTTTAATTCCATTTTGCTGATAGCTTCTAAAAATGGGAAGCTTTCGCGCAAACGTAATTTAGTGCCTTCAAACTGAGCAACGGTTTTGTGAGATTTGATAATATCGATAGTACTGGCATTTACGAGAGGACGGCCATATACAGCGATTTCGATACCACGATTACGGTAAAGCTTACCAATAATTGGTTGCATGCTTTCTGCGTAATCTTGGCGCTCTTGCCAACTATTTGTGTATTCTAACTCGTGAGATGAGGTCATTTTATTTACCTAAGTTTATCATTTTGAACGGATAGCCTTTAAAAATGCACTATATTTTGAGAGTAATGCACTTCAGGCAGGGCTATTCTAATTTAAACTGAAGTTATTCTCTACTGTTAGGCGTTAAATGATTGCGTTAGAATAACAAAGTAAATATTCATTTGGGGTTAAGGAATGCTTAAAAAAGCAAGTGTACTATTGGGTTTGCTAACATTGGCAGGGTGTGAAGAGCCGTTAACACTCGCACAAGTGTGCAAAGAAACACCTGGCTTTTGTAGCGACTTAAACAAAGACAGTCACTGCAAGGATGAGCGTTCTGATGTAATTATCAAACGCTACATAGAATACAAAGACCCTACTGATGAAAATAAATACCAATTACTCAAGGACTTTGAATCTTATAACCAATGCATAACTTTGGCCGCTAAAATTGAACATATTAAGTTAAAAGCTAAAAAAACGTCACGTATTGATGGTCAATTAACGAGTATTAAAGAAATGACTCGGTTATATCAAGATACCCAAAATACAAACCACCCAGGTTTGCTCTACTACCAATGGTCACGAAATAACAACCAAAGTGCGTTGACTAAATTATTGGCTATAGAAAATGATAAAAGTGTAACGCAAAGTGCCGAAATGCAATTTTTTTTAGCATCGTACTATATTAAATTTGATGATGAAAAAACCATTGATTTACTTTATAAAACTCTAGAGCTCAATAAAAAAGACAACATACCGAATCCGGAAGTGTATACATCACTTATTAGTCTTTTTTATAAACATGATAAGTTTAAGCACGCATATATATTTTCTAAAGTAGCGCAAATGTCGGGGATTGAAAATATTGATGTATTTGAAATTGAGCAGAAATTAGTCGCAAATGGTAAAAGCTTAGATAGCCTAGATGTACTTGCAGAGCAAACATTTCAGCAAATAATGGCAGGTGATTTTGTATCTCCTCGAGAGTTTTAATTTATAATCGCAAAAATAACCTAATACCAATCTGCTTATGTATGGGGTCTATTTAACGTTAAGGAAATTACGCTAGAACTAGGCAAAAATTTTTGTATCTAGTTGTTCTAGATAAAAATATTTTAACGACGTTATAGTGTTATTTAATTCGTTAAATTGATCAAAGATTTATGCAGGTTGGTATAATTTAATAACTAGGTTATTCAGGCAAATAAAAAGGCAGCTTACGCTGCCTTTTTTTATTTTGCTTTGCTTGTGCCCACTTCTACGCGGGTTTTAAGCTTTTGACCTGGTCGAAAAGTCACCACGCGACGTGCCGAAATAGGAATATCTTCGCCTGTTTTCGGGTTGCGGCCTGGTCTTTCTTTTTTGTCTCGAAGATCAAAGTTACCAAATCCAGAGAGCTTAACCTGCTCGCCTTTTTCTAGCGCTGAGCGGATTTCTTCAAAAAACGCTTCAACTAAATCTTTGGCATCTTTTTTATTGATCCCGAGCTTTTCAAATAGGTGTTCAGCTATGTCGGCTTTAGTAAGCGCCATATCTAGTCCCTCAACGATGCATTAAACTGTTCGGCCAATTCGGCCACCACGTTATCAACTACTAGATTGATATCTTTCTCTTCGAGTGTTCTATCAACCGCTTGCAGTGTTAGAGCAATCGCCAAACTCTTATAATTTGGCTCAATACCTTTGCCCTTATACACATCGAATAAGTTTAGGTCAACCAATTGATTTCCGCCAACTTTTTCGATCACGCTTAAAATGTCGCCAGATTTAACGCTGTCTGCCACTAAAATCGCGATGTCGCGGCGATTTGAAGGGAATTTAGACACTCCTTCGGCTTGCGGTAAATTTCTTTTTTCTATTGCTGACATTTCAATTTCAAAAACAAAAGTTGCGTTGTTGATATCTAACGACTTTTGAGCTTGAGGATGTAAAGCACCAAAAAAACCAACCTTTTTACCATCAACATATATTACTGCTGATTGACCAGGGTGAAGTCCATCTGACTGCTCGGCTTTAATTTCAAAGCGAGTAATGTCATTGGTAATTGCAAGTAAGGCTTCAACATCACCTTTTAAATCGTAAAAATCAACATTACGTTTTTCTTCAACCCAATGCTCGCCATTTACAAGGCCAGTTATAACACCGCCAATAACCGGTACTTGGTAAACACCATTTTCTGCACTTTCGTCGCTTATAAATTTAAGACCATGTTCGAATAAACGAATACGAGGCTGTTGGCGATTTTGGTTATACGCTACAGACGCTAATAAACCCGGCATTAAACTTACACGCATTGCTGACATTTCAATTGAAATAGGATGAGGTAATACCATTGCTTTACACTCTGGGTGTAAAATAGCTTGTGCTTTAGGGTCTACAAAGCTGTACGTAATTGCTTCTTGGTAACCACGAGTCACTAACGTATTGCGGAACTTGCTAAGCGCAATAGTTGCTTCGTTATGTGTCGTCATTTTAAGTTTTGCAGTTGGTGCAACATTAGGAATGCTGTTGTAACCGTAAACACGTGCTACTTCTTCAATTAAATCTTCTTCGATGCGAATATCAAAACGGTAGCTTGGTACGTCCGCACTCCAGCTTTCATTTTCTACTTTAACATCAAGACCTAAACGCGTAAGAATGTCTGTTACTTTAGCATCTTCAATATGATGACCAATCACACGGTCTAAACGTGCACGACGAAGACGTACTTCAGTCACTTTTGGTAGTTTATCAGCCGCAACAGCTTCAACGACTGGACCTGCTTGACCACCCACAATTTCAAGAAGAAGTGCTGTTGCACGTTCCATTGCATCGTGTTGTAGAGCAAAATCAACACCGCGTTCATAACGGTGTGAAGCATCAGTGTGTAAACCGTAGCTACGTGCTTGTCCTGCAATTGCTACAGGATTAAAAAATGCGCTTTCAAGTAATATATCAGATGTTTTATCTGTAACACCTGATTGCTCCCCACCAAAAATACCCGCAATTGCAAGTGCTTTATTATGATCGGCTATCACAAGTGTTGTGTCGTTTAATTTAGCGGTATTACCGTCTAATAAAACAAGTTCTTCGCCTGCGTTTGCACTACGAACTTTAATACCACCTTCAATCGCATTTAAATCAAACGCGTGCATTGGGTGACCAAGTTCAAGTAAAACATAGTTAGTAACATCAACTACTGGGTCGATTGAACGTACGCCACTACGACGTAATTTTTCAACCATCCAAAGTGGTGTTTCAGCATCAAGGTTAATGCCTTTTATCACACGGCCAAGGTAACGAGGACATGCATCTTCGTTAACTAGCTCAATTGATACTTTGTCATCAATTGTTGGCGTAACCGCTGGGATATCTAATACATTTACGTCAATGCTATTTAAAACACCTACTTCACGAGCAAGGCCTTTAATACCTAAACAATCACCACGATTTGGTGTTAAGTCAACATCTATAATATTGTCATCAAGACCTAGGTAGTCACGTAAATCAGTGCCTACTGGTGCATCGCTTGGCAATTCCATAATGCCGTCGCCTTCTTCGCTAATACCTAGCTCAACAAAAGCACATAGCATTCCGTTTGAAGGTTGGCCGCGTAGTTTGGCTTTTTTAATTTTAAAGTCTCCAGGAAGTACAGCGCCCACAGTTGCAACAGCAACTTTAATACCTAAACGACAATTTGGTGCACCACACACAATATCAAGTAGCTCATCGCCACCTACGTTAATTTTGGTAACACGAAGTTTATCTGCATCAGGGTGTTGACCACATTCAACAACTTCACCAACAACTACGCCATTAAATTTGGCAGCAGCAGGCTCAACACCATCAACTTCTAGACCAGCCATTGAAAGCTGTTCCGAAAGAGCTTGCGTATCAATAGCAGGATTAACCCACTCTCTTAACCACTTTTCACTAAATTTCATTTTATTGTTTCACTCTTAACGGAACTGGTTCAGGAATTTTAAGTCATTTTCGAAAAATGCACGCAAATCGTTTACGCCATAGCGCAACATAGTTAAACGCTCTACACCCATGCCAAAGGCAAAGCCGGTGTATTTTTCTGGGTCAATGCCCACAGACTTAAGTACATTTGGATGTACCATGCCGCAGCCTAGTACTTCTAACCACTTACCGTCTTTACCCATAACATCTACTTCAGCTGAAGGTTCTGTAAACGGGAAGAATGAAGGACGAAAACGAATTTCCATATCTTCTTCAAAGAAGTTACGTAAAAAATCATGCAAAATACCTTTTAGCTCAGTAAAGCTAACATCGGTATCAACCATTAAACCTTCAACCTGGTGGAACATTGGTGTATGTGTTTGGTCGTAATCGTTACGGTATACACGTCCAGGTGAAATAATGCGCAGTGGTGGCTGCTCAGTTTCCATAGTACGAATTTGCACGCCACTGGTTTGTGTGCGTAGTACTAATTTAGGATTGAAATAAAAGGTATCGTGATCAGCACGTGCTGGATGATGCTCTGGAATATTTAGCGCATCAAAGTTATGAAAATCGTCTTCGATTTCTGGACCAGATTTAACTTCAAAACCTAACTCACCAAAAAAGCTTTCTATACGCTCAATAGTGCGCGTAACTGGGTGTAAACCGCCGGTAGGCATAACACGCCCTGGTAGAGTTACATCTATAGTTTCAGCAGCTAGCTTTTCTTCAAGTGCTTTACTTGCAAGCAATTCACGCTTTTCGTTAATAGCAACTTGCACATCTTGTTTAGCTTGGTTTATAACTTGGCCTGCTTCTTTACGTTCTTCAGGTGCTATTTTACCTAACGTTTTAAGTAAGCTAGTGATTTCGCCTTTTTTACCAAGGTAATTAACCCTGATATCTTCTAACTGCGCTATTTCACTGGCACTGGCTACCGCCTCAAGTGCTTGCGCTAATATGTTTTCTAAGTTCATTCGATACCTGATCTTTCACAGAAGGTGATTGCTTAAGAGCGTGTTGGCCTTTCAAGATTGCTTTCAACTGTGTGATTGGCAAATAAATAAGGTTAGGCATTGGGCTGTAGTTTCTACATCAGTCATGCAATAACGCTAAATAAAGACCAAACACGTGTTGTTTGAAGTGTTTATCTTGAAGGCTACTCTCTTTGTTGTTCGGGTTTTACATATAAAAACTATGCTAATGTCCTCACGACGCGATTAAAGCACCCTTAAGTTAAACAAATTCCAATCAGGAAAGGTAAACACGCTCTGATAATAGCTTATGATAACTGAAAGCAGGGTCTAGATTCTAGACCTACTACAGCTTTAACGTTGATTTTATAAAAGGAATAGTTAATTTTCGCTGTGCAGCCATAGATGCATGATCTAATTTGTCGAGTACATCTAATAAAGCTCGCATATCACGGCTTAAACGGGTTAATAAAAAGCGTGCACACTCATCACTTAATTCAAGGCCGCGCATGTGAGCGCGCTTAACGAGTGCTTGTGCTTTATCGTCATCACTCATAGAACGAATTTGAAAGGTTGTTCCCCACGTTAAACGAGACTCTAAGTCAGGCAGAGATATATTGAGCATGCTAGGAAGTAAATCAGCAGTTACTACTAACATTTTACCGGGTTCGTTAAACCGGTTAAAAAAGTTAAATAGTGCTTTTTCCCACGCATCATTCCCTGCAACTAAATGCACGTCATCAATACATAGAACATCAAGCGCTTCTAAACCGTCTAATACCATAGGTCCAAAGTCAATTACTTCGCGCATAGACAGTAGCATATTAGATAAGCCACGCTCTTGTGCTTTTATGCAGGTTGCATATAAAAGATGAGACTTGCCCGAATCACCTAAACCACATAGGTATGTATACTGAAACGTTTTTGCTAATTTGGAAAAGCTATCTTTTAGGTGATTAACCTCCAAAGAGTCTTCTCCCCCAAAATACGATGCAAATGTTTCGTCATCCGGTAAAGTAACCGGTAGTGCCATTTGCATCGGCTCAGACATTAGCATTATGGTGTTACCCATTGATACTCTAAGCTATTTTTATCAACAACATGATAAAATGCGCGTGGATCCTCATAATCTTTAAATGAAGAGTCTAGCCCTAACCCTTTTTTAAGATCACTCAAGTTACCAGTATGGTTTAGTTTAAATTCAACAAATTCCGGTGTTTTACGAACAATTTTGACTTGCGTAACAACACTCAGGCTCAATAATCTTCGTTTCGCTAATTCTATATCAACAAAACTTTGTGTACCCTTTAGCGTGAGCGTAGCAGTTGCTTGTTCATAATAAGTATTTGGGTCAATTGCATACTCGCTTGCAAGGCCTCGAGCTAAGGTGTCAATCATCTGGCTAACTATTTGCTGTTTATCACCAGTTAATCGATTTGAATCAAATTGATCATCATTAGTAAAACGCCAATCTAAAATCCAATTCTCGCTATCTGCTTCTTTATACATTCTTGCTGTAATACTTCGCTCAGCACTGTAGCGTCTAGAGGCCTCTTCTACTGGTTCTGAAAAGTTACCCCATACCTCAGGAATACCTACTAGACGTCGATCTTGTAAATCAAGTAATGGAACAACGACAGGTAAACCACGACGCCCTGCTTTGTCATAAATTAACTGCTCTAACTGCGGGTAACTTTCTTGTGTTACTAATTCTCTGCGCCAATTGTCTTCAATACCTAACCATATTGCGACTAATGGACGTTGTACTCCCCATAAAGGTAAGTTTAACTCTTTGATTAGCGCGTTGATCTTTCGAGCTTCAAATTTAACAACGAGTTTCAATTGTCCATTTGCTCTCTCGTCATATTCAAACTTAAGCATATAATCAGAAATATCTTTAGTACGTTGCTGCGCTAATTTATTTTGATCCGCAGTTTCATCACCGCTTACTTTCACTAAAACATTAAGCAAAGCTTTACGACTCGCAGCTAATCGAGTATCTCGTGTTTTGTCATCCACTTTTAAAATATCTTGATATAGATCAGTTACTTCAACTGCCGACACAGAAAAACAAAATAAAATGGATATGGCGCTAATTAATAATCTATACACAGGCTGTTAGTTCTTGGTTTTAAACTGATTTGATCCTAAATCAAAGACAGTAACAAAGCAAAATTAAATTTGTTATCTAAGGAAATGAAAGTAATTAGCTTTTATAAAAAATAAAAAAATTAAATTAACATCAGAAGTCGCTGCGCTTGCCCGACCTACGTGATGGGTGTTGCTGTGAGTGGATATTAATTGCGCACATTTTACTTTTCTGCAGACGTAAAAAAGCCCGACTATTTCTAGTCGGGCTCTCTACAATGTGAGGTCGGTGCGCTACGCAGTAGGATGTCGTAGTGCCCACAGCGGTAGAGAGCCACAGTGAAATGCTACACTATCTTTGTGTCGCGATATGAGTGTATGATAATTGCGCGCATTTCACTTTTCTGCAGACGTAAAAAAGCCAGACTATTTCTAGTCGGGCTCTCTACAATTTGAAGCCTGGTAATGTCCTACTTTCACATAGCAAATGCTACACTATCATCGGCGCTGTTTCGTTTCACTACTGAGTTCGGCATGGAGTCAGGTGGG
>NZ_JACJDW010000032.1:0-42566 GCF_014163745.1 Pseudoalteromonas sp. SR44-2 | reverse complement strand
GTATTTAGGCAAGGCAGAGCCTATGTAGTGTGGTTATTCCCCATAAATGGGCGATAACGTAGCATTAATGCCAAACAGGCGCTGCCCAAAGGGTTCTTTCTAGGGGCTATTTACTCTTTGTTGCTCGGTTTTTACTTAGCCCACTAGGTTACAAACCTCGCGCCGCGATTAAATAGCCCCTAGTTTGAACAAATTTTAATCCGCAAAGATCAACAGGCCCTAATTAAGTGATCTATTTTGCGCTAAGAAAATAGGGTTGATAACAAGGCAAAAACTTTTTTAACTAATTGTTATCACTAATTGCTCCTGCATTGCTCTACCTTTTGCATCCATGCAGTCGTATTTCATAATTTTTTACGCAGTTAGTGCAAAGTTTAATCCCTTGAATTGATCAAGTATTATTGCCGATCGATATTATATATTCTAAAAATAAAAAAACCGCATTAATAAAATGCGGTTTATAAACTAAAACTACTTTTAATTATTAAAAATAGCCACGAACACCAAAGCGGAAGTTTCTGCCTGGTAGTGGTGCTTTATCTTTAATAAATGAGCTATGTACAAAACCTAACTCATCAGTAATGTTATCAACGTTTATATACAGCTGTGCATCGACACTGCCTAAACCTAATTGGTAATTAGCTTGTGCATCAAATAACGTATAGCCATCAGTTTGAGTTTCAAAGGCAGTTACATCGTTTTGATCAAAGTAATGAGTACCCGTTAATGTTAGTTGTAAGTCACCTAAATCGTACTGTAACTCAGAGCCTAATTTATTGGCAGGGATACGTGGTAAATTACCTTCGTCGTGTTTTAGTTTTGCACGAGTTGAGTCACCAAATACTTTAACCATAGCGCTTGGTGTTACTTGGTAATGCGCGTCAAACTCAATTCCATAAAGCTCTGCGTCTTTACTTGTAAACTGATAAACCGCAACAGCATCGTCATGTGCACCAATAGCTGATTCTAAACCATCTTCTTCATCGTAAACTAAACCCGTATTTTCTTGAAAATAAAAGTTTTTGATATCGTTATAGAAAAAGTTAACGGTGTAACCAAAATCACCGCTAAAGCGTCTAAAGCTTAAATCTAAGTTTGTTGAAGTTTCTTGCTTGATATTTTCTGGCTCAAAATGCGCTTCATTATCTTCAATATTGTAACCAAGGCCTAGCTCGTACGTGCCAGTTGCGATGTGTAAACCGTTAGATAAAAGTTCTGCCGAAAGCGGTGCTCGTTCTGAATGAGAAATACTCGTAGCGATACTATGACCCGGCTTGTATTGCCAAATGGCACCAGCAGAGGCACTTAAATTGGTAAAACTTTCATTATACCCAATGGTTTCTTCGTCGCTGTGATCTATTTCTACTTCATCGTGGCTATGCTCGTGTGCCGTGATTTGGCTTTCAATTTTGTAATCTTCAACACGTGCGCCAAGTTCAATTGTAACGTCGCCAAATTCACGCTCTTCTAGTAAATATAATGCGTTAGTTGTAGTTACACTTGCAGGTGTAAATGCTTCTTCACCAATTGCATCGTAGTCAGAATCGCTGTAGTGATAGCCCATCATTCCGTGCCAATCAGCAAACTTATGCTCTACATTTAAACGTGCTTCAGTCGTTTTATTTTTAAAAGTAGTACCAATTTCGCCATCTTCAATTTCGCTGTGCGAGTAATCTGTATAGCCAACACGTAGGTTGATGGTTTCAATCCAGTTATTATGAAGGGCGTAACTTACAAGCCCTTGCCAGCGATCTTGCTCTAAATGTGCATAAACTGGCTCTTCAGCTGCTTCATCTTCATGTTCTGCATGCTCTTCTTCAGTTTCACCTTCGTGATCGTGATGATGCTCATGCCCAGGAATACCGTAATCAGTATCAATGCTACCGTATGAAAAACCAATCGTTAAATGATCGCCAACATAGCTGGTACCAAAGTTAAGTGTTTCGCTATCAATAAATGTGTTTTCTACAGAATTCTCTGTTTCTACATCGCCATCATCGTCGGCAATAGTAAAGGTAGGTGTTTGGTAATCATCGCCACTGCGCTTAGTGCCATCAAAATGAAAGTTAAAGCCTTCATTACCTGTTTCAAGTTTTGCAGCTACTGTGTTTGAGTTTGACACTGTATCGTGGCTGTATTCAGCAGCACCCGTAAGCTCGTCGATATTGTCTGTAGGGATGCGGTTATCAACCACGTTTACAACACCGCCAATTGCACCAGAGCCATAAAGTAGGGTACTTGGGCCACGTAATACTTCAATTTGTTCTGCTGCTAGGCTGTCGCTTGATGTTGCGTGGTCTGGGCCAATGCGTGATGCATCGCTGGCATCTAATCCATTTTGTGTGATTTTAACGCGAGGGCCATCTAAACCACGAATAATTGGGCTTGATGATACAGGGCCAAAGTAACTTGCATTTACGCCTGGTAAACCTTTTAGAGTTTCACCAAGAGTTGGTTTTGATTTATTTCTTAATTCATCACCTGAGAGCACGCTTACTGGCGATATCATCTCGAGGCTATTTTTATGAAGTGCAGAGGCATAAACAACCACTGTCTCAACTGATGTTGGTTTAAGTGACACAGACAGATTATTTGAAGATTCGCTTACAGCAATACGAGAGTCTACGTAGTTGTCTTTACTAATATGTAATTGGCTATTTGCATCGATTTCTATAGCAAATTCGCCTAAATCGTTACTTTTAACGCTTTGGTTTTTGCCATGCACATGAATTGAGGCATTTTTGATTGGTTGATTTTTATCATCCATTACTTTACCAGTAACAGTGGCAGCCAAAGCTGATTGAGAACATAAAACAGAAAAAATAGCAGAGGAGATTAATGTTAACTTTGTCATGGATATATTGGTTCGCGGTTATTATGTTGTGATATAATATAACACCGCAAAATCAGTGAATCAACAATGTTATAGTATAACTTTGTGTTTTGCGATGAATGATCTAAAAATGACGATTAAACCAATTTTATAAAAATTATAATAATAGGTATGTTAATAGAAATACCTATTTATTTAAGTGCGAGACTCATAGTGCTGCAGGTTTATCTGGGTATTTAAGAGCGGCTATCTATCATTATCAAATCTAGTTTATGCTGCGCTTTTGTCTGGTTTGTTATATCTATAGATTCAATCATTTCGCATTCGTCGCGGATCATCTCTGAAATAAGGCTAGGGTAGTGACGGCAGTCTTCTGGACGGTCAAGGTAAATACTGCAGGTATACATATTTTTAGCGAGAGGCTCCTTTTTAGGCGTAATTTCTAAAAATGGGCACACTTGAAGTCTTAAGCCTGTTTTTGGGTCAAACCAAATTTCGTTGTTTTTAACGTACTCATAAATTTCGGGGTTAAAGAGCTCCCATAAACCTATTTCTTCTTCCGTTGCGCTTAAGTCGCCGCCACCATATTTAATACAGCATTTACCACACTGGTTGCACTCTTTCATAATTTGCTAATTTAGTTGGCTGTTAACACATTTAAGTTAGGTATTAGTGTAGCACCAAATTTATTATTAACGCTCTACTGAATTGCCCCATTGTTTGCTTTTGGGTGTGTAAAAAAGTTAGATACAATAACTTAAGTTAAAACTCTTTGTTACATTTTATATAGTACAGGCTTTATTTAATGCTTTACTCTAAGGTGGCGAAAAATATTATGAAACCTGATTGGCAGCTATGTAGTTATTAAATGTTGCTGAGCGGGATCCCTAAGTAGGATGTAATTATGAAAGAAGCTGTTACTAAGTTAAAAACGGAATTTAATGCAAAGTTATTATATTGGAACAACCTCAAAAGTAGCAAAGCCAAAGCGGCAATCATCTTATTATTTATAGTTGTCATTGCACTTAAAGTGTTTACGACCATCTTTACGTTGGATTGGGTTTCAAGTTTATTCGGTGTATGAGGTTACTAAGAGTAATTGCGATAAAGTTTAATTACAGTGTGTTTAACGCCTACGCGATGTTGATTATTAATGTATTATTACGCTATACACCAAATTAAATAAATCAGTTGTTTAAATACATTTTAGCTAAATTGAGTCAGTAAATTAGTTTAGTTGCACTAAAGGATAACCAGTGATGATGAATACAAAAATATATAAAGCGGTACATGACCTAGCAGAAGATTTAATGGCGGCGGCTAACAAAAATAACCGAGAAAAATTTGAATCTTTATTTGCTCAATTAAAAGCGATTTGTATTGAAAACGAAAATACCTCAAAAGATCACCCAGTACAATGGGAAACTTTGGCTGATTTTACCGAAGAGCTAGAAGAGGCAATCACGACTTATGAAAAAGCATTAGAAAAGTCTGTTGCGATTAATAACAAAGATCACATGTCATCAGTTTCTTTTTCAATGGCTACACTGCAGCTAGAACTTGGTCAAAAAGACGAGGCTATTAAAAATCTTCAAAATGCTAAGGTTAGTGCTAATAAAATTGAAGACAAAGAGCTTAAAGCTGAAATACACGATCTACTAGAGTCACTTATTGAAGAAGAAGGTTAAATACTTAAAATTTACTAGCTCAGACAGCTATCCATATTAAATACTATTTCTTTGGATTTAGCTTAAGTTAATACAATTTAATGAAACGCTGATGGTTTATACCCTCAGCGTTTTTTTATTTCCGCTATTTATAGCTTATCCATAAAGTTCACAATGTACTTTGCAATCTCAACTGGTTTTTCTTCAACACTAAAGTGTCCTGAATCGAGTAAATGTATTTCAGCGTTCGGTACATCTTTTAAATATGCATTACCATTTTGTACAATAAGAGCATCAAGTTTATTTGGGTTATTTAACAACATTCTAAAGCCTACAGGAGCTCCAAAGTCTTGTATATAAAGGCTGTAGCGCTTTACTTTAAGTGTTGTTAGTAATCCTTCAACGTATTGAGCTAGTAATTCAAAAGTATATTTTTGAGTTTTTGGGTTTGGGCGTGCGCTATAACCAGAGCCTAAATAATCAGGTGCAATCACATGATAACGACCTGATAAGAGTGGGATCAATTCTCGGTAGCTGTGGAAGACGACGGATAACCATGTAAAAGTACAATGGTTTGCTTATGCTGCGCGCCAGCTTCTCGGTAAAATATCTTTTTACCGTTTACATTTACATATTTGTAAGTGGTTTTTGAAGGCCATACAGCATCAGCTGCATATACTTGAGCGGTAAACGTAGATATTGAAATTAATAAAAACACAATAAATGAGACGATGTGAGCAGGTTTTACTTTAAGGCTTTTTTGTATATCTAGGTGCATTAGTAAACTCGTTATTTTTGGTAATGACGCTTTATTAATTTACTAGACCTATTATTTACACATTTATATTCAGATAATAACGTTGTAGTTTCACAGCAAAGAAGTGTACAGCAGGAGTAAGTGAAGCTTTGGACCTTACAAGATACTGATGAGCCAACAGTGGGCTAGGGCGTTAGCTCTTTATTGGCCGCTTTTTTGTATTTGAAATAGCTTATTAAATAAACGGCTATTGGAATCGTTGGGCTTAAAAATATGTGAGGATGGAAATAGATACCACGTTCGTCATATAGAAACATATATAACACGAGCGCAAACGTTGAAGGTAAGGGGAAGATTATTGCACCGTGCCCAACAGCAGCAAATAGTGTCCACGAGAAAACACTAGGCCAAAGCACTGCTCTGATGTAAGCACCTTTATTAGTAGCTTTAGCCTTTTTAGCGTAATTACGTGAAACAAAATAAGATATTACTGTTGGAAACAAAGTTAAAATGATACTTAGCAGTATTAGCATAGTGATTCAATTCCTTTTGATATTATTTGCATAACCCAGTTTTTCACAATGTGTTAATTGGTTTGAGTTGATACCGTTTTTAAAGCAGCAATTTGCTTAATTTCATCAGCTGTTAATGCTTGATATAACCTAGGATAGGGCCAACCATAGCCCCATCTGAAAGTCGATGGTATATAAGGACTGCCACCAAATCGAACTCCAACAAGCATAAGGTTTGCTATACTCGTTTCGCCGGCTTCAATAACACACTGTTGCAAGGCTTTATCTGCTTCTAAACGTTGCCAATAAGTGCCACCTTGCCAGTAGGCGTAGTCGTGCGCTTTGCAACATGCAAGCCACAACTTTTTATCTTTTGTGGTGCCATCCGGAAAAGCACTACAGCCATCTGATGTGAACGGTTTTATATTTTCAGCATTTACTGTATTACTTAATATGACCAGTAAGACAATAAGACTGAAACGTATTACTTTCATGTGAAAGAGTGTATTAATAAAATTATACATGATTTTAAGTGTTACTATTTTAGTTACAAATAATAACACTTTAAAAAGTATATAAAAGGTTTTTACTGTTTATAGACCGCTGATGCCTATATGATAATTTTGATTAAGCGCTTTTTGTTTAGATATTCTATGCGTTCTATTTTCTTAGCTAGTTGCGAGGTGTTAATAGTAAAAGTGCTAGTTAAAAGATTTACTGCAATATTAGGTTACTGTTTACACATGGTGTGTTGCATTTGTACTTTAGGAGATTAGCTGTGCTAAAACAGATAGAAAATTGGATTGACGCTACAAATTTAAAATACAGTAGTCAAAAAGTGAGTTGTGATAAATTCAGTAATGAATTTGATGGGTTTTATCCTACCGAGTTTTTAAAAAACGCATATTACGTTGTTGTAGATCAAATACCAAAGCCAAACTTTGCGGGTCTGCGAGAAATGGGCCTAGGTGATTTTGTCGATATGGACGCGGCGGGTATAACGTATAAAAATACCTATTACCTACTTCCTGAGGTTGCAAAAGATTTGAGGGTTCATTTTCATGAGCTTGTGCATGTAGCGCAGTGGCTTAAACTTGGTCCAGACGCGTTTATGATGCGTTACATTAGCGAAATCCAACATGTAGGATACAATGACGCTCCGCTTGAAAAAATGGCATATGCGCTGGATACGCAATTTGCAAGTAGAGGCAATAAAATAGACGTGCTTAGGCACGTAGCTCAAACGCTGTAACTCAATTTTAGGTTGAAAGGAGTTTATATGTACAGAATTATTGGGTGTTTACTTACTTTAGCGTGTATTAATAGTAATGCAGCATCGTTTGAAGAAGATATTGTTTCAGCTTTGCTTGAGCGTACAACTCATGATGTGACTTACGACGGCGCTTATCGCTCTATTGGCTACCCTGGTGGGGATGTACCTAAAAATATAGGTGTGTGCACCGATGTAATAATTAGAAGTTACAGAAAGTTAGGTGTTGATTTACAGAAACTCGTGCATGAAGACATGCAAAAAAACTTTGCGCTGTATCCATCTAAACGTATTTGGGGCTTAACTAAGCCTGATAAAAATATAGATCACCGACGTGTTCCAAATTTACAAGCTTACTTTGAGCGCCATGCAAACGTATTGAGTATATCCAACAAAGTGAGTGATTATAAAACCGGCGATATAGTAACGTGGATGTTACCAGGTAATTTACCTCATATAGGTATGGTGATTAATGAGTTATCTCAAGATACGGGTAACCCACTTATTGTGCATAATATAGGGCGTGGTCCGCAAAAAAGCGATATGCTTTTTGATTATAAAATTACCGGACATTACCGGTTCGTTCCACACTATTGATAAGTTTAATAAACGATGGATGTAAGTATTGATTTCTATTTCAGATCAATACTTACATTGCCATTGGGTTTACAGCAGCACAACAGTATTTCGCCTTCGCGTACAAACGCAAGTGGCTCTTCGTTATACTCAACACTGCCTGACACTAAAGTTGCTCTACAAGCGCCGCAATAGCCTTCACGGCATTGGAATGCGACGTCTATTTTCATGGATTCTAAGCAGTGTAAAAGGGAAGGGCAGCCAGCGGTAAATTCTATACACTGGCTGTTTTCTGCAAGCGTTATGCTTGCAGTAGACTTGCTACTCATTATAAATCAAAATCACCAAATTCTGATGCATCAACTTGAGAGTCAATTTGACCAACAAGGTATGAGCTTATTTCTGCTTCTTGTGGTGCTACTTGCACGTTATCAGACACTAACCAGGAGTTTATCCACGGGATAGGGTTACTGTTATTTTCAAACTGTGCTGGCAAACCAATTGCAGTCATACGTGCATTGGTAATGTATTCAACGTACTGACATAAAATATGTTTATTTAAGCCAATCATCGAACCATCTTTAAATAAGTATTCGGCCCACTCTTTTTCTTGCTCTGCAGCATCAACAAACATTTTAATTGCTTCGTCGCGGCACTGGGCAGCAACAATCGCCATTTCTGGATCGTCCTTACCGTCTTGCATAATGTTTAAAATATGCTGAGTACCAGAAAGGTGAAGTGCTTCATCGCGTGCAATTAGCTTGATGATTTTAGCGTTACCTTCCATTAGCTCGCGCTCAGCAAATGCAAACGAACATGCAAAGCTTACGTAAAAGCGAATCGCTTCAAGAATATTTACCGACATCATAGCCAGGTAAAGTTTCTTTTTAAGCTCAAATAAATTAATGATAACTGTTTTACCGTTAATCTCGTGTTTGCCTTCACCGTATAAGTTGTAAAGCGATACAGAGTTAATTAAGTCATCGTAGTATTTAGTTACGGCATCAGCACGTTCGCTAATTTTATCGTTGCTAACAATGTCATCAAAAATAAGCTCAGGTGCTTGTGTTACGTTACGGATAATATGCGTGTATGAACGGCTGTGAATTGTTTCACTGAACGCCCACGTTTCTATCCATGTTTCAAGCTCTGGTAGCGATACAATTGGAAGTAGAGCCACGTTTGGCGAACGACCTTGTACACTATCAAGCAGTGTTTGGTATTTTAAGTTGCTTAAAAATATATGCTTTTCGTGATCTGGTAATGCTTGAAAGTCTAAACGGTCTTTACTTACATCTACTTCCTCAGGACGCCAAAAGAAAGACAGTTGCTTTTCAATTAACTTTTCAAAAATTGGGTATTTTTGTTGGTCGTAACGAGATACGTTTACAGTTTGGCCAAAAAACATTGGCTCTTGCATTTGGTTATTATGGTTTCGGCTAAAAGTAGTATAAGACATGTTTATCACTCAAAAAACTATCAGAAAAAGCGGGCTAAATGCCCGCTTAAAATAAAAATCAGCAGTTATATTTTACACGCGCCGCCTTCACAATCGTCATCTTCCACTTCTGGAGCATCTTCTTGTGAATCTGAGGCGCCATCGCGAGTATTGTGGTAATACAAGGTTTTAACACCTAGTTTGTACGCGCTTAGTAAGTCTTTTAATAAGACTTGCATAGGTACTTTACCGCCTTCGAACTTGTTTGGATCATAATTTGTATTTGCAGAAATTGTTTGGTCAACAAATTTTTGCATTATGCCAACAAGCTGTAAATAACCATCGTTTGATGGAATGTCCCATAGTAGCTCGTACTGATCTTTTAAACGCTCATACTCAGGAACAACTTGTTTTAAAATACCGTCTTTACTTGCTTTAACGCTAATATGTCCACGTGGTGGCTCAATACCGTTAGTTGCGTTAGAGATTTGCGACGATGTTTCTGATGGCATTAACGCACTTAGTGTTGAGTTACGCATACCGTGCTCTTTAATACTTGCACGTAGTGTATCCCAATCAAGATGAAGTGGCTCATCACAAATTTTATCTAAATCACGTTTGTACGTATCTGTTGGCATAATACCTTGTGAATACGTTGTTTCGTTAAACTTAGGACATGCGCCACGCTCTTTAGCAAGCTCGTTCGATGCTTTCATTAAGTAATATTGAATAGCTTCAAAGGTTTTATGTGTTAATGCATTAGCGCTGCCATCAGAATAACGTTTACCGTTTTTAGCTAGGTAGTATGCGTAGTTAATTACGCCTATTCCTAGTGTACGACGACCCATAGTTGCATTTTTAGCAGCCGGTACAGGGTAGTCTTGAAAATCAAGTAAGTTATCAAGTGCGCGTACTGCAAGTTCAGCTAGCTCTTCAAGCTCATCAAGTGACTCTATTGCACCTAAGTTAAACGCAGAAAGTGTACAAAGGGCAATTTCGCCTTCTTCGTCATTCACGTTATTAAGTGGCTTAGTTGGCAATGCAATTTCTAAACATAAGTTAGATTGGCGAATTGGGGCAACTTTAGAAATAAATGGGCTGTGCGTATTACAGTGATCCACATTTTGTAAATAAATACGACCAGTACTTGCACGCTCTTGCGCAAACATAGAGAAAAGCTCAATGGCTTTAATGCGTTTTTTACGAATAGACTCGTCTTGTTCGTATTTAACGTAAAGTGCGTCAAACTCAGCTTGGTCTTCAAAAAATGCATCATAAAGGCCAGGCACATCTGATGGGCTAAATAACGTAATGTAGTCGTCTTTAATTAAACGAGAGTACATTAGTTTATTAAACTGTACGCCGTAATCTAGGTGACGAACGCGGTTGTCATCTACACCACGGTTATTTTTAAGTACAAGTAGGTTCTCTACTTCTAAATGCCAAAGCGGGTAGAATAATGTTGCTGCGCCGCCACGTACACCACCTTGTGAACAACTTTTAACCGCTGTTTGAAAGTGCTTATAAAAAGGGATACAACCTGTGTGATACGCTTCGCCGTTACGAATGTGGCTACCTAGCGCACGTATTCTACCTGCATTGATACCAATTCCCGCACGTTGTGAAACGTATTTAACAATAGCTGACGACGTTGCATTGATTGAATCAAGGCTGTCGCCACATTCAATTAATACACACGAGCTAAACTGGCGAGTAGGCGTACGTACACCCGACATAATTGGCGTTGGTAGAGATATTTTAAATAAAGATACTGCATCGTAAAAACGTTTAATGTAATCAGTACGTGTTTCACGTGGGTAATCTGAAAATAAGCTTGCCGCAACTAAAATATATAAAAACTGTGCACTTTCGTATATTTCACCCGATACACGGTTTTGAACGAGGTACTTACCTTCAAGTTGCTTTACAGCAGCGTAGCTAAAGTTAAGATCGCGAGAATGATCAAGGTATGCATCAAGCTCATCTAACTCTTGCTCTGTGTAATCTACTAGTAAATGAGCATCATAGCGTTTATCGCCAACCATTTTTGTTACGTGGTCAAATAAACGTGGTGGCTCAAATTGACCGTACGCTTTTTTACGTAAATGGAATACAGCTAAACGTGCAGCTAAGTATTGGTAATCAGGCGATTCTTTTGAAATCTGATCCGCTGCTGCTTTAATGATGGTTTCGTGAATGTCTTTAGTACGAATACCGTCGTAAAACTGAATGTGCGACTTTAATTCAACTTGCGAAACCGAAACATTGTTTAAACCTTCGGCGGCCCACTCAATAACGCGATGGATCTTATCCAGATCAAGAGGCTCTTTACGCCCGTCACGTTTGCTTACAGATAACTGTTGGTTCATTTGCCTGTATTCCTTGGGAATTATGTATTTTGACCAATGCTTTATACCTCGCCGAGGCAAGGTATATACTCATTTATTATAAGTTTCGCCATATTTGCGAATTTAATTGAATAACATTTGGCCACAATATCTGGTGTTGTTCAATTTAGAGATCACAAGATAGTGTGGTCTGAGTTGTTTTGCAAGGGACATAATTGCCCCTATTTGTGGATAACTTCGGGATAACGTATTTGTGTTAGTAGACACTCACCTTCGAACAATCATTTAAGTTGAAATATGCAAAAATCAACTAATGATCTGCTAAATTTACGCATTTTAAAAATAAATTTTGACTGCTTTTTTTATCAGCAAGCTTTGCGTAAAAACTAACACAATCACAATATATAGTGTTTATTAATTAACATGGCACTATATATGGTTAAAACCATCAATTGGGCTTTGCCAGTTAAAATCAGCATTCCAGCTGTTGGCTTCATCAATACTTGGTATGTAGCCCCAAAGTGCCGTTGCTGTGCGCATACCTGCGGCTTTGCCTGCTTGTATGTCTCGCTGTGCATCACCAATGTACAAACAGCGTTTTGGTTGCACTCCCATAAGCTTTGCACAATGTAGCAGCGGTAAAGGGGATGGCTTAGCTTCAGCTAAGGTGTCGCCACTTATTACTACACTAGCATTTTTCAATGCGGGAATTGCTGCCACTAAAGGATCAGTTAAAAACCCTGGTTTGTTAGTCATGATCCCCCATTTGATCTTTTTCTGATCAAGGGCAATAAGCAACGATTCAACACCGCTGAAGCAATGCGTGTGATTTGCTATGTTTGCAGCGTATTCGTCAACTAATTGCTTAATAAGTTCGCTTTGAGGTTGTGTGTCCCATAACTCTTTAAAACCAGCCTCTAATAATGCGCCTGCGCCGTTAGATGCCGCAGGGCGGTATACATCACTACTAACTGGCTCTATTTTATTATTAATGAGAACTGCATTTAAAGCCGTACCTAAATCATCAGCGGTGTCGAGTAGAGTGCCGTCTAAATCAAATAAAAATGCATCGTACTCAATAAGGGGGAGGGGGGCTTGAGAGTTAGCCATTAAGCTAACTTCTCAAAGTACAGTATGTAATTTACGCTAACGTCACTATTGAGCGTATATTGCTTTGATAGTGGATTATAAGAAAGGCCTGTACTTGCACGAACTTTTAAACCCGCTTGCTCTGCCCATGCAATGAGCTGCGCAGGTTTTATAAACTTTTTATGGTCGTGTGTACCTTCAGGCACCATTTTTAAAAGCTTTTCAGCACCAACAATAGCGTATAAATATGCTTTAGGTGTTTTGTTCAGGGTTGAAAAAAACACGTCTGCGCCTGGTTTGGCAAGTGCAGCTACGGCATGAATGATAGATGCTGGGTCGGGAACGTGCTCAAGCATTTCCATACAGGTTATTACATCAAAGCGCTCTGGGTGTTGTGATGCAAACTCTTCTGCAGGCACTTTTATGTAATCTACATTTACGCCAGTTTCTAAACTGTGTAACTTAGCAACAGTTAAAGGCTCTTGCCCCATGTCGATGCCAGTTACTTTTGCGCCCATGCGCGCCATGCTTTGGCTTAAAATACCGCCACCACAGCCAACATCGAGTGTTTCTTTATCGAATAAGCCTTGCGTTTTGTTTGCTATAAAGTCTAAACGTAATGGGTTAATTTCGTGAAGAGGTTTGAATTCTCCGTCTAGGTCCCACCAACGCTCGGCGATGGCTTCAAATTTTGCTATTTCTGCGTGATCTACATTTTGATGTTCGGTCATAAAATACTTCCTCGTCAATCTGAGGCCATTATATAGGGCTAAATTGATAAATCGCAAAGTTTTGCGCCTGTAAATTAAAATTAATTGTGATAGCATGGCTGTTAGAAATAATAACAATACTCTTAATACCCAATACCGGGTTGTTGAGAGCTGATACTGAAGGAATGTGATATCAAATGACTGATCTCGCCAATGAAATTCTGCCAGTCAATATTGAAGACGAGTTAAAAAACTCCTACTTAGATTACGCAATGAGCGTAATAGTAGGACGTGCATTACCAGACGTACGTGACGGCTTAAAACCTGTTCATCGCCGCGTTTTGTTTGCAATGAACGAGCTTAGTAATGACTGGAACAAGCCTTACAAAAAATCGGCCCGTGTGGTCGGTGACGTAATCGGTAAATACCACCCACACGGCGACAGTGCAGTTTATGACACGATAGTTCGTATGGCTCAGCCATTCTCACTGCGTTATATGCTAGTAGATGGCCAAGGTAACTTCGGTTCGGTTGATGGTGATTCAGCAGCGGCAATGCGTTATACAGAAGTACGTATGGCTAAAATGTCGCATGAGTTATTAGCCGATCTTGAAAAAGAAACGGTTGATTTCGTTCCTAACTACGATGGCACTGAGTTCATCCCTGATGTTTTACCAACGAAAGTTCCTAATTTATTAGTGAATGGTTCGTCAGGTATTGCAGTAGGTATGGCTACAAATATACCACCACATAACTTAACTGAAGTTGTAAATGGTTGTTTGGCACTTATTCAAAATCCAGATTTAACTATTTTAGAGTTAATGGATTATATTCCTGGTCCTGATTTCCCAACGGCTGCAATTATCAACGGTAAGAAGGGTATTGAACAAGCCTACTTAACTGGCCGTGGTAAAGTGTACATGCGTGCACGCGCCGACATCGAAACCGATGAAAAAACAGGCCGTGAAACAATCATCGTTCACGAAATTCCTTATCAAGTTAATAAAGCTCGTTTAATTGAAAAAATTGCTGAGCTGGTTAAAGATAAGAAAATTGAAGGTATTAGTGCGCTACGTGATGAATCAGATAAAGACGGTATGCGTATCGTTATTGAAATTAAACGTGGTGACGTAGGCGAAGTTATTTTAAACAACTTGTATTCACAAACTCAGTTACAAACTGTGTTTGGTATGAATATGGTTGCGCTAATTAATAACCAACCTAAATGTTTCAATTTAAAAGAAATGTTAGAAGAGTTTATTATTCACCGTCGTGAAGTAGTAACTCGTCGTACAGTATTTGATTTACGTAAAGCCCGTGACCGTGCACACACGCTTGAAGGCTTAGCGATTGCGCTTGCAAACATTGACCCAATTATCGAACTTATTCGTAAATCCCCTACACCTGCTGAAGCTAAAATTGCTTTAACAGCGCGTCCGTGGGAATTAGGTAATGTACAAGGTATGCTTGAAAAAGCAGGTGAGGACAATGTTGCTCGTCCAGATTGGTTAGCAAGCGAACTTGGTATTCGCGATGGCCAATATTATATCTCTGAGCAACAAGCTCAAGCAATTCTTGATTTGCGTTTACATAAGCTAACAGGTCTTGAACACGAAAAAATCTTGACCGAATACCAAGCGTTATTAGAACTAATTGCTGAACTACTTTATATTTTGGCAACTCCTGAGCGTTTAATGGAAGTTATTCGTGACGAGCTAGTTGAAATTAAAGAGCAATATGGTGATGAGCGTCGCACTGAAATTAATGCAGCTGCTCACGATATCAGCCTTGAAGACTTAATTACTGAAGAAAACGTAGTCGTAACGCTTTCTCACGAAGGTTATGTGAAGTATCAGGCCTTGTCTGATTACGAAGCACAGCGTCGTGGTGGTAAGGGTAAGTCAGCAACGAAGATGAAAGATGAAGATTTCATCGAGCGTCTATTAGTTGCAAATACACACGATACTATATTGTGTTTCTCTACGGCCGGTCGTTTATATTGGCTTAAAGTATATCAGTTACCACTAGCGAGTCGTGCAGCGCGCGGTAAGCCAATTGTTAACTTGTTACCACTTGAAGCTGATGAACGTATTACTGCTATATTGCCAGTACGCGAGTATGCAGAAGATAAATACATCTTTATGGCAACAGCATTTGGTACAGTTAAGAAAACACCATTAACGGCTTACAGCCGTCAACGTGCAAGCGGTATTATTGCTGTTAACTTAAATGATGGCGATAGCTTGATTGGGGTGGATATTACCGATGGTAGCAACGAAATTATGTTGTTCACTGATGCAGGTAAAGTTGTACGCTTTAAAGAAGCTGAAGAAACAACAGTTGTTGATGAAAACGGTAACCCAGTATTAGACGAAGAAGGTAACCCTGAGATTCGTTTCAAAGGTGTTCGCCCAATGGGTCGTACTGCTACAGGTGTTCGTGGTATTAAAATGGCCGATGATCAACGCGTAGTATCGTTAATTGTACCAAAAACTGACGGTGCTATTTTAACGGTAACTGAAAATGGTTACGGTAAGCGTACACAACTAGAAGATTACCCATCTAAGAGCCGTGCAACACAGGGTGTTGTATCTATCAAGGTGAGTGAGCGTAACGGTGCTGTTGTTGGTGCTGTACAAGTTGATGATAACGACGAAATCATGATTATTTCAAATCGTGGTACCTTAGTACGTACTCGCGTTAATGAAGTTTCTACGGTTGGACGTAACACCCAAGGTGTTATTTTGATCAGAACTATTGACGAAGAGCAAGTAGTTGGTTTACAACGTATAGAAGAGATTGAAGTTACAGAAAGTGACTTGATTGATATTGAAGACGTTGAAACTGTAGATACGGTTATTGATGAAGTAGCGGATGATAATCCTCCTTCAGAATAATTGATATTGAAAAAGCGGCCTTGGCCGCTTTTTTTAATGTTGTTGAAAAAAATTAATAGGGTGTGAAGTTATATTCACTCACTAAAACTCAAAGGTTTAGTGGGTGGGTATTGAGCGTTCATGCTTAGTAGTTAAATTACTGGAATGAGGCAAAGGTAATGAGTAAATATAATTTTTGTGCGGGGCCAGCTATGCTTCCGCAAGCGGTTATGAAAAAAGCACAAAAAGAGTTTCTAGATTGGCAAGATTTAGGTGTGTCTGTGATGGAAATAAGCCATCGTAGCAAAGAGTTTTTAGCCCTTACAGCTAAATGTGAAGTCAGCCTTCGTCGTCTAATGAATATCAGTGATGAATTTGAAGTGCTGTTTATGCATGGCGGTGGTCGTGGTCAGTTTAGTGCTGTGCCATTAAATTTACACCAAGAAGGCAAAGTTGCGGTTTATTGCGAAAACGGCGTGTGGTCAAAAAGTGCAACAGACGAGGCCAACAAGTTTACTCAAGCAACCTCTATTGATGTGCGTAATGATGACAATGGCGAGTTTTCTATTAAACAGGTTGCTGATTGGGTGTTACCAGAAGATGCATCTTACATTCACTATTGCCCTAACGAAACGGTTGACGGCTTAGAAATTTTTGATGTACCAAGCCACCCAACTGCACCGATCGTTGCTGATATGTCGTCAACTATTTTATCACGCGAAATAGACGTTAATAAATTTGATTTAATTTACGCTGGTGCGCAAAAAAATATCGGCCCGTCGGGCATATCAATCGTTATTGTTCGTAAAACATTACTTGAGCGTGAAGGCTTACCTAAGCCAGGCATTTTAGATTACGCATTAGAAGCAAAACAAGGCAGCATGTTTAACACGCCTCCTACATTTGCTTGGTATTTAGCTGCTGAAGTATTTCAATGGCTTGAAAGTAATGGTGGCGTAAAAGCGATGGAAGTTCAAAATATTGCTAAAGCGCAGCTACTTTATGACTTTATTGATGAATCGAGCTTTTATACCAATAAAGTAGCTAAACATTGCCGTTCACGTATGAATGTTCCGTTTTGGCTTAATGATGAAAGCTTAAATGATAAGTTTGTTGCTCAGTCTAAAGATGCAGGGTTACTTGCTCTTGAAGGCCACAGAATTGTGGGCGGTATGCGCGCAAGTATTTATAACGCAATGCCTATTGAAGGTGTTCAAGCACTTGTAGACTTTATGGCTGCTTTTGCAAAGGAGCACAGCTAATGGAGCAGCTTCGTTTAGAACCTATTTCTAGAGTAAATGGCACAGTAACCCTACCAGGTTCAAAGAGTCTATCGAACAGAATTTTATTATTAGCTGCACTTGCAAGCGGTACTACCGTTGTAGAAAACTTACTTGATAGTGACGATATACGCCATATGCTGGGCGCCTTAAAGTTATTAGGTGTAAATGTAACTTTAAATGATGAACGCACTGTAGCCACCGTGGAGGGTGTTAGTGGTGTGTTTAATACACCGACTGAGCCATTGTTTTTAGGTAATGCGGGTACTGCTTATAGACCTTTAACGGCAGTACTTGCTGCCGTTGCTGGTGAGTACGAGCTAATAGGCGAGCCACGTATGGAAGAGCGCCCAATAGGGCACTTGGTTGACGCGCTGCAAGCATTGGGTGGTGATGTTACTTATACAAAGCACAAAGACTACCCACCACTTAAAATTGTGGGTGGCCAAATAAAAGGCGGTGAAGTTGAAATTGACGGCAGTATTTCAAGTCAATTTTTAACCGCTCTATTAATGGCAGCGCCATTATTTAACGGTGATACAACAATAACTATTAAAGGTACTTTAGTCTCTAAACCTTATATTGATATTACACTTGATGTAATGGCACGTTTTGGGGTTAATGTTGAGCACAGTGATTATGCAACTTTTAAAGTTAAAGGTGGTCAACAATATCAATCATTAGATCGCATAATGGTTGAAGGCGATGCATCTTCTGCTTCTTACTTTGTTGCTGCGGCTGCAATTGCAGGCGGTGAGATTGAAATTAAGGGCGTTGGCGCTAAATCGGTTCAAGGTGATATAGGCTTTGCCAAAGTAATGGAGCAAGTAGGCGCAAAAATTGATTGGTATGATGAACGTTTAGTTGTTCGCAAAGGCGAATTAAAAGGCGTGGATATTGACGCCAATGCAATTCCTGATGCAGCCATGACTCTTGCAACTGTTGCTCTTTTTGCCAAAGGCCCAACAGCCATTCGTAACATTTATAACTGGCGAGTAAAAGAGACAGACCGTTTATATGCAATGGCAACTGAGCTTCGTAAAGTAGGCGCACAGGTTGTAGAAGGTGAAGATTTTATAGAGATCACCCCACCTGAAACATTTAATGATGTTGCTGTTGATACTTACGACGATCACCGTATAGCCATGTGTTTTGCAATGGTTGCTGTTGGTGGAAAGCCAATAACAATTAATGATCCAAAGTGTACCTATAAAACATTTCCTACATTTTTCAATGTTTTAGCGTCAGTCAGTGAATAAGCTAATTAGAAGTAATTACAAAAGTTACACACTAATAGCAGATATATTTTAATAACTGACGTATAATGTCGCGGTTTATTTAGGTGTGCATTGCAGGAGGTTTTAAATGCAGGCGTTATTAATGCCCGTGATCACCGTTGATGGCCCAAGTGGTTCAGGTAAAGGAACTGTTTGTCGCTTGTTAGCCGACAAGTTAGGGTGGGATGTATTAGATAGCGGTGCGATTTATCGTGTTTTATCTTTAGCTGCACTTCATCACCAAATTGCATTAGACAATGAAGAAGGGCTTGTCCCGCTTGCTGCAAATTTAGATGTGCAGTTCTTGGTAGATAGCCAAACTAATGCAGGAAAAGTTATTTTAGAAGGCGAAGATGTCACCACTACTATTCGTAATGAAGAAGTAGGCGCTGCGGCATCAAAAGTTGCAGCATTACCTCGCGTTCGTGAAGCGTTATTACGTCGCCAGCGTGCATTTCGCACTGAAAATGGCTTAATTGCCGACGGCCGTGATATGGGCACTGTGGTTTTTCAAGATGCGCCGTTAAAAATATATTTAACAGCAAGTGCACAAGAGCGTGCTCGTAGACGCTTTGTTGAGTTGAATACGCGCGGCCTTGATGTTACACTAAGTGGTCTATTACAGGACATTCAAGCTCGTGACGAGCGCGATATGAATCGCACCGTTGCTCCGCTTGTACCTGCAGAGGATGCTATTGAGATCGATACTAGCGATCTTAATGCACAGCAAGTGTTTGATAAGGTAATAACTTTATTGGATATTGCTATCTCTGAAGGTAAGCTTCCTAAACGAAGCTAAACACATTTTATGCGCCAGCAGGATGCCAGTGCTATTTTAACAACCCCATGCAGCATGGTTGCTTATTGGTATTAATATATGAGACGTATATTCGTATGTCAGAAAATTTTGCGCAGTTATTTGAAGAAAGCTTAAAGGGTTTTGAAGCAGAGCAAGGCTCTATCGTTAAAGGTACAGTAATCTCTATCGAGAATAACATTGTACTTGTAGATGCTGGTCTTAAATCAGAAAGTGCTATCCCTGCAGAGCAGTTCAAAAATGCTGCTGGTGAACTAGAAGTTGCTGTAGGCGACGAAGTAGATGTTGCACTAGATGCAATTGAAGACGGTTTCGGTGAAACTATCCTTTCTCGTGAGAAAGCTAAGCGTCACGAAGCATGGATCCGTCTTGAGAAAGCATGTGAAGAGCAAGAGACTGTTACTGGTGTTATCAACGGTAAAGTTAAAGGCGGTTTCACAGTTGAAGTTGATTCAATCCGTGCTTTCCTACCTGGTTCACTTGTTGATGTTCGTCCAGTACGTGACACAACTCACCTTGAAGGCAAAGAGCTTGAATTTAAAGTAATCAAGCTTGACCAAAAACGTAACAACGTTGTTGTTTCACGTCGTGCAGTTATCGAATCTGAAAACTCACAAGAACGTGAAGAGCTTCTTGCTAACCTTGTTGAAGGCCAAGAAGTTAAAGGTATCGTTAAGAACCTTACTGACTACGGTGCATTCGTTGACCTTGGTGGTGTTGATGGTCTACTACACATTACTGATATGGCTTGGAAGCGTGTTAAGCACCCTTCAGAAATCGTTAATGTTGGCGACGAAATCGCAGTTAAAGTTCTAAAATTCGACAAAGATAAAACTCGTGTTTCTCTAGGCCTTAAACAGCTTGGTGAAGATCCATGGGCAGCTATCGCTGGTCGTTACCCAGAAGGTTCTAAACTTTCTGGTCGTGTTACTAACCTTACAGATTACGGCTGTTTCGTGGAAATCGAAGAAGGCGTTGAAGGTTTAGTACACGTTTCTGAAATGGATTGGACTAACAAGAACATCCATCCTTCAAAAGTTGTAAGCCTTGGCGACACTGTTGAAGTTATGGTTTTAGAAATTGACGAAGAACGTCGTCGTATTTCTCTTGGTCTTAAGCAATGTATTGCTAATCCTTGGCAGGAATTTGCTCGTCTACAAAACAAAGGCGATCAAGTTACTGGTAAGATCAAATCAATCACTGACTTCGGTATCTTTATCGGTCTTGACGGTGGTATTGACGGTCTTGTACACCTTTCAGACATTTCTTGGAATACACCTGGCGAAGAAGCTGTACGTGAATTCAAGAAAGGCGACGAAATCACTGCTATCGTATTGCAAGTTGACCCAGAGCGTGAACGTATCTCTCTAGGTGTTAAGCAAATCGAAGCTGACCCATTCAATAACTACCTTGATGCAAACAAAAAAGGTGCTATTGTTAAAGGTAAAGTGACTGAAGTTGATGCGAAAGGCGCAACTGTTGAACTTATCGAAGGCGTTGAAGGTTACATCCGTGTAGCTGATATCGCTCAAGAGCGCGTTGAAGATGCAACTACTGTTGTTTCTGTAGGCGACGAGATTGAAGTTAAATACGTTGGTGTTGATCGTAAGAACCGCACTTTAAGCTTATCTGTAAAAGCTCTTTTCGAAGCAGAAGAGAAAGAAGTACTAGAGAAGCTTAAGAAAGAAGAGCCAGTGTTTGAAAACGCAATGGCAGCTGCTTTCGCAAATGCACAAAAAGACTAATATATAATTAGTTTTTAGTTGGAAGGGCATTTTTTGCCCTTCCTATATCTCTTTTTAAGGAAACGCTATGACTAAGTCAGAATTGATAGAAATACTTGCGGAACAACACGCACACGTTCCAGTGAAAGATGTTGAGAATGCTGTAAAAGAAATTCTTGAACAAATGGCCGGCTCATTATCTACTTCAGATCGTATTGAGATCAGAGGTTTTGGTAGTTTCTCTTTGCATTTCCGCGCTCCTCGCACAGGTCGTAATCCTAAGACTGGCGATACAGTTGAGCTTGAAGGAAAGCATGTACCTCATTTTAAACCAGGCAAAGAATTGCGCGACCGCGTGAATGAAAGCATTGCCTAGTTAACTTAGTGGAGTAGTTACTTGTTCAAGGTATTAAAAATTATTCTGGTTGCACTATGCCTTATCAGTGCATTTGTATTAGGGTCACAAAACCCACAGTTAGTACAAGTAAATTACATTATAGCCAGTAATACACTACCTTTAGCTGTAATAATAAGTATCTGCTTTTTATTAGGTGTTTTGATTGGTTGTTTTATTAGCTTTAAATTGTTTTCGCAATTAAAATGGCAAAACTACCGCTTAAAAAAGCAATTAGCGCCTGAAAAAGATAAAAAAAAGCTTGCCGCGAATAAAGACACCTAACTATGATTGAGCTTTTGTTTTTACTATTACCTGTTGCCGCTGGTTACGGTTGGATTATGGGTAAAAATAGTGCTAAAAACCAAGCTCATCAACTTAATCGTCAGATCACTTCTGAATATAGCAAAGGCTTAAAATTTCTACTCGATAGAGAAGAAGATCAAGGCTTAGAGCATTTAATCAACTTACTTGAAGTTTCAGCCGACTCGGTTGAACACTATTCTACACTTGCCACCATGTTTCGCCGTAGAGGTGAATTAGACCGCGCAATAAAAATTCATGAACTTCTGTTAAAACACCCAAGCTTAAATGAACAACAAGCTGCAACTAGCCGTTTAGAACTAGCCGAAGATTATATCATGGCCGGACTACTTGACAGTGCGGAAGAGCACTTAGTTTGGTTAGTTAAAGCAGGGCATGTAGAAGCGCTGGACCCAATTATCACTTTATATTCGCAAACCCGTGAATGGGAAAAAGGCATCAACATGTTTGAAGCCCATAGCGAACTATTTTCAAAAGAACAGCAATTTAAAGCAATTGCTAATTTTTATTGTGAGTCAGCTTTAAGTGACAATACACCCCAACTAATGAGAAAAGCGATTAGCTTAAATTATAAAGCCGTGCGTCCGCTTTACGAGTTAGGGTTAGTTGCTTACGCAAAAGAAGATTACGTTAAAGCTATTTATTACTGGCGTGAACTTGTCTCTCAATTTACCTTGTTTGCTCCGTTGTTTATTGATGAGCTTGCACACAGTTATAAACAATTGAATTTGACGCATCAATTTCACGAGTTAGTCAGTGACTTGTTAGAGAAGGGCGGTGTATTAATTAAAATAAAGCATTGCCAAGCATTACTTGAGCAAGGTCACACCAAGCAAGCCTTTGAATTTTTAACTGATAGCTTAAAACGTCAACCTACTATTCGTGGTTTTAGTTTTTTACTGCAATTAATGGGTGACCAAAATAAAAATACTAAAGAAGTACTTAACGAAATTGATAAGCTTGTAACCTCTTATATTGCTACAAAACCAGATTTTCAATGCCAGCATTGTGGTTTTACAAGCTACACCATATATTGGAACTGCCCTTCTTGTAAGCATTGGGAAACCATTGTTCCAAGTCGAGGCTTAGACGGATTTTAATAACCCCATAATTAATAACTTTACTGCCATTCACTAGGATAGTTATGTCTTTCGAACACTCAAAAAAAATTCTTATTGCATTAGATTACGATGATCAAGAAGTTGCTTTAAACTTTGTTAAACAACTTTCTCCTGATACTTGCCGTCTCAAGGTCGGCAAAGAAATGTTTACCTATTTTGGACCTGCATTTGTTAAAGAGTTAATTGATTTAGGTTTTGATGTTTTCTTAGATTTAAAGTTTCATGATATTCCTAATACAGTAGCTAAAGCGGTTACTGCAGCTGCTAAAATGGGTGTGTGGATGGTAAACGTTCATGCTTCTGGTGGCTTTGAAATGATGAGCAAAGCTAAATCGGCTCTAGAGAAATTTGGTGACAAAGCGCCATTACTTATCGCTGTTACTGTATTAACAAGTATGGATGAAATAGAGCTTAAGCGTTTAGGTGTTGATAAATCAGCTCAAGAGCAAGTTATCTATTTAGCTAAGCTTGCAAAGGAAGCTGGGCTTGATGGTGTTGTGTGTTCTGCACAAGAAGCAAAAGCTTTAAAAACAGAGTTAGGTGATAGCTTTAAGCTTGTTACGCCTGGTATACGCCCTGAAGGGAGTGATGCGGGTGATCAAAAGCGTATAATGACTCCTAAGCAAGCTATAGATTCAGGAAGTGACTATTTAGTTATAGGCAGACCGATTACTCAAGCAGATAATCCTGTAAAAGTGCTTAGTGATGTTAATAACTCTATAGCTTAATTTAACAATAAGCAGTCATATAGTGCTAAAACCCCTTACCTTATGTGAGTTTTATGTTACATTAATAAAATCAAAATGTAGTAGGGGTTTGTTTTGAAGTTATTTTTTGGTTCTATAATAATTGTTATTGCGGGTTTTTCAGTAAATAAGTACGTTTTTTCTAATAAAGCATACGATGGTGTAACAACCGTTACAGATATAATTCCAACGTACCCAGTCGATATGTTTGATTTTAAAAAAACAATGCAAGATTATGCTCATCATCTGTGTTACAAAAATGAAGATACACTTATATCTCAGCATGTAAGCGTTAGTGAATGTATATCAAAGCTTGATGATAAAAAAACAGAATGTGAAAAAAAGGTTTTTCGTTTGGCACCGCTCAATCTTGAGTCGGAAGTTGAAGTACTTGATTATTCAAGGCAATATACGCAATGTACATTGCCTTATAAATATATTTTAGGTTAATTACAAACAGGTATTATTAGTAATTACAGCCAATTATAATTAAGATCTTAAGCGAATGGATTTCGCTTCAATATCTATTAACTCTTGTTTAAATAAGCCACCAATTGCTTTTTTATAATTAGCCTTACTTGTAGAAAACATCTTTTTTATTGCTTCAGGATCAGACTTATCACCAAGTGGAATAACACCGCCTTCGTTTTTAAGCTTTTGCATAATAGTTTCACCAAGGTCACTTACTTTTCCCATACCTGGCTTTTCTAGTACAACATCAATTTTTCCGTCGTCACGTACTTTTTGAATATAGCCTTTAAGCTTTTGACCCACAAATAAGCTTTTAAATACCATATTGTAAAAAACAACACCGAAGTGCGACTCTTCAATTAATACTTTGTAGCCAATATCTGTTTTGCCAGCAACAATTAAATCCACTTCTTGTAAGTGAGTATATTGCGGCTCATCTTTTGATAGGAAACGATTAAAGTTGTTTGAGGCACAAATACGTTGGCTTGCATTATCAAGATACAGGCGTACTAAATAAGAATGGCCTTCTTGCATGCGTGGTTTTTGTTCATTAAAAGGTGCAAGCACATCTTTCTCAAGGCCCCAATCTAAAAATGCCCCAATACTATTTATTTCTTTAACGCGTAGTAGGGCATACTCGCCAACTTGAGCATGTGGTTTCTTTATTGTTGCTGTGGCTAAATTAGCATTGTCTAAAAAGATAAATACACTAATACTATCGCCCGCTTCAAGCTCATGTTTTATTTCTTGTTTTGGTAAAAATACTTCACCTAAATCATGGCCGTCTAAGTAAGCACCTTCGTTACTCACTTCTTTTACAAATAATGTTTGTGTGGTTCCTAGGTAACTCATAATTATTCCTGCTCAGGCTTTTTTTTACGGCGCATTGGTGTATCGCCATCAATGTTCATCGGTGCTTTAATTGGTGCTGTAGGCTTTTTAGGTTTAGCTTTGCGTTTAAATGCAGGCTTTTTAACAGCGGCGGCTTTTTCTTTAGATTTGTCCCACGCTGCCTCAGGTTTTTTCTCTTTTAAACCTTTAAACTTAGCTTTTAAGCTCTCTATGCTCGCAAATTTTAATTCGTCATTTAAAAATGCTTTAATAGCTAAATAACTTGCCCAATCTTTTGGGCCAACTAATGAAATTGCATTTCCTTTAAAGCCAGCACGTCCTGTACGACCTATGCGGTGTACATATTCTTCAGCGTGTTTTGGTAAATCAAAGTTAATAACGTGCGTTACGCTCAACAAATCTAAACCACGAGATGCAACGTCGGTGGTGATCAATATTTTAAAGTTTTCGCGGCTAAACGAATCCATGATATCTAAACGTTTGTTTTGCGTTAAATCACCAGCAAGCGCTACAGATTTGAAGCCTTTAGCATTAAGCGCTTCACTCAAACGGCTCGTGTCAGCACGCGTTGCTGTGAAGATAATACATTGACCAACATCATCTTGGTTTAAAAAGTGCTCTAATAGCGCTTCTTTATGATCAAGGTGATCGGCAAGGTATAACGTTTGTTTAATATCGCTATGTTGCTCATTTGCTGCACTTAGCGTAATTTGCTTTGGTTTTTTTAATAGGTTACGTGATAGTGCATCTACTTGTGCATGGTCAAGTGTTGCAGAAAACAATAACGTTTGACGTAAACGGTGATTAGCTTGCTCGTTAATCATTTTTAACTGCTCGGTAAAGCCTAAATCTAAAATACGATCGGCTTCATCAAAAATAAGCAGCTCTAGTCCACTCAATTGCAATGAGCGTTTTGTAATGTGATCAGCTAAACGCCCAGGTGTAGCAACTACGAATTGTGGGTCGTTTCTAAGTGCTTTTATTTGGTCATTAAAGTTTTCGCCGCCAAGTATTTTAACTGCCTTAATAGCTGTGCCAGCAATTAATAAACGCAGCTGAGTAAATACTTGCGTAGCAAGCTCACGCGTAGGAGCAACAATAAGTACACGAGGATCGCGTTTGCTGAGTGCTTTTTGTTTCATAACCCTTTGTACAGCAGGTAATAAAAACGCCAAGGTTTTGCCCGACCCAGTTTTAGACTGAGCGAAAATGTCATGCCCTGCAAGTGCGGTAGGCACTGCATGCGCTTGAATATCGGTGGGCTGGGTGATCCCTTGATGTGCTAATTGTGTTTCAAGGCGTGTATCAATCCCAAGATCAGTAAACTGCAATGTGTGTTTCTCCAAAATGAGCAAATTAACTCTATAAATTTATTAGCGCATTATAGCTTACACAGCTAGGTCGCTAACAGTAAAAACCAATCTATAGCGCTATTTTTTGCAATTAAACTAAAAAAGCGTAAAATACGCGCCCCATATGCGCCGGATTTACGATTCGGTAAACGCCAATATTGGCTAACAAGGCAAAATAGGAAATATAATGACTGTTGTTCATAAAGATAATGTAACGGGCGATCACTTTGTAGTATGTGCGCTGTATAAGTTTGTAGGTTTACCTGAATTTGAAGCTATCCGTAAGCCATTATTAGAAGTGATGGAAGCAAATGAAGTACGCGGTACTTTATTGCTCGCTGCCGAAGGTATAAACGGCACTGTTTCTGCAAAACGTGAAGGGATAGACAACTTATTAGCATGGCTAGATGAGCAACCAAATTTAAAAAACATCGTTACAAAAGAATCTTACGACGATGAATGTCCGTTTTACCGAACTAAAGTAAAACTAAAAAAAGAAATTGTAACGATGGGCGTTGAAGGCGTAGATCCGTTAAAAGTTGTGGGTAGCTATGTTAAGCCAAATGAGTGGAACGCACTTATATCTGACCCTGAAGTAATTTTAATTGATACACGTAATGATTACGAAATTGAAATTGGTACATTTCAAAATGCGGTCGATCCAAATACTAAAACGTTCCGTGAATTTCCACAGTGGGCAAAAGAAAACTTAGACCCTGAAAAACACAAAAAAGTGGCGATGTTTTGTACTGGCGGTATCCGCTGCGAAAAATCGACAGCCTACATGAAAGAGCAAGGTTTTGATGAAGTTTATCACCTTGAAGGCGGTATTTTAAAATACCTAGAAGAAGTGCCAAAAGAAGAAACCATGTGGGAAGGCGAGTGTTTTGTATTTGATAATCGCGTTGCGGTTGATCACGACTTACAAAAAGGTTCTTATGATCAATGCCACGCGTGTCGTATGCCAATTACAGAAGACGAAAAGTTAAAGCCTGAATACATGGAAGGCGTCTCTTGTCATCATTGTATTGAAGAAGTTACGGACGAACAACGCGCACGTTTTGCAGAGCGCCAAAAGCAAATAGAATTAGCGCAAGCGCGTGGTGAAGGCCATATTGGTAATGAAGCACAAGCTGTTTTACAACAACGTAAAGAAGCTAAAAAAGCCCAAAAAGACGCTCAGCGCGGTAAATAAATTCTTACAATAAGTATTACATTTAAAGAGTCTATTTAGGCTCTTTTTTTGTGCCCAAAATTGTGCAGTAATTGTTTTCACACCCCGATGATAGTGTTAATCTGCAAAATAGATTTAGTCATTTTAATGCGCATACAGGAAGGGATTTATGCAAGCCGAACAAGTTGAAATCGCACAATTTTTAGCACAACATCCTCCTTTTGATGACTTACCTCAAAAAGCGCTTAATGAGCTAGCTCAACAAGTAGAAGTGGCTTATTTTAGAGCAAAAACAGATATCTTGAGTTTTGGACAAGACATTTCTGATTTGTATGTAATTAGAAGTGGTTCTGTAGAAATGTATCGCCGAAATGGCGAGCTGTACAATCGTTTGGCTACCGCAGGTATATTTGGTCAAATGGGTTTATTGATGAACCGTAAGGTGCGTTTTCCTGCAACTGCTCTTGAAGATACGTTAGTATATTGCATAAATGTCGAGCTATTTAATCGTTACTGTGATGAGTTTGATGCGTTTGCTGATTACTTCGAAACAGACGGTAACGTGCGTTTGCATCAAGCTATTGTCGAACAAGCCGATGGCAATGACCTGACAACCGCGAAGGTAAAATCATTAATTCACAGAGATGTAGTCACCGTAGATGCAACCTCTACGATACAAGATATCGCTAAATTAATGACCGAAGAGGCGGTATCGTCAGTGTTGGTAACCGATGTAAATAAACCCATAAATGATGACCCAGAAGAAGATGATGGACAAGTAGTTGGTATAATAACCGATAGGGATTTACGCACTAAAGTAGTGGCAAAAGGGCTTGCCTTTAACACGCAAGCAAAAGACATTATGTCCACTAACTTAGTGCTTTTAGATGCTAATGACTATATTTTCGAAGCTGTATTGGCCATGCTTAGAGATAACTTACATCATTTGCCAGTAGTACAAAAAAGACGCCCAATAGGCGTTATCTCCCTCTCTGATATTTTGCGTTATGAATCCCAAAGCAGCTTATTACTTGTACGTGGCATACTGGCTCAACAAACAATAGAGGATTTGGCGCATTATGCACGCCAATTGCCCAATGTGTTTGTTCGTATGGTGAATGAAGATGCAAACTCACACATGGTTGGTACAGCCATGGCTGTTATAGGGCGTACATTTAAACAAAGACTACTTGTATTAGCAGAAGAAAAGTTTGGAGCACCTCCTGTGCCTTACTGTTTTATTGCTCTGGGCTCAATGGCTCGAGACGAGCAACTTATTGTAACCGATCAAGACAACGCGCTTATTTTAGATGACAGTTATGACGACGAAAAACATAACGCGTATTTTCAAAATATTGCCGATTTTGTGTGTGATGGTTTAGCGCAGTGTGGTTACACCTACTGTGATGGAGAAATTATGGCGTCGTTTAAAAAATGGCGTAAAACTCGCTCACAGTGGTTCGATCAATTTGCAGATTGGATCGCGCAGCCAAAACCACAAGCATTGCTTAATAGTTCTATATTTTTTGACTTAGACGGTGTGTGGGGTAAAACCAAGTGGGCCGACGAGCTTAAAATATTTATAGCAAAACAAAGTAAAGTAAATCGCGTATTTTTAGCTAATATGGCAGCAAATGCTAGAAATAGAACACCTCCACTAGGTTTCTTTAAAGGCTTTGTTATGGAGCATAATGGCCAACATAAGCGTTCAATGAACTTAAAGCGAAGAGGGACTGCACCTCTTTCTGATGTTATTCGCGTGCACGCATTGGCTATTGGTTCACGTAAACAAAATTCGTTTGAGCGGCTAGAAGATATTATTGAAGCTAAGCTGTTACCACAGGGTAAAGCGCAAGATTTACGTGATGCACTTGAGTATATTGCCATGATGCGAATTCGCCATCAAGCGTGGCAAATAGAGAAGGGCGAAGAGCCCGATAACGACTTAGATCCACATTTACTTTCTCCGTTCGAGCAACGAAACTTAAAAGAGGCATTCGCCATTTTAGAAAAAGCACAAAGCTATTTAAAATTTAGCTACACAGCAAACTCTGGTGTGAAGTAGCCTATGAATCCGCGTAATCATAAAGCAATTGATTGGCAAGCTAGGTATAACGAGCTTGCCAATAGCACCAAAAATAAACTCTTAAAACACTTTTATGCGGGTGCTTATAACCAAGACAAAGCTGCAATAAAAGACGTACCTTTTGTAGCAATGGATTTTGAAACAACAGGCTTAAATAGCCAAAACGACGATATAGTGAGTGTTGGTTTAGTGCCGTTCAATTTAGAGCGCATTTATTGTAAGCACAGTCGGCATTGGGTTGTGCAGCCTAGGCGCAACCTTCATGAAGAGTCTATTTTGATACATGGAATAACGCACTCTGAGGTGGACGACGCCCCCGACTTTAATCAAATTATAGAGCCTTTACTTGAAGCGCTCAGTGGTAAAGTTGTCGTGGTGCATTATGCCGCAATAGAACGTCACTTTTTAAATAATGCGTTATTGTTAAGGCTTAAAGAAGGTATTGAGTTTGCACTTGTTGATACAATGGAAATAGAAAAAAGAGCACTAAAAGCAAGGCAGGGTTTATTAGGGCGATTGTTTAACACAAAATTAGGTTCTCTTAGGCTAACAGATTGCCGTGCGCGTTATTCCCTACCAGCATATCAAAATCACAATGCGTTAACGGATGCACTTGCTACAGCAGAACTTTTACAAGCGCAACTGAGTTATCATTATCGTGTAGATACTCCAATCTCAGAGCTGTGGTTCTAGCTTTTAATGACCAAACAAAAAAACGCCGCAAAAATTGCGGCGTTTTCGTTACTAATTAAAAGTGTTACTTACTAAAAGTATTATTTAACTGGGCGAGGCTCAGTTCGTAAACCTAAAACTAAACTTAAACACATAAATAATAATACAATAGTAAATGGCAAGCCTGTAGAGACAGCGCCTGCTTGTAGTGCTTCAATTGCTTGTGTGCCACCAATCCAAAGTAAAGCAGCTGCAATTGCGCCCTCAACCGATGCCCAAAATATACGTTGTGGTACCGGTGCATCAATTTTACCGCCAGCTGTAATTGAATCAATTACTAATGAACCAGAGTCAGATGACGTAATGAAAAATACCAACACTAATAAAATTGCAATAAACGATAAAATATTAGATAAAGGTAATTCATCAAGCATTTGGAACATAGCTAAAGGTACATCAGTTAAACCATTAGTGCCTAACGCACCAACACCATTAACTACTTGATCAATCGCAATACCACCGTAAATAGACATCCATAAAACGGTAACTAGAGTAGGAATAAGTAAAACTGCAATTAAGAATTCACGAATTGTACGACCACGTGATACACGCGCGATAAACATACCTACAAACGGCGACCAGGAAATCCACCAAGCCCAGTAAAACACAGTCCAACCATGCATCCATGTTTCGTCTTCACGACCATGAGGATTACTAAGCGGAATTATATTTTCTACATAACCCATAATTGTATTAGGAACATTACCCATAGCAACAGCAAAACCTACTAAGCAAACAAACACTAATAAAGCAAAAGCAATTAGCATATTAATGTTACTTAAAAGTTTTACGCCGCCATCAATTCCGCGCACAACAGAAATTATAGCTAGTAGTGTTACGCCCACTATTACTAATATTTGAGAGCCAACACCACCTTCTGTACCAAATACATGGTTAATCCCTGCAGAAGCTTGCTGCGCACCTAGACCTAAAGATGTTGCAAGGCCAAATAACGTAGCAAGTACAGCTAAGATATCAATGATATGACCAGGCCAACCCCAAGCTCTATCACCTAATATAGGGTAAAAAATAGAACGAATTGAAAGAGGTAAACCTTTGTTATAGGTAAAAAACGCAAGAGATAAACCAACAACAGCGTAAATAGCCCAAGGGTGAAGACCCCAATGAAACATAGTTGCGCCCATTGCTAATTTTGCAGCTTCTGGTGTATTAGCGGCTACATTAAGCGGTGTTTCGTACCAACCAGTAAAGTAAGCAACTGGTTCAGCAACGCCCCAAAACATAAGGCCGATACCCATACCCGCAGCAAATAACATAGCAAGCCATGAAACGCGAGAGTGAGAAGGTTTAGCGTCATCACCACCAAGGCGAATATTACCGTAAGGAGAAACAATAAGTGCTAAACAAAAGAGTACAAAGAAGTTAGCAGCCCACATAAATAGGGCATCAAAATTATTAATAATATCGGTCTTGATACTATCAAGCGCTGTTTTTGCAGTTTGTGGGTCGGTAACAAGTATGGCGATTAAAAAGATGACAATCAGGCCCGCACTAGTTCCAAAAACAGGGTTGTGAATATCAAACCCCCACTTTTGTACGTTGTCCTGACCTACGGTGTAATCCGTGTTGTCAATACTATATTTGTCATGATTTTCCTTCATGCAATACCTCTTTAGTTGTCCTAACAAGCCAAAATAAATTCGGCGTCATATCGAATTACATTAGTCTTTAAATATTAAGTAAAAAGTAATACCGTAATTATTTGAAGACTAACTAATTTGAAGCGTGATCATACAGCTAGTAGTGTATGAGTTAAATATTAAATGTAAATGAATTTGTATTTAAAACGCTGTTTATATGGCCAAATTCATGATTCTTTCATTTAAAAGCCCTAAATTTAAAAATTCAGTGAACGTTAAAATTTAGTTTGCTATTAAAAGTATTAATTTACTTGGTTAAGTAAAAAAAGATCATTTTTAAGTAGCTTAATTAATGCTTAAATATTAGGGCTTGTAAGTCTTTTAGGATTGAAATTTGTTAAGTCTAGTCACGATTTAATCGCTCCTAGATTTATAGCTTAGCGGTTCTGTAACAGCTTATGCGTTATTTTTCATGCTTTCATGCAAATAAAAATAATCAAAAGCCGGCTAGCAAAGAGCGAATTTCTCTTCAAGGCTATTATAAATTTATAAGCCGATAAGCATCTTTAATCAAGTTGTAATATGAATATGATTTAACACAACATTAGGGTATGTTGAATTTTGGCGATTGAATTTGCAGTAGTGTGTTTGGTTTTTAGGCAAGGCAGAGGCTATGTAGTGTGGTCATTCCCCATAAATAGGCGATAACGCAGCATAAATACCAAACATACACTGCTCTTTGGGTTCTTTCTAGGGACGATTAACTCTTTGTTACTCGGTTTTTACTTAGCCCACTAGGTTACAAACCTCGTGCCGCGATTTAATCGCCCCTAGATTGAACAAATTTCAATCCAAAAAGCTCAGCATGCCCTAAGCTATATTTTATAAATAGATAGGCAAAGGATTAATACTATTATGCGAGAAAGCGTTACAAACGATACCAATCAAAACGAACTTGTTAAACGCTTTTGCAGCGTTAGAGACGAAAGCCTAGCTATTATTGAACCACTCACTGTAGAAGATTGCCAATTACAAGCTATGGCTGATGCTAGTCCCACTAAATGGCATTTAGCGCATACCACGTGGTTTTTTGAAACGTTTTTACTTAGTGTTTATTGTAAACAGTACACAGTGTTTAACCCTCACTATAAAATGCTTTTTAATTCTTACTACAATGGGATTGGAGAGCAATTTAAACGGGCAAACAGAGGAAGTTTATCTAGGCCAGGTTTAGACGAAGTGCTAGCTTACAGAGAACACGTAGATAGCCGCGTGATTGAATTACTTAAGACTGACGTTAACCCGCACATTAAAGATATTATTGAACTTGGGTTACACCACGAGCAACAGCATCAAGAACTAATGCTTATGGACATCAAATATAACTTTTCAGTAAATCCATTATTTCCTCAATATAAAACATCGCTTTTAAATAGCCAAAAAAGATCAGCTGATATTAAACCCCTTAATTTTATCAATTTTGAACAAGCCATTATTAATATTGGCACAAATGCCGACGATGAATTTGCATATGATAACGAGTGCCCCAAACACCAAGTACTAATTCATGCATTCAGTTTTGCTAATAGATTGGTCACTAATGGTGAATATTTAAACTTTATAAATGCCGGTGGATATAGCAATCCACAATATTGGTTAAGCGACGGTTGGGCGCATATTCAAAACACTCGTTTAACGCATCCATTATATTGGCATTACATAAATAACGAATGGTTTGAGTTTACACACTATGGATTGCAGCCTTTAAATTTAAGTGCTCCCATCAGCCATGTTAGTTATTTTGAGGCCAGCGCCTACGCTAATTTTGTAAAGGCTCGCTTGCCTACAGAGTTCGAGTGGGAATATGCAGCTAAAAATACACCTTCAACAGACACTAATAATAACTATCTAACACCACAACAAACAAAAGATGATACTGAAATAAACCAGTTAACGGATTCATGTTGGCAATGGACAAACAGTGCATATTTGCCATACCCCGGTTTTAAGCCTATTGAAGGAGTGGCAGGGGAATACAATGGTAAATTTATGAATAACCAAATGGTGTTACGGGGCGGGTGTGTGTTTACCCCTCAAAACCATTTACGACAAACATACCGGAATTTTTATTACCCACATCAAGCGTGGATGTGCAGCGGGATAAGACTAGCTAAGGATATAGTATGAGCCAAGTAACAGCGATTAAACAAAGTAACATAACCGACACTGAATTTTTAAACGAAGTGATAAGCGGATTAACTCAACAACAAAAAACGCTTCCGTGTAAGTATTTTTACGATGATAAAGGTGCTGCATTATTCGAGCAAATAACATCCCTACAAGAGTATTATGTTACACGTACGGAGTTGTCTATTTTAGAGCAATACTCGCAGTCGATTGCTCAAATACTACCTGAAAACCTCTCTATTATTGAGCCTGGGTGTGGTTCGGGTAAAAAGGTCGCGTATTTATTAGCGCATATGGCAAACGTAAAAACCTTCGTACCGTTTGAAATTTCTGAGGAGATGCTCAGTTATTCACTTGCACATTTGTCACCGTTATTCCCAGATTTGGCAATTTCGCCATTACTAGGAGACTTTACACATAGCCAAATGGTTAAACAGCTAACCAAAGACACCGCTTTAGATAGTCAAACCAATTTGGTGTATTTTCCAGGCTCTACTCTTGGTAATTTTGCCCCAGTTAAAGCTATAGAAATTATGAATAATTTCCATCGCTTATGTGGAGTAAACGGTTATGTATTAATTGGGGTTGATTTAGTAAAAGAGCGCCAAGTGCTACTTGATGCATATAACGATAAAGCGGGAATCACCGCTGCATTTAATAAAAATTTACTACAACGTATTAATAACGAGCTAAACGGCACATTTAATTTAGATAACTTTAGCCACGAGTCACGCTTTAATGAGCAACATAGCCGTATTGAAATGCATTTAGTAAGTAACTGTAATCAAAGCGTGGTTATAAATGATCAGCAAATAGACTTTATTGAAGGCGAAAGTATCCATACAGAAAACTCTCATAAGTACACGCTCGAATCGTTTAAGCAGCTTGCAGCGCAAGCTAATTTAAAGTTAGAGCAAACATGGCAAGACGATAGTAACTATTTTGCATTGTGCTTATTAAGACCGCTATAAACGTTTAATTAATATGTTTAGTAAATGACAACTTTAGCATTGTTAAATTCATAGTTTAGCAATGCGCCATTATTTGATTGCTGTATAAGTTTAGCTTTATTTAAACCATGCAGTCTAAATTGAAGGGGGGCAATAATAGACACCGCAGAGCCCGTTGCACTGTCCTCATTTACTCCAAACTGGGGTGCAAAGTATCTAAAATGCGCTATAGCATTTTTTTTGTCTATATTTTTTATACTAAGCGCTATAACAGCATTTTTATGGAGTTTATTTAACGCTTTAAAATCAACGTGTAAGCTTTTTAAATCGTCTTTTTCAACGTCTTTTTCAACGTCTTTACTAAACTCTTTATTAAATTCTTCATTAAATAACACAACCGTATAACCGTTATTTTCGCCGGCACTGTAGGCTGCTTTTATTTCTAATGAAAACACTCTTTTTAACTCACCTTTAGCTAATTCGCTTTTTTTAGACTCTATACTTTTTAGTAACAACTGTGCGCGTTGTTTTTTTACTCTTATAGTAAAGCGCTCATTACTCATTGATGTAAATACTTCAGGGCAATAACCAAAATACTTTATTAAAAAATTAGCGGCCGCTAAAGTACCATGACCACAGCGTTTAATTTCACTTGTTTGGTTAAACCAACGAATATTACAATGGCGTTTAGTTATCTCATTTTGATTTAAAAATACGGTAGCAGGGTGGTTTGATTGTGATGCAATATATTGCATTGTTTTTGATGTTAACCCAATTTTATAAATAACAATTAAAGCACTTGAGCCTTTTAAGTTATTTGCAGGGCTATAAAAAACAGATTCGGTGGAAGTGAGTTTTATAAAGCGAAGCGTAAGCCATTTGGGCTTACGCTTCGTTAAACAAAGAGTATTAACCTTTGCTTGCATATGCGTCGTTATGAACGCCAGCAGCACGACCTGATGGATCTGCATTGTTTTGGAACGATGCGTCCCATGCAAGTGCTTCAGGAGTCGAACACGCTACCGATTTACCATGTGGTACACATTTAGCTGATGCATCACCAGGAAAGTGCGATTCAAAAATAGTACGGTAGTAGTAAGCTTCTTTTGAATCTGGCGTATTAATAGGGTATTTAAATTTAGCATTTGCAAGCTCTTGATCGCTTACTTGCTCGTTTACAAACTCTTTTAAGGTATCAATCCAGCTGTAACCAACACCGTCTGAAAATTGCTCTTTTTGGCGCCATAAAACTTCATCAGGCAAGTAGCCATCAAAGCCTTCACGTAAAATGTGTTTTTCAATTTTGCCATCTTTACACATTTTAGCTTCAGGGTTGATACGCATAGCAACATCAACAAATTCTTTATCAAGGAACGGTACACGTGCTTCTACGCCCCATGCTGCCATTGATTTATTAGCACGTAAACAGTCAAACATATGCAGTTTTGATACTTTACGGTTTAGCTCTTCATGAAACTCTTGTGCGTTAGGGGCTTTATGGAAGTATAAGTAACCACCAAATAGCTCATCAGCACCTTCGCCAGATAACACCATTTTAATGCCCATCGCTTTAATTTGGCGAGCCATTAAGTACATAGGTGTAGAGGCACGAATTGTTGTTACGTCGTAGGTTTCTATGTGGTAAATCACTTCACGTAATGCATCAATACCTTCTTGAATGGTAAAAATGATAGGGTGGTGAATGGTACCAATCATGTCAGCTACTTTTTGGGCCGCGGCTAAATCAGGTGAACCCTCAAGGCCTACTGAAAAAGAATGCAACTTAGGCCACCATGCATCGCTTTCATCGTTATCTTCAATACGCTTTGCAGCAAAACGCTGAGTAATAGCAGAAATAACTGATGAGTCTAAACCACCAGAAAGTAATACACCGTAAGGCACGTCACACATTAGCTGGCGTTTAACGGCCGCTTCTAATGCATCTTTAACGTCTTGGGCTTGTGCGCTGTTATCTTTAACTGCATCAAATGTTTCCCAATCACGCTTGTAATAAGGCGTCATTTTGCCATCTTTGCTGTACAGGTAATGCCCTGGTGGAAATTCTTCAATATGCTTACAAATTGGAGAAAGTGCTTTTAGCTCAGAAGCAACGTAAAAGTTACCGTGCTCGTCGTGACCCGTGTAAAGCGGGATAATACCAATATGGTCACGGCCAATTAAGTAGGCGTCATTTTCTTCGTCGTATAAACAAAATGCAAAAATGCCATTTAGATCATCTAAAAAGTCAGGCCCTTTTTGTTTATAAAGCGCTAAAATAACTTCACAGTCTGATTGAGTTTGAAAAGTAAAATCAACATCTAGCTCTGCTGCAAGTTCTTTATGATTATAAATCTCGCCGTTAACCGCTAAAATATTTGTTTTTTCAGGATTGTATAAAGGCTGTGCACCGCTTGATACACCAACAATAGCTAAACGCTCATGTACTAAAATAGCTTTTTCAGATGCATATACACCAGACCAATCTGGACCACGGTGTCTAAGCAGCTTTGACATTTCAATTGCTTGGGTACGCAATTGAGCGGGATCAGATTTAATATCTAACACCCCAAAAATTGAACACATAGTAACTCCTCATTCCTATTATGTGTGCAGCAGAGCCAATTTGCTGTGCTGCGAAACCTTGTTTTATCAGAAAAAATTACTCAAGTCACATAGCTTTTACAATTAATTAAGAATAATTTATGCACCAAGTTATATATAACTGCACCAAAGCGGGCAATGCATGATGCCTGTTGCTATTTTTACGTCGCTATTATTGTTCAAAGCTTGTGCAATCATCACTTTTAGCGCGTTAACAGCAGTTTATTGACACATACTTAGTGCGCCATTATGGTGCACAGCTTGGCTTGTTAAATCAGGAATATGCACAAACCACCTTTCATTCCTGCGCAATAGTTTTCCTATTTATTTTAGAATATTTTTATAGGTTATTTTTTAGTGCAAGGCTCAATTGATGTAGGTGTCCGTCAAGTTTCTGCTTCGCCTTTGCTGCTTCTTCAAACGTTACATATTTAAACTCAACAGTATCTAAAGGTCTAAATTGTGCAAATTGATGTAAGTCGGCTTCAATAACAGTGCCTAAAAGTGGATAGCCCCCAGTGGTTTGGCCATCATTTAGTAACACAATTGGCTCTCCACTTGGTGGAAGTTGAATACTCCCAGGACTCACCCCTAGTGATGGCAAAGAGTGCGAATGCCCCAAATCATTTTTATGCTCAAGCCTTACGCCCATTCGGTTACTATTATTGCTGACTTTAAAAGCGGTAGACACAAAGTTGCTAAGTAAAGGCTCGCCTAATAAGTCGGCATGTGGACTTGGATGCAGGCGTATAAGTTTGCGCTGGGCGGGAGCAATTGCGCCTACCTTTATAAACTCTCCATAATAAGGAGTAATAGGTATTTCATCACCAGTGGTGAGAGATCTACCTTCAAAACCACCAAAACATGCGTTTAAATCTGTAGATTTAGAACCCATAATCTCAGCATTTTGTATACCGCCTTTCACTGCTAAATAAGCTCTTAAGCCTGCTCTACCAGTAGCAAAACTTAGGACGTGTTTGTTTTTTACTGCGTATGTCCAACCAGGATAAATTGCATGTCCATCAAGGGTTGCTTGCAAATCTGCACCATGAAGCGCAATTACTGTGTCGCAGGTAAATTCCAGGTCGCACAAACCTACAGTTATTTCTAAAACGGCATCATTGTCGTTATTGTTAAGTAATCTATTAGCAATGATTTGTGCAATAGGGTCTAGGCTGCCCGCTTTGCTTACACCTAAATGGCGGTAGCCTTCACGGCCAAAATCTTGAATTGTAAGTAATACACCACTTTTAAGTACTTTAATCATGATTTACTCCTTTATTAACGAGCGGAACAAATTCAAGCGTATCGCCTGGTTGAATTAAACAAGGTTGCTCAGAGGTCGAATCAAACAAAGCAGTATTTGTATGACCTATTATATGCCAACCACCTGGGGTATCTGCGGGATAAATGCCGGTTTGTGCAGCACCTATCGCAACAGAGCCTTTAGGAACCCTAGTACGTGGCTCATCACGTCTTGGTGTATGTAATTGCTCATTTAAGCCATGTAAGTAAGCAAAACCGGGCTGAAAGCCTAAAAATAAAACGTGGTACTTGGTTTTACTATGAATATTAATAACTTCATCGGCACTTAAATTATGATAGCGAGCCACGTAATTAATGTCCTCACCCTTGTATGAGGTTTTGATTAAGTGATGCTGCCCCTTAAAAGTACTCGTTTTAATCTCATTCCACAGCGAAGGTAGCACTTGTAACCACTTATTTAAGTGTTTATCTGATTTTAAATAGAGAGTGAGCGAGTTCATGGCCGGCACCAAGTCGCTAAATTCATCAGTGCTTTTACAGTGGCTAGCTAAAGCCCAAATTTTTTTTTGAATAGAGAGTATATCTGTAGCGTCTAAATGCGATGCATCAAACAGTAAACTACTGTTTGTTAATGCATAAATATGAGGAGCTGGCTTCATTAAATAAACCTATTTGTACAACATAATTTAAACGTAACACAGTTTTATTAATTTATTTACACCATTGCGACTAAGTGGTTATGTTTATTGCCCAACTTACTTTAAGAGTAGTTTTATATTCAATTAATCGTATTTAACTTATTGAGGACCAAAACTTAATACGCTTCGTACTAAATAAGTAATTAGGTTGAAATGAAAATTAGGATAAGGAGGTCTTAGTTAGCACGCACTTGTTTAAGAGGTACTTTATGAAACACCAGCATTTATTATATTTATCAGGCGCTGCTATTATATTTAGCGCAGGCAGCTTTGCTTTATCTATGGAAAAGGTTGAGCACAGTAATGTAGAAGCCACCATGCATGTAGAAACCATTGTACTTGGATCGGGTTGTTTTTGGGGAGCCGAAAAACGCTACGAAGCGCTTAATGGCGTTATTGATGCTGAATCGGGGTACGCTGACGGCAATGGCTTTAAAGCTACCTACAGAAATATTACTGATCAGTCTCGTCGTTTTGACGAGAACAATTATGCTGAAGTTGTACAAGTTATGTATAACAGCAATATAATTTCAGCAGAAGATCTCTTAAAAAACTATTTTGAAAGTCACGACCCTACACAAAAAAATCGCCAAGGTAACGACATTGGTACGCAATATCGCTCAATTGTATTAACGACCACTGATGCGCAAGCTAAAGTAGCTGAGCAAGTTAAATCGCAATATCAGCAGCTTTTAACTGATGCGAGCTATGGCAAAATTGAAACAGTTATTAAACCGCTTCAAGGTTTTGTATCGGCAGAAGAGTATCATCAAAATTATTTAGAAAAGAACCCTAATGGCTATTGCCCAGATCATTCTACCGGTGTTGTTTTTAATAAAACACCTGTAGAAAAAGTAGATAACACTGCTTTACTAGCAGGAAAGCAAATAGTGGTACTTGATTCACGTGAATACTGCCCATATTGTGAAAAGTTTAAAAAAGCAGTCGCAAATGATTACAAAGGAACAATACCAATGTCGTTTCGCCATGCTGACCAACTTGATGATTTAACTATTAAGTCAGCCACGTGGGCAACACCAACCATTTTGTTTTTAGAAAATGGCGTTGAGGTATATGGTCGTCAAGGTTACGCAACGCCTGAAGAGTTTTATAAAGCATTAGGCGCTTTTAAATTAGGTAACAGTGATGCTTATAAAGTTGCATTTGATGCACGAACAGATAGACCTTACTGTAAAGAGTACAAAGAGTTTAAAAACACACCTGACGGTACTTTTGTTGATAAATTAAGTGGCGAGCCACTATTTGATACAAGCGATAGGTTTAACTCAGGTACTGGTTGGTTGTCCTTTACTCATCCTGTAAAAAACAACGTAACACAGCACGACGATAGCAGCTGGGGGATGACACGCATTGAGCTTCGCTCTAAAAGTACAGGCATACACTTAGGACATCTATTTCCAGGTGAAGGTCCAAGAGGTCGCGATCGTTACTGTATTAATGCAACAGTTCTTGATTTTGTACCGAGAGATAAAAGCTAAACCATTTCTTTGCGAAGCCTGATTTTAATCAGGCTTTTTTTTGCATAAAACAAAATAGGCTTATCATAATCTTTGCAAATTTGTTAAAATTTAAGCGTGCAGCTAATCGTCAATAATATTACTTAGGTTATTAATGAATCAATTAAAAAAAATAGCAACGCAGTTAATATATTTGCCATTCGCTTTACTGTTTTTAATAAACAACGCTAAATCAGCGACTCATTACGTAGTAGGCGTAGAGAATATAGAATACCTTCCATACTACGATGGTAGTGGGGCTGATAACCGCGACTATTATGGTTTCAGTCAAAAGTTACTTACCTTGTTTGCCCAGCAGCATGACTTTAAGTTTGAGTTTTACACACTACCTATTAATCGACTTTACAAAGAATTTGTGGAACATCGCCATGTCGACTTTAAGTATCCAGATAACCCTAGCTGGAAACCAAGCTACAAAGCTTCATTTATTGATGTAAATAAAATTATTTATTCGCAGCCAACCGTTGTGACTAAAACGGGCATTGCGAGTTTAAGTAAAAATATCACTATTGATGAATGCATTAGTTTTGCAACGGTAAGAGGGTTTACGCCTCAAAGCTTTAAACCGTTAATGAATAATGAAAACGTTGAGTTAATAGAAACAGCTAACGTAATTGAATTAATAGAGTTGCTTTTAAAAGAGCGGGTGGAGTGTATTTACATTTCTAACGATGTATTAAATTATAACCTCCTAAAATACTTTAAATTAACCCGACCTGTTTATTTTCAAAACGAATTGCCGACAGATTTACAAGCCTTTTTATTATCGTCGATTGACTACCCTGACATAATCAAGAAATTTAATACCTTCTTGATTTCACATAAAGTGCAAATAAGTAAATTAAAAAAAGAATATCAAATTAAAAATTAACTAAAAAAGCCCCGTAAGTTATAACTTACGGGGCTTTTAAAAGTATTAAACTTATATTGCATATCATGTGGTTTGCGCCAAAAATAAAAACAGTTCAAGCCAAGTCACCACCTAACTTGAACCGCTTTTTCACACTGACAACATCTTCACACACAATATAAAGATTCTGTTTACTATACGTTGGTAGCTTTGTATTGCATACCATGTGGTTTGCGCCAAAAATAAAAACAGTTCAAGCCAAGTCACCACCTAACTTGAACCGCTTTTTCACACTGACAACATCTTAACACCCCATATAAAGATTCTTTTTACTACACGGTGTTAGCTTTGTACTACATTCCATGTGGTGTGAGACGAAAATAAAAACAGTACAAGTCAAGACACGACCGAAATTTAACAACATTTTCATACTGAAAACATGTTAAACC
>NZ_JACJDW010000031.1:0-43432 GCF_014163745.1 Pseudoalteromonas sp. SR44-2 | reverse complement strand
ATTGAATTGAATTGAATTGAAAAACCCAAGCGCTTGCTTGGGTTTTTGTATGTGTAAACCCTTAAACCTTTAGTTTTAAACAGTTTGTACGTACAAATTCTGATGGTAACTCGGTAATAACCGCTGCTCTTTGTTTATGGCAAAAGTAAGTATAAACCTCATGCTCAAAGTCATCATTTATAGCGCGTCCAATTTGGTACAGTGCTGAAGTAAAGTTACTGTCTACTCTAAAATGATCTTTAACTACGTAATCTTTACTTAAGTACCAGTAGAGCTCAATTCCCTCGTTTTTAGCATATTGATTAAGTACATCTTTAAGGGTTGTGCCATTTTCAAAGCGCCTAGGTTCAACCTCTCCAGTCCAAGTGGTCGGCATTGGATCTACTGTTCGCGCACGTTCAGCCAATACTCTATCCAAGGTTTGTTCTGGTGTTTTAAGTTTTAAAACAAATTGATCTCGTTCTTTATTACTTTTTACTTGGTTACGAATGGAGGAGTAAAAGCGTGATAATCCTTCGGCGGCTGCATTTTTAGATTTTTTAATATCAAATACAGAACCATCACCCACTAAGAAGTATACGGCGAGTGCTATTAGCACGGCTGCAAATGATAAATGTCTAATCCAAAACCACATGATTATTACCCACCTTATTTGTTCCTATTATTGTTATACCATTACTTTTTATAAAAAGAAGGGGTATTTTTATCCGGTCGAGTTTTAAAGCGACGGTGTAGCCACATGTATTGCTCTGGAGCGGCATTAACAGATTGTTCCATGCGTTGATTTACACGTGTTACATCAGCCTTATCATCACCACTTGGGAAGTTTTCAAGCTCAGGTACTACCTCTAAATGATACTTACCATTTTCGTCGCGACGCGAGATTAAGCTCATAGTTTCGCAGTTTTTACTGCCAGCAAACATAAGAGTACCTGTTGTCGTTGCAGTGTCAGGGACGGCGTAAAATGGCACAAATTCACAGCGGTTACGGCCGTAATCTTGGTCAGGTAAGTAATAGCATACTTTTTTGTTTTTTAATGATTTTAGTAAGCCTTTTACATCTTTTCGGCCAATTAGGTATTCGTTAGAACGAAGGCGGCCATTCGTTGTAAAGTATTCCATTAGAGCGTTGTTATGAGGGCGGTAAAAGCCTAAACCTTGGCATTTTAATCCCATTACACGACTCGCCATTTCAAGATGCAGAATATGAGGTACAAGTAATAAAACACCTTTACCAGATGCTTGAACGCGCTCAAAGTGCTCCAAACCTTTGATTGAGCCATATACACTTTTTACTCGCCACTGCGGCCACCACCAAGCCATGCCGGTTTCAACCATTGCAATGCCGGTGTTTTCCATATTTTTGAGCACAAGTTTTTTTTGATCTGCTTCGCTCATATCAGGAAAACACAGCTTAATATTTACTTCTGCAATATGGCGACGGCGCTTCATAAATTTATGGACTAAGCGGCCAAGTTGCTTACCCATTGCCAGCTGTAGCTTTTGTGGTAGCCAAGAAATTAAGTATAAAAATAAAACGCCAACCCACGTTAGCCAGTATCGAGGGCCTAAAAAAGATGCTTTAAAAGGAGATGAGGTGACCACAAAAATCTCTCTGAGAATAAAAACGATAGTTTAACGCTAAGCGCTATAAAATACAAAAAGCCAGCTACATGCTGGCTTTGAATAAATTTATATTATGTTTAGCTGTAAAGTTAAGCTGATTTTAAACCTTGGTTTATAGCAACTAAATCTTCACTTGTTAATGTACCCGCTGCTTGTTTTAAGCGAAGGGTAGATAACACATAACGGTAACGCACATCAGCAAGGTTACGTTTTGCATCGTATAAATTTTGCGTACTCACGAGTACGTCAACAATGGTACGAGTACCTACTTCAAAACCGGCTTCAGTTGCTTTAAGGGCACTTTGAGCTGAAACAACCGCTTGCTCTAGCGCTTTATAAGTCGCAATATCTGAAACAACTTGATTATAAGATGTAATTACTGTGCGAGTGACTGCGCGGTAATTTGTTTCATAATCTTGGCTCGCTGATACGTAAAACGCACGGGCTTGGTTTGTTGCAGCAACTGTTGCACCACCTGAATACAAAGGCACGCTAAAATTAAGCCCAACAGAGCTTGAGTCTGAACGTGGTTGATCATCAAAATTAGCGCCATTTATTTGAGTGTCTGTAAGAGAGTCACCATAATTTGCACTTAGAGTTAGTTTTGGATAATGACCTGCTTTTGCTAATTCAATTTGATCTTTTGCAATATCAACCGTTACTTTAGAAACTTGTAAGTTGATATTTTTATCTTCAGCTACTTTAACAAAGTCGCTTGAGCGCTTAGTTGGTTTAGTTGTTGAGAAAGTATCTGTATTTAAAAAATCTAATTTTTCGTGGTATTTACCGGTTATCTCACGAAGTTGCTCGCGTGCTGTTTCTACAGCATTACTGGCAATAATTTCTTGGGCTACTGAGTTATCAAACTGAGCTTGTGCTTCGTGTACGTCTGTAATAGCTGTTAAACCTACTGCATAACGTTGTTTTGTTTGCTCAAGTTGACGTGCTATGGCACGTTTTTCAGCTTCGACAAATTCAAGGTTATCACTGGCACTTAATACATTAAAATAACCTTCAGCAACGCGTACAATTAAGTTTTGTTTAGCTGCATCATATAGGCCGCTTGCTTGTAGAGCTTGCTTATCGGCAATATCTAAAGTGTTCCAAGCACCTAGATCAAATAATGTTTGGCTTAAACTTACACCACGAGAGAATTGGTCTGTGTCACTTTCAACTTTAACTTGGTTAGATAAGTCGCCAACGCTTTGGTACGACGTTGCATCGCTTTTCGTATAACCCATAGTTAAACCAATTTGAGGTAATAGTGCACTCATCGCCAAATCGCTTTGATAAGACTGCGCATCGGCTTGGGCTTTTGCTTTTAAAACAGTAGGATCGTTAGCTGTTGCTATTTCAAAAACTTGTAGTAAATCTTCAGCTTTCACTGCTGTTGCACCTAGTGCGCATGATAAACTAACTAGCGCCGCAAGAATGTTCTTTTTCATGTGGGGTTCGGTCCTTAGACAATTTTTGTACTAAAAGCATGTTAACCTGTTTTACTGCATAACAAAAAAAATAATTAGTAAAACAGTATGTTCAAGTGTAACAGAATATATTAACGCATTTTAAAGCTTTAGATAAGTAGGAGGTAGGTACGTGGTTGATAAAAAGCTCGTTCAATTTACACATAAAGATGTAAATTTAAAGCCAATAAAAAACCTTTATAAAGGTTTTTTTCAGGTTGATTTATACCAGTTTGAACATGCTCTTTTTGCGGGTGGAAAATCAGAGCTAATTAGCCGAGAAATATTAGAACGTGGCGATGCAATTGCAGTACTGCCTTACGACCCAATATCAGATACTGTTCTTTTGATTGAGCAAATACGTATTGGCGCTATTAAAAGTAAGCATTCGCCGTGGCTACTAGAATGTATAGCCGGAATGACAGACGGCAGTACGGATTACGAATCTGTTGTAAAAAAAGAAGCGTATGAAGAAGCAGGGCTTGAATTAACCGAGCTTGAATTTATGCTTTCATACCTATCAAGCCCAGGTGGAACAACTGAGCGCTTACACTTATATTTAGCACGTGCTGATTTAAGCCAAGTGAAATCAGGTGTATATGGTCTTGAAACTGAAGGCGAGGATATAAAAACTCATATTTTATCGGTTGATGATGCGCTAATGCGCCTCAATAACGGTGAAATGGATAATGCGGCAACGGTTATTTGTATGCAGTGGCTTGCGCTAAATCGCGAAAAAATGGCAAGCAAATGGGCATAAACTCTTACTAATATTATGGCGGAACTTTGACAGCACAATTAGCAACAAATCGATATATTCAAAACCTCCCAAAGTATTTAACACTTTGTGAGCATAACTATGTGCGACTATTAAAGTTGTTACCGAGCGAGCGCAATATAGGAAGCATTCGTGAAGTAAAACTTGGCAACAGTGAATTTGCTACAAAAATTGATGGCAGCGCAAAATACACTATGGATATTTCAATTAAGCAGCTAACAGGAATGGTTAAAGGGATAGCGCCGCTGTATTTAACGGCTCGCTTGTATCATGATGCGAAAGTAGCTGAAATTATTCATCATGATTATCATCAACGGATAAAGCCATCGTACGGATACCCCAATCCTAAAATGCATCAAAAAGATGAAAAGTATCAACTTAATGCTTTTTTATACGACTGGTTAGTGGCCTGTGTAGAGCACGGGCAAGCAACATTAAATTGGGATGTAAATAATGGCTTGGTTTGATGATACATATACATTTGATAAATCATCTTTGTGCATTGCGCATATTACCGACAGCCATTTATTTGCAGATAAAAATGGTGAATATTTTAATGTAAATACTGCAGCTCATTTTGAACAAGCTTTGGCACACATAGCTGAGCAGCCAGTAGATTGCGTAATTTTTGGTGGTGATTTAACACAAGACCATAGTTTCGAATCGTACTTATTATTTACTGAACTTATAAATGCCAGTGACATCACTTGCCCTGTATTTTGGGTACCAGGTAATCATGATGAACTAGTAATGCTTAATCGCATAAGTGGCGGAAAAATAAATTCGGCTAAACATATTATTGCTAACGGGGTTGAGCTGCTTCTTATTAATTCTAAAGGGCCCACGCCCGCAGGATGGGTTACTGGCACGCATTTAGATGAAATAACTGATACTTTAGTCAACTCGAATAATAGTAAAGTTATCTTTTGCCATCATAATCCGCTGCCAATAAATGGCTATCTTGATAAGCACTTATTAGAAAATGGTCCACAGCTTTTAAATATTTTAGTTAATAGTAATAATGTATCTGCGCTTTTTCATGGTCATGTACACAACGATTATGAACAAAACTTTAGAGGCTTGCCTATATATGCAAGTCCTGCCAGTTCAGTCCAGTTTGTAAAATACACTCCAAAGTGGGAGCAAAAAAATGCAGGGCCTGCTTACAGAATGCTAAATATAAAGAGTAAAAAAGATAAAGTCGAAGTAAAAACGGAAGTGGTATGGCTAAGCGCGTAATTTATATTCATGGCTTTAATAGTTCACAAAAATCATATAAAGCTGTGCGCTTTGGTGAGCTTATGGCAAACTATGACGTTGATTATTGTGTACCGAACTTAAACCACGAGCCCCTACAAGCTATAATTGAGCTTGAACAATTACTAACGCCAGATACCGTTTTATTAGGTAGCTCGTTAGGTGGTTTTTTTGCCACGTATTTATCGCAGCGTTATCAAATTCCTGCAGTGGTCATTAATCCCGCGGTCGCACCTTATAATTTATTACAGTCGTTACTTGGGCCTAATTATAATCCGTATCAAGATTATCATTACGATTTAAATAACAGTCATATTGAGGCGCTGAAATTACTCGCTGTAGATAAATTAGCACATCCTGAGTTACTGTATTTATTACAGCAAACAGGCGATGAAGTGTTGAACTTTCAACACGCAGTAAAATATTATTCGCAATGCAAGCAATTGATAGAGTTTGGTGGCGATCATAGCTACGTTGAATTTGAACGCACCTTTGCAAGTATTGTAGATTTTCTTAAAATCACGTAAAACTAGTTAGCCTGAACTGAGGTTAGTTACTATATTAACGCTTTAGCGCATATAACAATAAAACTAGTAAACGTATTAGAGCCTTAGCGGATATAAAGACAAAAACTATGAGTGATCAAAATTATAACGCCGAAGCCATTGAAGTACTTAATGGATTAGATCCGGTAAAACGACGCCCAGGGATGTACACCGATACCGTACGCCCAAACCATTTAGGTCAAGAGGTTATCGATAACAGTGTCGATGAAGCTATGGCGGGTCATGCTACTCGTATTGACGTAATACTCCACGAAGATAACTCGCTCGAAGTGAGCGATGACGGACGTGGTATGCCTATTGATATTCACCCTGAGGAAGGTATCCCAGGGGTTGAACTAATCTTCACTAAGTTACACGCCGGTGGTAAGTTTTCTAATAAAAACTACCAATTTTCGGGTGGTTTACACGGTGTAGGTATTTCTGTAGTAAATGCGTTATCTACCCGTGTAGAAGTAACCGTAAGGCGCGACGCTCAACAATACAGAATGGCATTTGAAAATGGCGATAAAGTAGAAGATTTGAGCGTAATTGGTACTGTTGGTAAGCGCAATACAGGTACCACCGTTCGTTTTTGGGCTGATGTTAGCTACTTTGATTCACCAAACTACTCAATTACCAAGCTTAATCATTTATTAAAAGCCAAAGCGGTCTTATGCCCAGGACTGCGTATTAAGTTTGTTAATAAGCAAACAAAAGAAACCAAAGAATGGTTTTACGAAACTGGCTTAAAAGATTACCTAATTGAAGCCGTTAAAGGGTTTGAAACATTACCGCAAGACCCATTTGTTGGTGAATTTAAAAGCTCAATTGAAGGCGCTGATTGGGCTGTTGTATGGCTACCTGAAGGTGGCGAATCAATAGCGGAAAGCTACGTAAATTTAATTCCTACCGCGCAAGGTGGTACACATGTAAATGGTCTGCGCCAAGGCTTACTTGAAGCAATGCGAGAGTTTTGTGAGTTTAGAAATTTACTACCTCGTGGCGTAAAGCTAGCACCGGATGATATTTGGGAGCGTTGTAGTTACGTATTGTCGGTTAAAATGCAAGATCCACAATTTGCAGGGCAAACCAAAGAAAAACTTTCATCACGTTCATGTGCCGCATTTGTATCGGGTGTTGTAAAAGATTCGTTTAGTTTATGGCTAAATGAACATACCGATACCGCAGAATTATTAGCTGAGTTATGTATTTCAAACGCGCAAAGCCGTTTGCGTGCAGCTAAAAAGGTCGTACGTAAACGAGTTACTGCAGGGCCTGCATTACCAGGTAAATTGACCGATTGTAGTGCTGCCGATAATGACCGGACCGAGCTGTTTTTAGTGGAAGGTGATTCTGCTGGTGGTTCTGCTAAACAAGCGCGAGACCGTGAATTTCAGGCAATTATGCCGCTACGTGGTAAAATTTTAAATACCTGGGAAGTAGAGTCGGGGCAAATACTAGCATCACAAGAAGTACATGATATTTCAGTGGCACTGGGTATTGACCCAGAATCAACAGATATGTCGGGACTGCGTTACAATAAGATTTGTATACTGGCCGATGCTGACTCGGATGGATTACACATTGCAACATTGTTATGTGCACTGTTTGTTCGTCATTTTCCAGAGTTAGTAAAAACAGGGCATGTGTATGTTGCAATGCCGCCATTATTTAGAATAGATATTGGCAAAGAAGTTTATTACGCCCTAGATGAAGAAGAGAAAACCGCTATTTTGGCGCGCATAGAAGCCGAGAAAAAACGCGGAAAAGTAAACGTACAACGATTCAAAGGTCTGGGTGAAATGAATCCGTTACAGCTTCGTGAAACCACTATGGATCCTAATACACGACGCTTAGTGCAGCTTACGCTTGATGAAGAAGTAGAAACCATGGAAATGATGGATATGCTACTTGCTAAAAAACGATCGCCTGATCGTCGTCAATGGTTAGAAGATCATGGCAATAAGGCGCTCGTTTAATTGCTTGTGCCTAACACTAGGAGAGACGAATGAAAAAGTTACTAGGAAGTTTGCTGTTACTTGGGCTGACTAGCGCTCCTGCAATGGCTAAAAATATACTTGATAAGCTCACCGTAGCACCGGGGTTTGAAATTAGTTTATTTGCAAATGATGTAGAAAATGCACGTCAAATAGCCGTTTCAAAAAAAGGTATTGTGTATGTTGGCTCTCGTAAAGCGGGCAACGTATATGCGCTTATTGATCACAATAGCGACGGCGTAGCAGATAAAAAAATTGTTGTGGCTAAAGGCTTAAACATGCCCTCTGGCATAGCAATTAAAGATGGCGATTTATATGTAGGCGAAGTGCATCGTATTATTCGCTTTAAAAATATTGATACCCAATTAAAAGATCCAAAGTTTGATGTGGTTTATAACAAACTACCGAGTGAGCGTCATCATGGCTGGAAATTTTTACGTTTTGCACCAACGGGAGAATTAATCATTCCAGTGGGTGTGCCGTGTAATATTTGTGCTGAGGATGAGCGTTTTGGTCGTATTTTTGCACTTAATGTAGAAACAAAACAAATAAAAACAATAGCTAAAGGCGTTAGAAACACAGTGGGTTTTGATTTTCATCCTGCTACTCAAGCTTTATGGTTTAGTGATAATGGTCGCGACATGATGGGCGATGATATTCCACCTGATGAGTTAAACCGTGCAACACAAGAAGGAGAGCATTTTGGTTTTCCGTATGTTCATGCCGGTGCAATTATTGACCCTGAGTTTGGTGAAGGTAAAAACATTGCCGATTACACATCGCCAGCACTTGCACTTCCAGCGCATGTAGCGCCATTAGGTATTCATTTTTATAACGGTAAGCAATTTCCAGCAAGTTATAAGCAACAATTATTTGTTGCTGAACATGGCTCATGGAACCGTTCTAAAAAGTCAGGTTATAAAGTAGGCCTAGCAACAATCGAAGTAGGTCGCGTAACTAAATATACGCCATTTATTACTGGCTTTATGAAAGACGAAACAACATTTGGACGCCCTGTTGCATTTGCAGAATTAGGTGACGGCAGTCTGTTAGTAAGCGATGATTACGCCAATGTAATCTACCGTGTAAGCTATAAGAAAAACTAGGTAAGCTTTAATGAGTGATACAGATACCTTGCTAATGCAAGGAATTGAGCAACAAACAATGGGGCGTTTTACCGAAGACGCCTATTTAAATTATTCCATGTACGTAATCATGGATCGTGCCCTACCGCATGTAGGTGATGGCTTAAAACCAGTACAGCGTCGTATTATTTATGCGATGAGCGAACTGGGTTTGTCAGCTAACGCTAAGTACAAAAAATCAGCCCGTACAGTGGGTGATGTACTCGGTAAGTACCATCCACACGGCGACAGTGCCTGTTACGAAGCTATGGTATTAATGGCGCAACCGTTTTCTTATCGCTACCCTTTGGTAGATGGACAAGGAAACTGGGGTGCAGCAGATGACCCTAAATCGTTTGCGGCAATGCGTTATACCGAAGCGCGTTTGTCTAAGTTTTCAGAAGTACTGCTTAAAGAGCTTGGCCAAGGCACCGTTGATTGGACGCCAAACTTTGATGGCACCATGGATGAACCTGTTGTACTGCCTTCTCGTTTACCACATATTTTACTCAATGGTATAACGGGTATCGCCGTAGGTATGGCAACAGATATTCCGCCACATAACGTACGTGAAGTGGCTAGCGCATGTTGTTTATTACTTGATAAACCAAAAACAGAGCTTGAAGAATTACTTGAGCTTGTACATGCACCAGATTACCCAACAGATGCTGAAATAATTACCCCAAAAGCCGATATTCATAAAATATATAAAACCGGTCGTGGGTCTATCAAAATGCGTGCGGTTTACACCGAAGAGCATGGCGATATTGTTATTACAGCGCTGCCGCATCAATGTTCAGGTGGTAAAGTACTTGAGCAAATTGCAGCGCAAATGAACGCTAAAAAATTACCTATGATTGCTGATTTACGTGACGAGTCAGATCACGAAAATCCAACGCGCATTGTAATTATTCCGCGCTCAAACCGCATTAAAGCTGAGCCATTAATGGCGCACTTATTTGCCACCACCGATCTTGAAAAAAATTACCGCGTAAACTTAAACATGCTAGGCCTAGATGGTCGCCCGCAAGTTAAAGATTTACGCTGTATTTTAAGTGAGTGGCTAACATTCAGACGCGAAACAGTGCGTCGTCGTTTGCAGTACCGTTTAGATAAAGTATTAGCGCGTTTGCATATTTTAGAAGGTTTATTAGCCGCCTTTTTAAATATTGATGAAGTGATTGAAATCATCCGCAGTGAAGACAAACCAAAGCCTGTATTAATGGAGCGCTTTGATTTAACTGATACGCAAGCAGAAGCTATATTAGAATTAAAACTTCGTCATTTAGCAAAACTTGAAGAGTTTAAAATTCGCGGTGAGCAAGATGAACTAGCCAAAGAGCGTGATAAATTAGCGCAAATTTTGGGCTCAGAACGTCGTATGTCGACACTGCTTAAAAAAGAAATTCAAGAAGCCGCTGAAATGTACGGTGACGATCGTCGCTCGCCAGTGATTGAGCGTTCAGAAGCGAAAGCACTTAACGAAAAAGATTTAATTCCATCAGAGTCAGTCACTGTTGTGCTATCAGATAAAGGCTGGGCACGCGTTGGTAAAGGCCATGATTTAGATGTACAAGGCTTAAATTACCGTTCAGGTGATGGCTTTAGGGCCTCGGCTCGGGGTAAGAGCAATCAACCTGCTGTATTTTTAGATTCAGCAGGGCGGGCATTTGCAACCGATGCGCACAGTCTGCCTTCGGCGCGTAGCCAAGGTGAACCAATGACAGGTCGTTTTAACTTAACACCAGGTGCTAATTTTGAGCACGTGGTAATGAGTGAAGACGAGCAAGTATTGCTTATGGCGTCAGATGCAGGTTACGGCTTTATTACCGACTTTAAAGACTTAGTGAGTAAAAATAAAAATGGTAAAGCGCTGGTAAGTGTCCCTAAGGGTGGAATATTACTTTCTCCTATTAGGGTGAACGATGTTGCTAGTGATTACTGTATGGCTATTTCTAACGAAGGTCGCATGCTTTTATTCCCGCTACGTGACTTACCAAAACTTAGCAAAGGTAAAGGGAATAAGATTATTTCTATTCCTGGAGCTAAAGTACAAGCCCGTGAAGAGTTTGTAAAAGTGCTTGCTGTTGTGCCACAAGGAAGCAGTGTTACGCTTCATGCTGGTAAGCGTAAACTAACGCTTAAACCATCTGATTTAGAGCATTATCATGGTGAGCGAGGGCGCAGGGGTAATAAACTACCGCGCGGCTTACAGCGTGTTGACGAAGCCGTTGTTGAGCTAACCCCACAAGATGATGAACCAATAGAAGCCATTAACGAAGAGTAACCAATTACTTTTTTGTATAAATAAAAACGGTCTGCATTTGCAGGCCGTTTTTGTTTTAAAGTAAAGAGCTTGCATACTTCAGCGTACACTTGTGCGCTATTGACTCGTCTGTGTCACAAATTAACGCTATAATAATCATAATTGATCTTTGGAGAAACTCATTTGCTAGCTGTTATACGCGTTTTTATTATGCTGATGTTTATATTATTCAGTTGTATTTTTGGTTTATTACTTTCGATTGTAAGACCATTTCATCCCAATAATGTACATATTATAGCGGGCTGGTTTGGCTCAATGGCTAAAATGATTGGCGTTAAATTAGTTTTAACACGTCATGAAGATGCAATTGATGCAGGCCCTGCAGTTTATGTTGCTAATCATCAAAATAGCTACGACTTATTTACAGTGCCTGCAATGGTGCCTAAAAACTGCGTAAGTTTGGGGAAAAAGAGCTTAAAGTGGATCCCATTTTTCGGTCAGCTTTATTGGTTGTCGGGTAATATATTAATAGACAGATCGAATCGCTCCAAAGCAGCGGGAACTATCTCCAAAGCAGCCGAAAAAATTAAAAATAATGGCTTATCTGTATGGATGTTTCCAGAAGGCACACGAAGCTATGGAAGAGGGTTGCTACCGTTCAAAACAGGTGCTTTTCACACCGCAATGAGCGCAGATGTACCCATAATTCCGGTATGTATGAATACAACACATAAAACCATTAAGCTAAATCGTTGGGATAATGGTACAATTTACATCGAAATGTTAGCGCCTATACCGCTTGATAAAGAAATTAGCGCGCGTGAGCATGCTAAAAGCGTGCATAGCATTATGGCTGCTAAAATAACTGAATTAGATGCTCAAGTGAGAGAAAAATAATGGAAAACTGGCGTGAAATAAGTGAAGACATCGTAAGTTCACTACTTGAAGATGGATCAGATCCTGAAATACTTTATGAAGTAGAACACCATTTTGTGTGTGAAGACTTCCCTAAACTAGAGCAAGCTGCATTGGCTGCTTTTAAGTTAGGCTACGATGTTGAAGAGCCAGCAGAGCTTGAGCTTGAAGATGGCAGTAAAATTTGGAGCTTTGACATTGTAGTTGAAGCTGAGCTAGACGTAGACGTTATTATGGAAGACGTTGATAAGCTAGCGCAACTAGCCGTTGAGTGCGATGTTGAATACGACGGTTGGGGCACTTACTTTCAAGAGTAATTAATTACCCAGCATTAGAAAAATAGTAAAGGCGAGCATTTAACAATGCTCGCCTTTTTTTAGTTTTACTCCCTGTTTAAGCTTTAAATACACTCATTAGCCTCTATATAAATCAAAATGTACATTACCAATTTAAATCTGGTTATTACCAATTTGAAATTAGTCTTTAATTTATCTCTATTTTTATTTTTTATTCATGCTAAATTAATATTGTCCATAATTATTGGTAAGCAGTGTTATTTATTTTTTAGTACTTATGTCTGAAATTAAAATTTATTTTTAAAAATTAATTCGTCACTTAATGAATTCTAATATACTGATTAAGTTGAAAATTAAATTTGTTTTTAAGTGGTAATAAAGATAAAAGTAATACTTATTTGCTGTACCACACTGTGCTGACATATTGGTAACAATAAATATAACCTTTACTCCGCCTTCGGGTATATTTTTTGGTAATGTTAATTGGTAAGTTTAATTTGCCATTTAAATTACCATTACTATTCATACACAATTAAAAACCTGTATAGCGGTAAGATCTAAGTGTTAGTGAATTTCACTAACCTAAGTAGTTAGGTTGTTTTTATGTTCAGGTTTAAAGGAATAAAGATAATGATTAACCACAAGAAATTGTTTATTTGCACTGCAATTACTGCAACCTCAGCGTTATCTCATGCTGCAACTATTAATAACCCTGGCTTTGAAAGCGGTTTTAGTAGTTGGAACGAAACTGAGCCAGCGGCTATTTCATCTGATGCATATAGCGGATCTAAATCGTTAAAAATTCAGGGAAGTCCTGCACGTGTTTATCAATTAGTAAATATTCAGCCAAACACTGAATATACTTTAAGTGCTTATGTACTTGGTAAAGGGCAGATTGGGGTTAACGACTTAAACGGTTTATTTAAAAACAAAACCTTTGATGTATCGTCTTGGACTAAGGTAACTAAAACGTTTACTTCAGCGAATACCAATTCACTGCAAGTATTTGCTAAGCATTACAATAGCTCAAGTGATGTACGCTTTGATAATTTTACATTAGTTGAGGGCAGTAATAATGGCGGTGGCACTGATGATGGAGCAGGATCTGGAGACGGTACAACGATTCCAAGCAGCATTACAAGTGGTAGTGTTTTTGATTTAGAAGGGGATAGCCCTAACCCGTTAGTGAACGATAGTACGTTAGTATTTGTACCTTTGGAGGCACAGCATATTACGCCTAACGGGAATGGCTGGCGTCATGAGTACAAGGTAAAAGAAAGCTTGCGTGTTGCCATGACACAGTCTTACGAAGTATTTGAAGCAACTGTAAAAGTTGAAATGTCTGATGGCGGTAAAACAATTATTTCACAGCACCACGCCAGCGATACTGGGACTATTTCTAAAGTGTATGTTTCAGATACTGATGAATCAGGTTTTAACGACAGCGTAGCGGGTAATGGCATTTTTGATGTGTATGTTCGTTTGCGTAATACCAGTGGCAATGAAGAAAAATTTGCGCTAGGTACTATCACAAGCGGTGAGTCATTTAACTTGCGAGTGGTAAATAATTACGGCGATGTAGATGTAAGTGCACTAGGTAATTCGTTTGGTATTCCTGTAGAAGATGATTCTGAATCTTACTTTAAGTTTGGTAACTACTTACAGTCTCAAGATCCAAATACTCTAGATAAATGCGGTGAAGCAGGTAACTCTAATTCATTCAAAAATTGCTTTGAAGATTTAGGCATTACCCAATCAAAAGTAACAATGACTAATGTTACTTATACCCGTCAAACAAACTAAGTAGCCACTTAATTATGGCCACTCAATTGAGTGGCCATATTAAATATGCGTTTTAATTTACAGCCATTTTTTATTTTTAAAATACACACCAATACCGCCAGTAAGCACAATTAAAAATATGACAAAAGCACTAAACGCATAAGGGCTCTCTGTACCAGGAATGCCTCCTACGTTTACACCTAAAAGCCCCGTTAAAAAGCCCAGTGGTAAAAAAAGTGCTGCCACTACAGACATAACATACATTCGCTGGTTTAACTGCTCAGAAACTTGGTTAGTGATTGTTTGCTGAATAATTTGCGCACGCTCAATCGAACTATCTAGCTCTTCAAGGTAACGAATTAATAGGTTGGTGGTTTCATTAAGTTTTGCTTTATCGTCATCTAATAACCATAGGTAGTGGTTATTTACCATTGAACTAAGGGCTTCTTTTTGCGGTTTTAAATAACGTTTTAAGGCAATAGTTTGGCGTCGCAACTGTGATAAACCTTGGTTGTCAAACTTTTTACTTGGTTCATCTATTTCTTCTTCAAACTCGTCGAGTGTTTCATCTAGTGAGTCAATAACGCTTTGCATACGTGAGGTTAATTTTTGTGTAATAGAGCACACTAATTCAGAAATATTGCATGGGCCTTTATTTTCATTTAAACAGGCGAGCGTATCTTGCACCGATAATAAACGGCGCTTACGGGTAGTAATAAGAATGTCTTCGCTAATAAATAAACGAATTGAAACCATGTCTTCGGGGCTTTGTGCTGGATTTAAATTTACACCACGTAAAAATAACATGTGCCCGTTAGTTGTAGCCGTAATACGTGGGCGTGTTTCGTCAGCAATTAAAGACTCTAGTTCGTAATCGTTTAAATGAGGCTGTGCCTTGAGCCATTCAACTGCCTCACTTTGGCTATAATCCATGTGCACCCAAAGTTTACCTTGGCTTGGTTGCCAGCTATTTAGCTCATTAGTGCTTCCAATAGGACGAGCGCCGCCTTGTCCATCAAGTACAAGTGCATGTAGTAAACCATTAATCATAATTAGTTCTCATAATAGTGTATTTTTAATACTGTTAACTATAGTGTATCTACTTAGTTGCTTACAGGCTTACCTTTACTTTTAATAAGTTAAGCTTAAATAGCAAAATATATGCAGAGCCTCTGTGTTGAGCAAAGTGGCATTAAAGTACGGCTTAGCAAGGCGTGCATTGTGTGACCAGTTGCTTAAAAAGATCAATTTAATTTACTAATCGACTAGATAAATTTATTTCGTTGGTGTTTTTTGGTCTGTAGCGTATAAGTCACTTTTTTATTAAGGGCACATTTATGACAGCAAAGATCACAGTTGGTTGGCGTGAGTGGTTAAGTTTACCTGAGCTTGGTATTAACGAGATAAAAGCAAAAATTGATACTGGCGCTCGCACTTCATGTATTCATGCAATTAACATTGAAGAATACGAAGTTGACTCAGAAAAATGGGTTAAATTTACGGCCCAACCACTGCAAGATGATGAACAAACGCAAGTCACTTGCAATGCAAAAGTTAAAAAAATGAAGTATGTAACCAGCTCAAGTGGGCAAAAAGAGCTACGCTACTTTATAGAAACTACATTACATGCAGGCGAGCATAGCTGGCCTATCGAGCTTACTTTAACAAGCCGTGCAACAATGAAGTTTAGAATGTTATTAGGGCGTACAGCCATGGAAAATCGTATAGTCGTTGACCCGGCTTTATCTCAACTATTAGGTCGTAAGGTTTAACTATGAAAATCGGTATTTTATCTCGTAACAGAAAGCTATATTCAACACGTCGCTTAATTGAGGCAGCAGAAGCACGCGGCCACGAAGTTAAAGTGATTGATGCATTGCGTTGTTATATGAATATCAACTCTGAGCAACCAGAAATTCACTATCGCGGTGAAAACTTAAAAGAATTTGACGCAATTGTCCCGCGTATTGGTGCATCGGTTACATTTTATGGCTGTTCGGTACTTCGTCAGTTTGAAATGATGGGTGTTTATCCTGTAAACGAATCAGTCGCTATTTCTCGTTCGCGCGATAAATTACGTTCACTTCAGTTACTTTCGCGCAAAGGCGTTGGTATGCCAGTAACAGGTTTTGCCAGCAAACCCGATGACGTAAAAGACTTACTAGAAATGGTAGGCGGTGCACCTGTTGTAATTAAATTACTTGAAGGCACACAAGGCATTGGTGTTGTACTTGCTGAAACACGCAAAGCAGCTGAAAGTGTTATTGAAGCGTTTATGGGCTTAAAAGCCAATATTATGGTTCAAGAATATATTAAAGAAGCGGGTGGTGCAGACATACGTTGTTTTGTACTAGGCGACAAAGTAATCGCAGCAATGAAGCGCCAAGCACAAGAAGGTGAGTTCCGCTCTAACCTTCACCGTGGTGGTAGCGCTACATTAGTTCGCATTACTCCAGAGGAACGTAAAACGGCAGTAGCAGCGGCTAAATCAATGGGCTTAAATGTAGCGGGAGTTGATTTACTTCGCTCATCTCGTGGGCCACTTGTGATGGAAGTTAACTCATCACCGGGTTTAGAGGGCATTGAAATAGCAACAGGCAAAGATATTGCAGGTATGGTAATTGATTTCATCGAAAAAAATGCCTCAAGTAAAGGAACAGCAACACGTGGCAAAGGTTAAAATTAACCGTCCTTTTTCCTTATTAGGAGAAAATGTAGGCGTAGGCGAGCGTAAAACGCTTGCCTTAGAAGCAGCTAAGCTTTACACCCATTCACCACTTAATATTCCTATTGAAGTGGTTAACGGTGTAATGGAAGGCCCTGTGCTTATGGTGTGTGCGGCTATTCATGGTGATGAGCTAAATGGCGTAGAAGTTGTGCGTCAGTTACTTGCTAAAATAGATCCAAGCCAACTGCGCGGAACAATAATCGCTGTGCCTATTGTGAATGTGTTTGGCTTTATTCACAAATCGCGTTATTTACCAGATAGACGCGATATGAATCGCAGCTTCCCAGGTTCTGAACGTGGTTCATTAGCTGGGCGTATGGCTTATATGTTTTTTAATCAAGTGGCAGTACATTGTACTCATATTATTGATTTGCATACTGGCGCTATTCATCGTACTAATTTACCGCAAATTCGCGCTAATCTAGAAGATGAAGCAACCGCTGAAATGGCTAAAGCATTTGGTACGCCGGCGGTTATAAATGCATCCCTTCGTAATGGTTCATTACGCAGTGAAGCCGCAAACTTAGGTATACCTGTTATTACTTATGAAGCAGGCGAAGCGCTACGCTTTGACCCTATCGCTATTGCGGCAGGTGTGCAGGGCGTTGATTATGTTATGCGCCATTTAAAAATGGTCCGTGGCAAGCGCCCTAAAAAGTTACCAGATCCTATTATTGCAGGTTCTACTAGTTGGATACGTGCAGAGGTTGATGGCATTGTGCGTGCACAAGTATCACTAGGGGAGCATGTAACTAAAGGGCAAGTGCTTGCATATATAAGTAGTCCTCTAGGGGATTCTGAGCTTGAGCTTTTAGCGCCTAAAGGCGGTATTGTTATTGGTCAGCAAACGATGCCATTGGTAAATGAAGGTGATGCGGTATTCCACCTTGCTTACTTTGCAAACGACAATAGTTTAGTAGAACAGCAACTAGAGAACTTTATTGATGAGATAAATGATTTAGATGACGAGCTTAAAACAGCTGAGCTAAATAACTAATAGCTAAACTAAATTCTGTTTAGCTAAGCATTAAAAAACCGCAGTAGGTATTTTGCCTACTGCGGTTTTTTATGAATATGATTTTTTAAACTATGTTTTTTTAGGACCAATAATACGCTTTATAACAGGGGTTTTCGTTGGCTTTGGTTCTTTATTTAAAACCATGACAGGACGGGTCACAAATAAATTGTTAGGGTAAATTACACGGTGCCCATCAACATGTTCAAGTACTACATTCATTAAGCCCATTTCAACAATGCGCCCTTCAACATGATTCGCACCATCAATAATTCGTACCCAATAACCAACGCGGCAATCGTTTTGAATAAACATCAGTAAAAATGCGGTGAGGTTACTCAATAATGACCAAGCGGCAAAAAGTGCTACCCCTAACATGGCAAATAAAGAAGAGCCTAAAACCAATAAACCACGCAGCTCTATACCCCAAAATACTAAAACCAAACACAGTACTACAAAGGCGAGTATAATTTTTAGTAAAAGCTCTGCACGGTATTTTCGGTGCAAATCTACTTTGCCTTTAATCGCTTTTTCGAGTAGTTTTTTGGTTATTTTTAATAGAAGAGGGAAAACCAAAATAGCGATTATAGTTACAACCAACTTATATTGTGATGCAAACAATTCTAAAACTTCTATTATTTCCACATTAGGTCCTGAACTTTCATAACAATTTAATGCAATTGGTATTAGTTTAACGTGTTTGTATTATTTAAAAAGTGTTTTTAACGCTTACTAGCCACTGGACTGAGTCTACATCGTCGTAGCTATCAACAGGGGCGGCAATATCAATGTGGATCATGGTTCCTGAGTTTGCGCGACTCGGTGCCAAACGCAGACCAACGCCTACATTTTTCAATACATGTGCATTTTCACCGTTATCTTCATCGTTAAACCATGCTCTGCCTACATCTACAAAAGCTGCGCCACCCACTTTAAATAGTTGTAGTAAATCGTACTCCCAGTAATAGCGCTTTTCTAGATTTACTAAAAAGCTGCGATCGCCATGTTGATAATCCATCGGGTAACCACGCAGGCCTGTTTCGCCACCTAAAGTAAGCTGTTGATCAGCAGTCAGGTTTTTGGCGTATTGCACGCGGGCTTTAACATACCAAGATTGGTCTTCACTGGTATTTAAATAATATTGTACTTGGCTGGTGGCCATAAAGTTTTCGAGTTTTTTCTGTTCTTTATTCCAATAGCCATCAATATCAGCACTAAAACGCCATAAGGTATTATCGTTAGTAAAGTGGGCTTTTTTAAAGTTAAAAGAATACACCGCGCGGCTGTCGTCATTACTTAAGGACTCATCTGAATAGCCAATTAAGCTTTTAATATTCCAACCTAAATTTAAATCCTCAGTGCGAGATATACTGTCAAAATTGCGTACTTTTATGTAGTTATCTTCAAACCAATGGCCGCTTATAAAGGGATAACTTAAGCTTCTGTCATCGGCAAGTGGTGCAAATGTAGTGTCTATAGCTTCAAAGGTATGTTGCTCATCGGTATAGCCTAACGTTAGTCGCTGGGTCCAATTATTATTAAGCGCTTTAGAGTGTCCTATAAATACACGGTTTAAATCGGTAGTTTGATCAAATTCGCTAAACTCTTCGCCGCGTTTATATAGTGACTCTTCGCTCTGCTCAGAATAGCTTAAAATACCGTAACTAAAGGGGGTGTCAATTGCGTAAAATGGATAGGTTAGCTCAAGCAAATGGCGCTTGCCGTCGCTGTTATCGGCGTATTCTAAACGGCCTCGGTAGCGAGTAGATAAAATATTCGGATCGTCGTAAACAAATAAGTAACCGCTGCGATCGCTGTCAGTGGTGCGCGAAAAAGAAAGGCGCTTACCCCACCCAAGCAGGTTAGATTCTCTAAAGCCTATACTCGATTTGTTTTCTCCACCGCTTCGACTAAAGTTCACTTCAGGTAAAAGTGTCCATAAATCACGGGTAACCACTTCTACATTAACGTCGCCGTCGCAGTTTTCGGTAGCACTAATTTGTGCATCATATAAGTAGCTTTCTTTACGAAGTAAACGCTCAGATTCTGCGAGCTTTTTAGCGTCGTACTTGTCACTTGGGGAGAATAATAAAAGGTTATTAATGACATCGGGCTCTGTTTGAATGTGAGCGCGATTAGCAAAACGGAATAAAGCATTATTTTCCTCTTCAAGCTCAGTATTAAATACATTAAGTTGCTTGAGCTTTATTGAGGCTATTTTAGCGTTACTATTACTGTGCGTGAGGGTTGTTTTGTCTTGAACTTCTCGGCGTAGGTTTTTATTTGTGCTTAAATCTGTCTGTTCTACAAGGCAGTTATCAGTTTTCATTGAAGATTGTTGTGCGAACGTTTTAGGCACATAAAAGCTTAAAACCGTTAAACTAATACAACATTGTGCTATCCATTTCTTGCTCACCATTAAACCTCTTACTGCTACGTAGCAAATGACTATCGTAATATCAGCTTACATCATTGTTATTATAATGTAAGTAAAAGGTATGGATTTTGAAATTAATTAATTGTTACCCATATTCACTTTTGTTAATAGCCAGCTGGTTTGCAGCGACCTATGCGCTAGGCATTAAAAGCTAGCTTAAATAAAATGCTAAAGCGGCGAGTAAGTGTTCAGCTTCATGACCTTCGGCATTAATCCAGATGCTTTGGCTGTAATGCTCATAGTTTAAATTAAAGGTTTGATGATTATAGGTAAAGCGAACTTGATGGCGATCAGCGCCTGCAGAATATTCGTTGAGTGTTACTTCGTCTGAGTGTAAAAATAATGTACTCCACAGCTCAAAGTCTTCATCGTTTGGTAGCTCAATGGGATTAATCAAAATACATTTGTGTGTATGGTCATATTCTATTTGGGTCATAATGCTCTTAATTAGTAGCTAGGTAATGTCGAATTGCCGTTAAAAATTCGCCGCCGTATTTATTTAACTTAGTAAAACCAACACCTGAGACCTTTAAAAACTCACTGTCGTTTGTTGGCATAAGCTGCGCCATTTCGGCTAACGTTTTATCATTAAATACTACGTAAGGTGGCACATCGTCGGCATCAGCAAGTTCTTTACGAAGTGCGCGCAGGCGAGCAAAGAGTTTTTTGTCGTAATTAAATTGCGCTAACTTATCTTGATAAACGTGTTTGGCTTGCAGGCGTGGCTCGGCTAATTGCAGTGCGTATTCACCTTTTAAAATTACACGCGCGGCTTCTGTTAATCTAAGTGACGCACCTTGTGTTATATCTTGGCTAAGTAAGCCTTGATGAATAAGTTGGCGTAAAATACTGAGCCAAAACTCACTGCTTTTATCTTTACCTATGCCGTAGGTACTTAACTCATGATGATTATTATCGCGGATGCGGCTCGTGTTTGCACCGCGAAGTAATTCAACAATATAACCAAGTCCAAAACGTTGTCCCGCTCTGTACACACACGAAAGTGCTTGCTGGGCGACTAACGTACCATCAAAGCTTTTTGGCGGATTTAAGCAAATATCGCAGTTGCCACAAGGTTCGCGTTGATATTCACTAAAGTAGTTAAGTAATATTTGACGACGACATGTTTGCGCTTCGGCAAAGCTTGCCATTGCGTTAAAGCGTTGTTCTTCTACGCGGCGGCGTTGCTCGTCGTCTATGTCTTCAAAAAAGCGCCTTACGCGACCAATATCTGCTGGGTCAAAATACATTATAGCTTCTGCGGCAAGTCCATCTCGCCCAGCTCGACCTGTTTCTTGATAGTACGACTCTATACTTTTTGGAATATCGTAATGCAGCACAAAACGCACATTAGGCTTGTTTATGCCCATGCCAAAAGCAACGGTTGCGACCACTATTTGTATATCGTCACGGGCAAACCCGGTTTGTACAAATTGACGTTGCTCGTTACTCATACCAGCATGATAAGCGGCAGCGTTTAGTCCTGCATCTGCAAGCTTTTCAGCAATGTCGTCTACGCGTTTACGGCTGGTGCAATAAATAATACCGCTTTGGCTTTTTTGCTCCTTTAGGTAGCGAAGCAATTGCACCATAGGTTTAAATTTTTCTTCTATGGTGTAACGAATATTGGGGCGATCAAAGCTGCCAGTATGAATATAAGGCTGTTGTAGTTTTAATTGCTCAACTATATCAAACCGTGTGGCTTTATCGGCGGTGGCGGTTAATGCCATCATTGGGACATGTGCAAAACGTTGCTTTAATTCGTTTAAGCGAAAGTAATGAGGTCTAAAGTCATGACCCCAATGCGACACACAGTGCGCTTCGTCAATGGCAAATAAACTCACATTTAAATGCGATAAACGCTCTAAAAATTCGTGTTGTAATACTTTTTCAGGCGCCACATATAAGAGCTTAATTTGCCCCTGATGAAGCTGTTGATACACCAATTGCTGTTCTTCTCGTGCTAAGCTGTTATTAACGTAAGCGGCTTTTACCCCAAGAGCTTGCAGTTGCGTTACCTGATCTTGCATTAGCGATATAAGCGGAGATATAACAATAGTTACGCCTTCGAGTACTAAAGCAGGGATTTGGTAGCACACCGATTTTCCGCCGCCAGTAGGAAGTAATACAAGCGAATCTTGGCCGTTAATAGCGGCATCAATAACTGCTTTTTGACCGTCGCGAAATTCACTGTAGCCAAACACTTGTTTGAGGACAGTTTCGGGTTTACGCACAAGGGTGCTAGAAGGTGGAGTTGATGTATTCATTGGCGGGTATTTTAGTGGTTTTTTAGTGAGATGTCTTTAGCTGAGTTACTTGATAAATTATTTAAGTGGAGTCTCGTAGTTTTACACTATGTATGTTTTACTCATCTTACCTGTTTTGACATAGAGAATAATAATGAATAAAGAAATGTTAATTGAACAAGTAGGTGCGTTATTTGTGAATGGCATGCCGTTTAACCAGTTTTTAAAAATATCGGTTGAGTCGTTAAGCCCTGAACAGGCCAAAATTACGTTCCCGTGGCAGGATGTACTCATTGGTAATCCTGCGCAAAAAATACTCCATGGTGGTGTTATTTCAGCCGTACTTGATAATGTAGGCGGTATGCTCGCTGCAGCAAGTGTAATTGATAAACTCACCGATTTAGATATTACAAGCGTGCAAACAAAATTAGCCACGCTTGGGACTATCGACTTACGTACTGATTATTTGCGCCCTGGTAAAGGAGAGAGCTTTACTGCCAGCGCAACACTTATTCGTTCAGGTAATAAAGTATGTGTATGCAGAATGGAATTACATAACGAACAGTCTGTTCAAATTGCTTTTGGAACCGGCACGTATTTAGTTGGATAAAACGCGTATGGCAAGTAAACTAGCGGCCTTTTAAATCACTAAGTGTGTATTATGTCGATTGATACTGAGCAGCGTAAAGGTGCTATTTTTGCTTGTCTTGCTTTTTTAATGTGGGGCCTTGCGCCAATATACTTTAAGTTGATTCAGCATGTTTCTGCTTTTGAAATTTTAATGCATCGGGTTATTTGGTCGGTTGTGTTTTTAGTATTGGTAGTAAGTGTTTTACGGTATTGGGGTAAAATTAAACGCATTATCGTTCAACCTAAGCTTTTGCTTATGCTTGTTATCACCTCTGCACTGCTTGGGTTTAATTGGGGTTTATTTATATGGGCTATAAATAATAACCACATGCTTGATGCAAGCTTGGGCTATTACATAAATCCTCTTTTAAATGTATTACTGGGTATGCTTTTTTTAGGCGAACGCCTGCGTAAGTTCCAAGGCGTAGCAGTAGCCCTTGCCTTTAGCGGTGTAGTGCTGCAGCTAATTAGTTTTGGCTCGTTTCCGGTAGTTGCCTTTTCACTGGCTATATCATTTGCACTTTATGGTTTATTACGTAAAAAGTTACCGGTTGAAGCCTTGCCTGGCATTTTACTCGAAGCACTTATATTACTGCCTGTCGCACTTATTTATTGGTGGTTAATGGTGCCTACAGCAACATCAAGCCTGCCAGCTAATGATTGGCATACTAATGTACTACTGATTAGTGCAGGTATTGTAACTACATTACCACTGCTGTGTTTTACCGGTGCAGCTAAGCGTTTGCAATATACTACACTTGGCTTTTTTCAATACATTGGGCCAAGCTTAATGTTTATACTAGCTGTGGTGTTTTATGGTGAAGTGTTTGATGCAGAGCGTGTAGTAACATTTGCATGTATTTGGAGTGCACTGGCTATTTTTAGTTGGGACTCTTACCATCAATCACGCAAACGTAAAAAAGCGGCTATTACAGCCGCAGAAGTATAATTAACTAATAAAATGGTTAACTAACTATTTTATTACGACCAGATTCTTTAGCGTCGTAAAGCTTTAAGTCGGCCTGTTTTAAAAGTTCATCAATTTGATAAACAGGCCCGTTTGCAAAGCCAATAGAAATGGTGAATTTTATTTTAGCTTTACTAAACTCTTGGCTATTCATTTCTATAAAATACCTAAAGCCTTCAAGGCGTTTAAGGGCTTCTTGTTTATCTGCATCTATAAAATAAACTGCAAACTCTTCACCACCTAAGCGCGCTACTAAGTGCTTTTTAAAGTATTTACTGAAGCAAATAGAGAGCCCTTTTAATACTTCGTCGCCAACATCGTGTCCGTATGTATCGTTAATTGATTTAAAGTGATCAATATCAAGCATAGCTAAAGCACCGTCACCTTTAGTATGTTTTATTTGCTTTAATGATTTTTCAGCTTCTTCAAAAAAGTAACGACGATTTGGTAAATTAGTTAAATAATCCGTGTTGGCTTGTCGTCTTATGGTGGCTATAAGGTCTAACATATCGACGTTTTGACTAAGCCTGCAGTAAAACTCTTCGCTATTAAAAGGTTTGTGCAAATAATCGTTTGCGCCATTTTTTAAAAATAAACTAGAAAGCCCTACAGAGTCAGAACCCGAGATACCAATAATAGCTTTTTCATCATTGCTATATAAGCGGCGAATCTCGCTACATAGTTCATCGCCATTCATATTGGGCATTTCATTATCAGTAATAATAACTGAAATATCAGGTGAAGCTTCAAGCAGGTTTAACGCTTCTTGTCCGTCTTGCGCTTCAATAATTTGATACTTATGGCGCACTAACAAACTACAAATGTATCGTCGGGTCGATTTAGAGTCGTCAACAACGAGTACTTTTACATTTTCGTTGCGAGGCAGGCGCTGTAACTGTTTTTCGAGGTACTGATAAGCTTGTTTATTTTCTTTAATGATGTAATCGATGATTGGGTATTTTTCTACAGTGTCGCGAGTTTTTTTATCAATATTGCCCGTCATTACAATAGTTGGAATGTCTGCATTAATAGTACAAGGTATTGCCTCACCTAATGGGGCATCAGGTAATATGAAGTCAACTACAGCGCAAAAATAGCTATTTTTACTTATAAGCTCTTTTGTTTGCGCTAATGACTCAGCTATATCAACTTCATAACCAGCCTTAAGCGCGATGTGCTTTTGCACTCGCGCCATGGCAGGTGTATCTTCAACTATTAGTATTTTTCGCGTCACGGAACAACCCTATATATATTTTGCAAAAATATTTGCTTATACAAGTTGTAACTGTTAAAACGCAAAAAAGCAAATAACTTAAATACTTACAGATTATCCGCTTCTGAATAATACTCTTGGCTAATCGGCGCCGGGCTCGACATTTTTGAACGGCCAAATAAAGTATGAAACTTAGTTTTGCAGGTCGTTAGTTTTAAGTATTTTACCCAAGCTCGTTCGATTGGGTTGGTAGGTTCTTGTGAGCCAGTTACGACTGCTACAAACTGTTCTTGGTGTTCGTTTTGCGGCTCAATTGTTTTACTGTATAAGCCTTTTAAAACAACTCCGTGTTGTTCAAGTATGCTGGCTTCTAATAAGGTGAAGTTTCCGCTGCGGCTAAAGCCTCGTGGAAAGTTTTGATCATCATAAAATTGACGTTGGCTAACAAATGCTTGGCGTAGTAATGAAATGTTATTGCTCATAGCTTTATCCTCATACCTTAGTAATTAGCTGAAGTATGATGCAAGTTTGGCAATTTATTAAACAAATTATTTTTATCGTGAGGATAAAAAATTGGATATCGATTTATTAAAAACATTCGTTGAGGTAGTGCGTACGCGTCACTTTGGTAAAGCGGCCGAAAACCTTTATATTACGCAGTCTGCAGTGAGCTTTAGAATTCGCCAATTAGAGCAAGGGCTTGGTGTTAATTTGTTTATTCGCCAGCGTAATAACATTCAACTTACAGCACCTGGCGAGCGCTTATTACCCCATGCACAAATGATTATTACGGGCATGCAACGCGCCAAAGTGGATGTTGCGCTTGCCGATAATATGCATAAGCAAATTAGCTTAGCAGGAACGCCTAATATTTGGGATGCTTTTTTACAGTTTGGTATAACAAATATTGTATCGGCGATGCCGGGCGTGTCATTAGTCGCAGAAGTTAAAGCTCAACAAGAAAGCACTCGGCTGTTATTAGAACGCACGCTTGATTTGGCAATATTGTTTGATCCACCAAAAGTAGACGAGCTAGTGGTAGAGCGAATCTGTGAGTTGCCAATCATTCCCGTAAGCGGATACGACACTGCAACGAACGAAAACTTTTTTGATAATCAGTATGTATATGTTGATTGGGGAACTACTTTCTCACTTTGGCATGCGCGTCAGTTTACCGGTAAAACACCGCCTTATTTTAGAACCAGCACAGGACGTATTGCACTTGATTTAATACTGCAATGTGGCGGCAGTGCATTTATACCTCAAGTATTGGTAGAAGGGCATTTAGAAAAAGGTGAACTGTTTCATGTTAAAGATGTAGAAAATACCTCGCGAGACGTGTTTATAGCGTATCACAGAGACAACGAGCAAAAAGAGTTAATAGAAACCTTAGTTAATTTACTATCGCAAATGACCCCAAGCTTGTCATTAAAGAAAAGTAAGTAAGTTCGGCCGTTTATTAGGCTTTCATGTTATTTTGATTTCAAATTTAATGCATTTTTATTAATAAAAAAAGACATTAATATTTCCGTTGTAATATTACTGTCATTTAGCGGTGACAAAATGCAGCAGTTTTAAAAATTAGTCTTTTGTGATTATCCAAGGAAATAACATGAAATTTGTAAAATCGAGCTTATGCTTAGCACTATTAAGTGGTTTATCTTTCAATGCACTTGCCGATGTAGACATTTACGGTAAAGCGAATGTAACAGTGCAATCATCTGATGACGGCGAAGGATCTTTTACTGAGATAAAAAGTAATGCATCTCGTCTTGGTGTTAAAGGTTCTGAAAAAATAAATGATAGTTTAGAAGCGGTATATAAGTTTGAGTTTCAAGTTGATGTGTCTGATGCTGATTCAAAAGGCGATAACGACGACAATATTTCTGCGCGTAACCAATACGTTGGTTTAAAAGGTGCGTTTGGCCAAGTGGTTATTGGTCGTAACGATACTGCGCTTAAACAATCTCAAGGTAAGTTAGACTTGTTTAACGACCTTGAAGGCGATATTAAAAATGTATTTAAAGGTGAAAACCGTTTAGGGAATACTGTTAGTTATTCATCAAACTCATACGAAGGTTTTAAAGTACTTGCTACTTTTGTAGCTGAAGATGATGTAGACGCTGATAACGGTTACTCAATGGCGGTTACTTACGGCGACGTGGCACTTAAAAAGAGCGCAGTATACGCCTCTATCGCAGCCGATAGTGAAGTAAATGGCTACGATGTAGTACGTGCATCAATCCAAGGTAAAGTTGAAAAATTTAAGTTAGGTGCAATGTACCAAACACAAGAAAAAGTTGACGGCAGCGCAGAAGCGGATGGTTACCTATTAAATGCAGCTTACAGCATGGGTAACAACACATTTAAAGTGCAATACCAAGACATGGATTTTGACGACAGCGACGATAAGTCAGCAATATCAGTTGGTCTTGATCACAAATTAAATAAAAACATTAAAGTATTTGGCTTTTACTCAAGCTTCGATATGGACAACAACGTTGACCAAGACTACGTAGGCTTAGGTATGGAATACAAGTTTTAACTATTCGCTAAATTAGTTTAAACACTCCCTTTTTAACCGCGCTCTTTTGAGTGCGGTTTTTTTGCTTTAAATTATTTACTTAGCCGCCCATAATAGAGCTTCATTTGGAATGAGGTGCGAGTCCTCAACTATTCCCGTAACTGTAATTAGTACAACGCTTTAAGTCAGATACAAATGAGCAATACCAATCAGCATAAATATTTGAACAATTTAACGAATTAAATTTATCGCTTAATAGGTTCTATATCTAAATAGATTGGTATAATTTTTTAACGAGCGGGTTTACTCATTTTTTATTAATACACTAGTTATTGTTAGCTGTATTGTTAGTGAGTTCACGCCTACCAAGGACTCACTGTTGCACACTAAATCAGCGCTAAACACGCCTTTACTTAACGTTAAAAATGTTTCGTGGGGGATTGCCAATAAAAGCATTTTAAATGATATTAATTTGCAAATATCGCCAGGTAAATTTGTTGGTTTAATTGGCCCAAATGGGGCGGGTAAGTCGAGTTTGCTGCGTTGTTTATACCGTTTTAACCGGCCAACATCAGGGCAAATTACTTTTAATAATCACGATATTTGGCAACTTAAAAGTGAAAATTATGCAAAGCAAGTCGCTGTGGTACTTCAAGAAACCCCGTCGCAATTTAACTTAAGCGTATTTGATGTTATTGCGCTTGGGCTAACGCCTCATAAATCGGTATTTAGCTCAATAACTAACATTGATAAACAAACAATTATTCAAGCTATCAATACCGTAGGGTTGGCAGATCATAGCGATCAAAGCTTTGAATCGCTCTCAGGCGGTGAAAAGCAACGTGCCTTGATAGCCCGCGCCATAGTCCAGCAACCTCAACTGTTAATAATGGACGAACCAACTAGCCATTTAGATGTTAAATACCAAATACAGGTAATGGAACTTGCTAAATCGTTGGGTGTAACGGTGTTTGCATCGTTTCATGATTTAAACCTAGCCTCTGCAATGTGCGATGAACTAGTGGTTATTAAAAAAGGTGAAATTACACATACAGGCACGCCAAGTGAGGTATTAACCGAAAACATGCTAGGCGACGTTTTTGGTGTTTGCGCCCAAGTAAATAACCACCCGCAAATATCGAAGTCGGGAAATAGCATCCCTCATATCACTTACTTTTATGGTTACGAATAATATGAGCGCAGTTAATACTCGCCAATCACTTGCGCTATTTATCAGTGCTGCAGCTGCTTTATTTAGCTTATTTGCAGCACTTAGTTTTGGCGCAGCAGAGACCTCACTTCAAGACGTACTTAATAGTTTTTTGCTCTCAAATGATGCGTCTTTTAATACGCGTATTATTTTTGAACTAAGAATGCCACGCACATTACTCGCCTTTTTAGCAGGCTCTGGCTTAGCAATTGCGGGGCTTATTTTACAAACGGTAACGCGTAACCCTTTAGCCGATCCTTACTTATTTGGTATATCGTCGGGTGCCTCATTTGGCGTGGTGTTACTTATGGCATTAGCAGGTATTAGCGCAGGTTTTATGTTATCGGCAGCAGCATTGCTGGGTAGCTTACTCGCCATGAGTTTATTAATACTTATTGCAGGTAGGCAGCAAAGTGCACAGGTAGAATCAATGTTATTAGCTGGTGTTGCTCTGTCGTTTTTATTTAGTGCATTTACCAGCTTGTTGCTTTATTGGAGCGACCCTCAGGCGGTAGCCGCTATTTTATTTTGGACACTGGGCAGCTTTTCGCGTGCGCAGTGGGCTACGCTTTGGTTGCCTTTATTGGTAATTACATTGTGTACGTTTGTAATGCTGAGCTTTAGAAGGCAGCTAAATGCTATGTTACTGGGCGATGAAAGCGCAATTACATTAGGTGTTAGAGTCCAGCGCTTTAGAATACTTATGCTGGTTTTAAGCTCATTAATTACCGCTGTGCTGGTGGCTATGTGTGGTGGTATTGGGTTTGTCGGATTAATGGTGCCGCATATTGTGCGCTTTTTTATATCCCAAGGCACCATCGCTGGCTTACTGGTAACCAGCTTGGTGGGCGGTACATTTATGGTGTGGGTTGATGTACTTTCGCGCTCATTGCTGAAAAACCAAGAACTGCCTGTAGGTGTTATTACTGCAGCTATTGGTAGCGTGTTCTTTCTAAGTTTATTGTTTTTTAGAAAGCGAAGGGTGTAATTCCATGAAAACCTTAATGGTGCAAGGCACTACATCAGATGCTGGTAAAAGCACTTTAGTTGCTGCCCTTTGCAGGGTGTTTGCTAAGCGAGGGGTAAAGGTTGCGCCTTTTAAACCACAAAATATGGCACTTAATAGCGCAGTAACAAAAGATGGCGGCGAAATTGGTCGTGCGCAAGCTTTGCAAGCAATAGCAGCTAAAGTAGAGCCCGAAATAGACTTTAATCCTATATTACTTAAGCCTAATAGCGACACGGGCGCACAAGTGATTATTCACGGAAAAGCCATTAGTAATATGGAAGCTGGCAAATATCATGACTATAAAAAAGTAGCGATGGATGCAGTAATTACCTCACATAACCGCTTAGCTAAACGCTTTGAATTACTCCTTGTTGAAGGAGCGGGGAGCCCTGCTGAAATAAACCTGCGTGAAAACGATATTGCCAATATGGGTTACGCCGAAGAGGTAGATTGCCCTGTCATTATTATTGCCGATATTGATAAAGGTGGTGTGTTTGCACATTTGGTAGGTACGCTTGCGTTGTTAAGCGAGTCAGAACAGGCGCGCGTAAAAGGCTTTGTTATAAACCGCTTTAGAGGCGATATAGGTTTGCTGCAAGGCGGGCTTGATTGGCTTGAAGAATACACAAACAAACCCGTACTTGGCGTATTACCTTATTTGCACGATCTTGCGCTTGATGCCGAAGACGCCGTCGCAATTGATAATAATGTAACCAACGCCACAATTAATATTGCAGTGCTACTTGTTCCCCACATTAGTAACCACACCGATTTTGATGCACTGCGTTTGCATCCAAACATTAATATAAATTATGTGCGCCATACGCAAACGATCCCAGACGTTGATCTGATAATTCTCCCAGGCAGTAAAAACGTGCTGGGCGATTTAACCTTTTTGAAAAATGAAGGCTGGGACACTCAAATTAAACGCCACTTACGCTATGGTGGTAAAGTACTTGGCATTTGTGGCGGCATGCAAATGCTGGGCAATACGCTCAACGATCCCGAGGGTATTGAGTCATCATTAAAGCAAGTAAATGGGCTTGCTCTGTGCGATTTTGAAACCACGCTAACAACACAAAAAGTATTAACTAAAATAACCGCTACACTGCTTTTAAATAACCAATCAACACCCTGTAGTGGTTACGAAATACATGCAGGGATTAGCCAAGGTGCAGCGCTTAATAAGCCATTTTTAACCTTTGATAAAAGCCACCCACATGGTTTTATGTTCGATGGCTTTATTAGCGATGATAACGCCATTGCGGGCACTTATTTACATGGCTTATTTGATGAAGCCGATGCTACATCGCAAATTTTAAAATGGGTAAAACCAAGCGCCTCAATTAACCCAATTAGTATTGCCACTCATCGCGAGCAGCAGTTAGAACGATTAGCAACCATGTGCGAAACGCATTTAAACATACAGCAAATTATCTCGATTTATGAAGGACACAATAATGACTGAACAAAACAACGATAAGCACAAGCAGCGCCAACAAAAAGTAAAAGCACAAGTGGATGCACGTGTTGCTGCAGCACAAGACGTAAAAGGTATTTTTCAGGTAATTACCGGCAATGGTAAAGGTAAATCAACCTCGGGTTTTGGCGTTGTAGCACGCTGCGTAGGGCATGGTAAAAAAGCAGCCGTTTGCCAATATATTAAAGGTACATGGGAATGTGGCGAGCGTAATTTATTACAAGGTGCAGGCGTTGAGTTTGTTGTAATGAACACCGGTTTTACCTGGGATACGCAAAATAAAGAAGCCGATACCGCAGCCGCCCAAGCAACATGGCAAGAGTCAAAACGTATGCTTGCAGATAGCAGTATTGATTTAGTATTACTAGATGAGCTTACGTATATGGTGACATACGGCTACGTTGATTTAGATGAAGTAGTAACAGCCCTTAATAACCGCCCACCAATGCAGTCAGTTATTATTACAGGGCGTGCAGCGCATCGTACTTTAACCGACCTTGCCGACACAGTAAGTGAAGTGCGTAATGTAAAACACGCATTCGACTCAGGCATAAAAGCGCTAGAAGGCTTTGATTACTAATGTTTAAAGCGTTTTTTATTGGGGTGCTGCTTTTTAGTGTATCGGGCAGTGCACTTGCAGAGCAGGCTAATGATTCTAAAAAACTGCGAATAATCGCGCTTGCACCACATATAGTCGAAAACCTATTTGCCATCGGGGCGGGCGATAATATTGTGGGCACGGTTGATTACGCCGACTACCCAAGTGAAGCCCAAAGTATTGAGCGCATAGGGGGTTATTACGGCATCTCGCTTGAAAAAGTATTGGCGCTTAAACCCGACTTAGTTATTGCGTGGAAAAGCGGAAACCAAAGCGAAGATTTAGCCCAAATAGAGCGTTTAGGTATAAAAGTGTATTTGAGTAATCCCACCACAATCGCTGGTGTAGCCGACGAGTTACTTACTTTTGGTGAATTTACAGGGAATATTGAGCAAAGCCAACAAGCGGCAAATGCATTTACACAAAAACTAAACGCGATTGTTAAAAGCCAGCAAGATAAAAAAAATATTACCGGATTTTATCAGTTATGGGCTGAGCCCATGATGACAGTAAGTAAAAATACGTGGATAAGCCAACTGATTGAAACATGCCATGTAAGTAATGTATTTGCACAGAGCGTTACAGATTACCCGCAAATTAGTATCGAAAATGTCATTGTTACTAAGCCACAAGTTATTATTATCCCTGATGAAAAATCAAAAACACCACAGCCGGTTGTTAATTGGCAAAAGTGGCCAGAAGTACCAGCAGTTAAAAATGATCAATTTATTAGCGTAAATGCCGATTTATTACATCGTTTTACCCCGCGCATGCTAGATGGACTCGCGGATATGTGTGATAAAATAGACGCATCACGTAAACAGATTAAGAGTACACAATGAGCAATTGGGCTACATTTTTAGAAAGTGAATTACAACAAACTTACATGCAGCAAACGTTAGAGTATGTGGCTAATCGTCGCAATGAAGGTGTTGCTGTTTACCCGCCTGAAGCTCAAGTTTTTAGTGCTTTTGATGCCACAGCACTTAATGACATCCGCGTTGTAATTTTAGGACAAGACCCATACCACGGAGAAGGACAAGCGCATGGCTTGTGTTTTTCGGTGTTGCCTGATGTAAAAAAGCTGCCGCCGTCGCTTAAAAATATGTACAAAGAGTTAGCTGTCGACATCAGCGGGTTTATTATTCCTGAGCATGGTTACCTGCAAAGCTGGGCAGATCAGGGCGTGTTTTTACTCAATACAGTATTGACCGTTGAGCAAGGGCAAGCGCATTCACATAAGCATTTAGGGTGGGAGCAATTTACCGATAATGTAATTGCCCATATTAATAAGCACTGCGAAGGTGTGGTATTTATTTTATGGGGTGCACATGCACAAAAAAAAGGTAAAGGCATAGATAGCGCTCGCCATCATGTTTTAAAGGGGCCGCACCCATCGCCACTTTCAGCGCATAGAGGCTTTTTTGGTTGTAAGCATTTCTCACAAACGAATGAGTTATTGCAAGCCCAAAAAGATAAGCCAATTAACTGGCAAATCTAATTTATTCCAAAGAACTCAAATTGTTTAAACCATTAAAAAAGGCTTCCATATATCGGAAGCCTTTTTGTTTAGTTGGGGCGTATTGAATTAAAAGTCGAGCTCTTCAATTGCAATACTGTCTGTAAAGTAGTCTAGTTCTTGTAGTTCTTTACGTAGGCGCTGTTTGTCTTTTATTGCTTCTATTTCACGCCATTTTCTTTTTTTATTTTTCTGAGAGGTTTTCCTTGTTGTATCTGGTCCTTCTAATATCTCTAATATATCGTTTAGGCTATCCATGAACTTCTCCTATTGATTTTATTGACCTCAAGAATACCTATACCACAGGCCTAGTTAAAATAGAATAAAAAAGTGACAGTTATGTTGCATAAGTGTGATTAATTGATGAAGGTTTATACGAGGATTATATGAAGTCGATATGAAGATTATATACAGAGGTAGCGTATTTTAGGTATAAAAAAACGCCGCTATTGCGACGTTTTTAAAACACGATTATAGCAAATTACATTGCTTTAAAGCGCGCCTCTAGTTGTTCTTGTGCATCAGCAAAAGAGCGAATGCCTTCAGCTAGTTTTTCAGTAGCCATAGCATCTTGGTTATGTAACCAACGGAACTGTGCTTCTGTAAGTGGCTCTGGTTTTGGCTCTTTAGGAATATCTGTTTCTAGCAAGTATTCCTGTGCGCCTTCAAGGTTACCTAAATCTTCTAAAAGATTAGGGCTAATTGTTAGCTTGTCGCAACCAGTAAGAGCAATAATTTCGCCTGTATTACGGAAACTTGCACCCATCACAACTGTTTTGTAGTCATGGCGTTTGTAAAATTCAAAAATGCTGCGTACAGACTGAACACCTGGATCTTGTAGCGGATCGGTTGGTTTTTCCATACCGTTAGCAACGTGCCAATCTAAAATACGCCCTACAAATGGCGAAATTAGAAATACGTTTGCATCGGCACATGCGCGAGCTTGGGCATCGCTAAATAATAAAGTAAGGTTACATTTAGTACCTTCTTTTTCTAGTTGCTCAGCGGCTTTAATACCTTCCCACGTAGACGCTACTTTGATTAAAATTTTATCTTTGCTTACACCTTCTTTTTCGTAAAGGCTAAGTAGAGTATGTGCTTTATCAATAGTCGCTTGCGTATTAAACGAAAGGCGTGCATCTACTTCAGTAGAAATATAACCAGGTACAATCTCACTAATTTCTTTACCAAGTAACACAGCAAAGTAATCACATGCTAGTTCAAGTTGTTTAGCTGGCTCTTGCTCGGTTTCTTTTGCATAGCTCCAAGCTTTATCTAGGTAAGGCTTATATGCTTCAATCTCGCTCGCTTTTAATAAAAGCGACGGGTTTGTAGTTGCATCTTCTGGTTGATGCTTTTTAATAGCTTCAATATCACCAGTGTCGGCTACGATAGATGAATGTTGTTTTAGCCTTTGTAGAGCTGAAGTCATTTGCTTTCCTCATTCCAAGCAAGTTAAAAGAAAAATCTAATCACTCTTAATATATACAATCCATACTGCAACAGTGTGACAATGCTTGATAGGTCTTATGTCCTTATCAATAGAAAAACGGCAATGCATGGGTCATTAAGAGAGGATTTATTTAAACAAAACGTGCTTTTCGTTTCATTTAATGTTGAAATTGACACTAAATAAATTACAAGTCAATAGCTAACTATGATCACTGTTATTTCACCTGCAAAAAATCTTGATTACGAAACGCCACCCGCAACAGACAAGTTCACTCAGCCTGAATTACTAGAGCACAGCGAAGAGCTCATGAAAGTATGCCGTGAACTAACACCAGCGCAAATTGGCAGTTTAATGAAAATTAGCGATAAGCTATCTGGGCTTAACGCAGCACGCTTTAGTGAGTGGGCACAGCCGTTTACACAAAGTAATGCTAAACAAGCAGTGCTTGCCTTTAATGGCGATGTATACGGCGGTTTAGATGCAAGCACGCTTAAAGCTAGCGAGCTTGATTACGCACAAAACCATTTACGTATCCTTTCTGGCTTATACGGCTTATTAAAACCACTTGATTTAATGCAAGCTTACCGTCTTGAAATGGGCACCAAGCTTGAAAACTCGCGTGGCAAAAACTTATACGAGTTTTGGGGCAGCGTAATAGCGAACAAACTAAACGAAGTATTAAAAGCACAAGACGCGCAATACTTAGTTAACCTTGCTTCAAACGAATACTTTAAAGCGGTAGATAAAAAAGCATTGAATGCACAAATTATTACCCCACACTTTAAAGACTGTAAAAACGGTCAATACAAGGTAATTAGCTTTTACGCTAAAAAAGCACGCGGCATGATGGCGCGCTACATTATCGAAAATAAAGTAACGCAATTAAGTCAGCTTAAAGAGTTTACTGTGGCGGGTTATTACTTTAGCCCTGAGGCAACAGTTAAAGAGCTTGAGCCGGTATTTATGCGTGACGAACAAAATTAGCTCATAAGCTTAAATAAACAATTGAAAAGCCATGCATTGCATGGCTTTTTTGATACTGGCGTTATATTTGCAACTATATCTAATATTAATGAGATTATTAATTAAATAGGTGCAAACAAAATGATCAGTATTCCGTCAGTTGGCGAAGCCGAAAAACTAATAGAGGAAAAGCTCGGAGGGTGGTTTGATGTTGTTATCAGCCATATCCCTAATTTTATAGTGGCAATTGTAATTGCCATAGTATTTTCAATATTGGCGCGCTTTGCTGGCAAGCTGATGAAAAACGTGTTGCGCCGCTCTCTCGATTCAACGCAAATTGCCGATTTAATGGCGTCAATATTTAAAGTTATTGTGTTGTGCATAGGTTTATTTATAGCGCTCGATTTTGTTGGCTTAAAAGGCACTGTTACTTCGTTACTTGCTGGTGCGGGTATTGTGGGTTTAGCCATTGGTTTTGCGTTTCAAGACATGACCGAAAACCTAATTGCAGGTATAGCAATGGGTGTACGTAAGCCATTTAAAACAGGTGACGTAATAGAAACCGATGATGTGTTTGGTTCAATACATTCTATAAACCTACGTAACACACTAATAGAGAGCTTTTACGGGCAATTAATACTGGTGCCAAACAAAGTCTTATTTAGAAATATACTCAAAAATTACACCACTTTAGGTGTTAGGCGCATAGAAGTGCCAGTGGGCATTTCGTACGGTGACGACATAGAAAAAGCAAAAGACGTTATAGTCGATAAAATTAACGAATTTGACTTTGTAATACGCAAAGACGAAACCGCCGTATACGCCGAAGGTTTTGGCGACAGCAGTATTAACTTACTGGTGTGGTTTTGGATTAAATACCCAGGCGAGCCTGACTTTATGACGGTACGCCACAAAGGTGTTGTTGCCGTTAAGCAAGCATTAGACGAAGCTGATATTAGTATTCCTTTCCCAATTCGTACGCTCGACTTTGGCATTAAAGGGGGTGAAAAACTTGATGCCATGATAAGCGATAAAATAAGCCAGCAGTCATCCAATAAAGACAGTAGCGACGGTGCTGACTCTAGCCAAAGTGAGTAATTTAGTTAAAACTCATTAGGCAAAAGCATTGGGAAATAGTTACTTACCAATAGCGCATTTTTACAGAGTAAAAATGCGCTTTTTTTATAAACGGATTATTAGCTAAAAGTTTAAATACCTAGTTTTGTGTTTATTGAATATCAATTCTGATTAGTTGCGTTTGGCCATGGGAGTATTAACAAGTAAAAGTAGTGTTTACCCAACGATTTTTTTACTGCCTTGCCGCACACTCTGAAATAACGCTCTCATCTATTTCAATAACTAAATAAATCATCTTTTTTAAGCCAGTTAGGTCGGCTAAAGAATGTGTGTAAGCTTTTTCAGTATCAATTGGGTTAACTTAAGGGTTAAAAGAGCAAAGACAAACACGCTAGCATCAATTCTAAATCTATCTTCTAAAGTATAAGTGTGAGCTATCGCTTTAGGGTGAGGAATAATCGTATTGCTTAGGCTTTATTTTATCTTTTTCACAGCTGTAAAACTTGCCTTAAAAAGAATATAAAAAAGCGCAGCTTGTGTTGGAGTAACAAGCCGCGCTTATGAATTAGTTATACAAATAGGTTTTGTGGTGCGTATTAAATAACGCTAATTTTGTTACGAATGATTTTAACCCCATCTATATTTTCTAAAAACTTTTGAGCTAGTGCGCGCTGAAAACCAGTTTGTGCTTCACCGTATAAATCTACTTCACCATTTTTTACCTGCACACGAATATCACTTAACGCCAGGTTAGGGTTAGTTCGTAGGGTATTGGTGATAGTTTGTTGTAGGTTAGGTTGAGTGGCTACACTGCTTACTACGGCCATGTTGGTTGCTGCACTTACCTTTGTAGCGCAAGCTAATAAAAATAAACAACAAAATGATACTAAAGCGATAGTTAACTTGAAGCGGTTCATAACTTAATCCTTACATTACGGTGAATAGTGCAGCCACAAAATGGAAATTCCATCGGCTAGGTTATCTTTGTAGTTACAATTTCGGTGCCAATATTAACGCTATGAAATATAAGGTAATTTTATTAAGTGGGAATTAAGGTGGGCAAAAATTACATTTAAATGAGTATGAGTTACATGCTTGGGTTACATATGTAACAGGTACAAACACCAGAGCCTGTAAGGCTTGCATTAAAAAAGCCGACAAAAGTCGGCTTAGAATAAAAATATGTTAGGTTACTTTTTCTTTTTAACCTTGGCCTTTTTCTTGGCTTTCATTTTTACTGGATCTTTACGCTTTTTAGCCGGAGGCTTAGCTTCTTTATGCTGTGGCTCAACACCTTTAATTACACGGCGTTTTAGTTTTTGTTCAACGTAGCGCTCTACTTTATACAAAATACCAATGTCGTGTGCTTCAACTAATGATATTGCAATCCCTTTTTTACCAGCACGGCCAGTACGACCAATACGGTGTACGTATACGTCGGCAGTGCGCGGCATATCAAAGTTAATAACGTGGCTAATGTCAGATACGTCAATACCACGTGCAGCTACGTCGGTAGCAATTAAGATACGTGTTTTGCCACTGTGGAAGTTTTCCATGGCTTTCATACGTTTGTCTTGTGGCATTTCGCCGCGTAACCAAGCTGCTTTAACGCCATTATTGGTTAGCTCGCCAATCAGTGTTTCTAAACGCTCACGGGTTTTAACAAACACAATTGCTTTAGTCACGTCTGGACCATTTAAGGTATTTACTAAAAGCTCTAGTTTGTGATGATAGTCATCGGCTAAATGTACCCACTGGTGAATTTTAGCTTTTTCTTTACGTGACGAATCAGCTTCAAGCAGTGCAGGGTCGTTTAATGTTTTTTCAGCAAACCTTTCTACGCTGTCACCTTCGAGTGTTGCTGAGAATAAAAAACATTGGCGACGATTTTTAGCTTCGTCACAAATACGGCTCATTTCTTTTTTGAAACCCATGTCTAACATGCGATCTGCTTCATCGATAATAAGCATTTCTACGTGTTCAGCATGAAAGTTTTCGGTTTCTAGGTATTCCATTAATCGACCTGGTGTGGCGATTAAAATATCGTTATTTTTTTCGAAAATTTCTTTATGCGTGCCGTAGTTAATACCGCCTGTTACTACACCAATTTTTAGGTGTGTGCGTTTAGCTAGCAGTTCACATTGTTCATGAATTTGATAAGCCAACTCACGAGTCGGGGTCATAACGAGGACGCGCGCAAAACCAGGATCACGACGTGGGAAATCCAGTAAGTACTGAATAGCCGGAATTAAAAATGCCGCTGTTTTACCTGTACCAGTAGGCGCAGATGCTAAAATATCGCGCCCCTGTAGTGCTTCAGGAATAGCTTGTTGTTGAATGCTGGTTGGCGTCTCGTAGCCCATTTTATTAATGGCATCGAGTAGCTTGTTATCAAGATCAAATTCAGAAAATTGCATAGAGTGTCTAAAATAAGGGACAATTACCCTGATTATACGCGCTATGCTGCGCTTGGTGAATGAAAAGGTGAAAAAATGTCTGGTTTTGTATTTAAACAATTTAAAGTTGAACACGACCACTGTGCAATGAAAGTTTCTACCGATGGCATTTTGCTTGGCGCATGGGCTAATTTAAGCGGTGCAAAGTCATTACTTGATATAGGCACAGGCACCGGCTTACTAGCATTAATGTGTAAGCAGCGCAGTAATGAGCTTGATATAACTGCGGTAGAAATTGACGAAAGCGCCTATACCCAAGCATTACAAAATGTAGCTAATAGTCCGTGGCCAACAATAAGTATTAAGCACCAAACTATTCAAAGCTTTAGTAGTGAAGTTAAATTTGATGTTGTTATCTCTAATCCACCGTATTTTAATCACAGTTTAAAAGGCGATAATGCTGCACGTAATACCGCACGCCATACCGACGGCTTAAGTTTTAAAGAGTTAATAAATGCCTTTAAACGCTTAAGCCATAGCCGCTCTCGCTTTAGCTTAATACTCCCAAGCGTTGAAGGCGCATTATTTATAGAGCTTGCTACTCAAAATGGGCTTTATTTAAATGCTCATTGCCAAGTAAAAGCCACGGCCAATAAAGAGATTAGCCGCAGTTTAATGACATTTAGCTACGTAAAAAGCGATTTAGAATCATCAACCCTGTGTATTAGAAACTTAGATAATACCTACACCGCTGATTATATAGCTCTGTGCAAAGCATTTTATTTGAAAATGTGAAGCAATTGTAAAATAGGAACGAATAACGCAAACTGACTAAAACCATTGTTGAGAACAGATATGGATAGTCAGTTACCAAAATCTTTTATAATTATACTTGCCGTATTACAGGCTATTGCTCTTACCCTTTTGTATAGCAGTATAGAAAATAATGTGTGGCCAGCAACAAGCCCTACATGGTTAGTCTCACTTATTACATTTTCTATGAGCTTTCCTTTATTAATGCTAATGACCGTTAATAAAAATAATATAAAAACGTCGTTGCTTTTAATCCTTCCTTTTTCCTTGTTGTTATCTTTATTGGGGGCGTATGTTGGCTTTCAGCAAGAGCCTCAAGAGTACGTAAGTAATAACACTTTAATGTCAGTTTTTATTTTTACTAGTTTAATAGCTGGCTTTAAAGGCCTTATGTACATACAACAATTTGGTAGCTCAGAAAATATTAGTTACAGTCGTTTATTTAAGCTCTCTTGGCGTAATTTTATAATATTTGGAGAATGTTGGCTGTTTGTACTTATTTTTTGGGGAATTCTAAATTTAGGTGCGGCTTTATTTGATATTTTAGATATAGAATTTTTCTCTGAGCTACTAAGAAATGAATGGTTTTGGATCCCAACCTTAACGCTCGCATTTGCCTTTGCGAGTGTCATATTTAGAAAGCTTTTGAACATTGAAGATAATATCGCTTTTTTACTACAAACTTTAATTAAGTTTTTATTGCCTGTTTTATCAGTTATTTCTCTCGGTTTTTTAGCAACACTTCCTTTTACCGGACTCAATAAATTATGGGAGACCGGAAGTGGCAGTTTATTAGTAATGTGGCTGCAGGTGCTCACGTTGTTTTTTGTTAACACTGTTTATAAAGATGACTCATCAGTTCGCCCTTATCACATGCTCTTGCACCGACTCGTTTTTATAAGCGTTGCGTTACTTCCAGTTTATAGTGTTATTTCTGCCTATGGAATTTACTTACGGGTAGAGCAGCATGGGCTAACAGTAGATCGTTGTTGGGGCATTTTAATTTGGTTTTTATTGGCGTGTTTTTCGTTTAGTTATCTTGTTGGAATTATAACAAAGCGAGACAATTGGCTAGAGCCGCTTAGCAAAATAAATATTGTGATGGGGTGGGTGGTGCTCGTTAGTATGCTTGCTGTTAACTCCCCTTTATTAAATTTTCAAAGCTTATCTACAAACAGCCAAATAGCGCGTTTAAATGCAAATAAAGTAACAATAGAAAAGTTTGACTATTACTATTTTGAGCACAGCTTAGGTCGCCAAGGTTATTTAGCTATGCAGTTATTAAAACAGAAAATTGAAACGAGTCACCCAGAGCAATACGCTATCATCGATAGGATGTATGTAAATAATGAGTTTGCTTTAACGCTTGAACACACAGTCGATGATTTTATTGAGCGCAGTGTATTTTGGCCATCACAAGCGCTAATACCTCAAGGTTTAATAGAGGCAGTATTTTCTGAACAACATTTTTACGATCGTAACTCTTTAAAAGAACATACTTACTATTTCATTGGCATGGATTTAAACAAAGATGATGAACTCGATTTTATAGTGATTGACGAAAGTAATGAAAATATATCCGCATATTTCTGGTTATTCGACATGGGTAAGTGGCGCTCAAGGTATATGAATGTCGAAAATCCTGAAGAGATTAGATACCTTAAAAGCATGATTGATAATAACGAATTATCTTTAGTTGAGCCTGAATATTCAAATCTAAAAATAGGGGATGTTGTTTTTAAAGTGAGGTAATACGTAACTTTTTTTATGCTACTGCCCCTTAAACCTAAACTAATGATTATTAGTTTAGGTTTTTTCTTTTAGTTTTTTATTTTATGTACAGCGCTTTAATAGTGTGTTTATAAATCACCTGATATGATTTAGCCATTGGCCACTTAATTTAAAAGGCAACACAATGAAAAAGTTAAATAAATTAGCATTACTTAGCACGTTAACAACCACCATTTTTGCAAGCCAAGGTGTGTTTGCTGCTATTACGCCTGTAGGCCTTTGGAAAACAATTGATGAGGATACAAACCAAGCTAAGTCGTATGTACGTATTAGCCAAACCAACGGTACTTTAAGCGGCAAAGTTGAAACCATTCTTAACCCTGCAAAACAAAACGATATATGCAGTAAGTGTGATGATGAGCTAAAAAATCAGCCTATTTTAGGAATGACTATAATCACTGATGTAAAAGCACAAGATGATGGCACCTGGGGAGACGGAGAAATACTCGATCCAACAAATGGTAAAACCTACACCTTACAATTAACCCCGCAAGATGAAGGTAAAAAGCTCGAAGTGCGCGGTTACATTGGCTTTTTTTACCGAAACCAATATTGGCTAAGAGTAGAGTAAGTTTTACTACTTACTTAATTACTAAACGTTAAATAATTAAGCATTAACTGAAATCATTTTTGCACTTTGCCTTTCTTACTCACTAAGCCTGCCATATTTAATTGGCATAAAATTTTGAGTAAATAAAAGGGTAAAATATGATTAAGTACATAGTTGCTTTAATAATGCTTAGCACACTGTTAATAAGCGGTGCGGCAAACGCAAAGGATGATGCTGTAAACACGGGTTGGTTTAATAACACGGCTATTAAAGGGTACGACAGTGTTGCTTATTTTACCCAAAATAAAGCCGTTAAAGGCAGCGACAAATATACGTTTAGTTACTTAGGTGCCGACTGGCACTTTTCGAGTGAAGAAAACAAAACGGCATTTGCAGAAAACCCAAAGCGTTATGCTCCGCAATACGGTGGCTGGTGCGCTTATGCAATGGCTGATGAGGGGAATGCTGTAGGGATAGACCCAGAAGCATTTTATATTCACGAAGGTAAGCTTTACTTAAATTACAGCCAAAGCGTACAACAAAAATGGTTAAGTAATTTATTGCCGTACATTGTGATGGCTGATGGATATTACCCACAAACGACCAATGTTATGACGTTTCAATAAATTACTCATATTATTAGGGTCTGTTGAACTTTGCGGATTAAAATTTGTTCAAACTAGGGGCTATTTAATCGCGGCGCGAGATTTGTAACCTAGTGGGCTAAGTAAAAACCGAGCAAAGCTTCCGCGTCCTGCTCACGC